>JBEKNN010000264.1:0-12472 GCA_049522755.1 Bryobacteraceae bacterium | reverse complement strand
CGAGACATCGCTGACCACTGCGCTTGTGACAGACACAGTCCAACTTCCCAGCGTCTGCCATCCGCTGTTGGCGCTCGACCCCGCCGCGTACATGTAAGTGCTCTTCGCCCCGGCGTACGCCGCTGTAAAGGTCACTGGCAGGTTCAGGGACAGATCTGCCCCCGACGAAGTAACGGTTGCCGCCGCCACGTTGACCGAGCACTGGCTGTTGCTCAACGTCACTGCCGTGCCTGGCGCCACAGGTGTAGACCAGGCCGTGCCGGCGTCGTTGAGGAAGTACAACTGGTTAGTGGCCCTGGCGTAGTAGATCATGCAGGAATTTGCCGACCCCGAATTGAAATTCGAGGTGAACCAGCCCCACACCGACGTCAGGTCGGTGGCCCCCAGCGAATCGGCGTACTGTAACGCGAATGTCTGTTGGAAACCCGAGCCGCTGTTCGGCGCCACCGACACATCGCTCACTACTTCGCTTGTGACAGGCACAGTCCAACTTCCCAGTGCCTGCCATCCGCTGTTGGCGCTCGACCCTGCCGCGTACAGGTAAGTGCTCTTCGCCCCGTCGTACGCCGTCGTAAATGTCACCGGCAGGTTCAAAGTCAGATTCGTCCCCGACGCTGTGACGCTTGCCGCCGCCACGTTGACCGAGCACTGACTGTTACTCAAAGTCACTGCCGTCCCAGGCGCCATGGGTGAAGACCAAGCCGTGCCGGCGTCGTTAAGGAAGAACAACTGGTTGGTGGCCCTGGCGTAGTAGATCATACAGGAATTAGCCGCCGACCCCGTATTGAAATTCGAGGTGAACCAGACCCACACCGACGTCAGGTCCGTGGCCCCCAGCGAATCGGCGTACTGTAACGCGAATGTCTGCTGCAAACCCGAGCCGCTGTTCGGAGCCACCGACACGTCGCTCACCACTGCGACCGTGGACGGCACCGTCCAACTTCCCATCAACTGCCATCCGCTGTTGGCGCTCGACCCAGCCGCATACATGTAAGTGCTCTTCGTTCCAGCGTACGCCGCCGTAAAGGTCACTGGAAGGTTCAAGGTCAGATCTGCCCCCGACGATGTGACGCTTGCCCCCGCCACATTGATCGAGCACTGACTGTTGCTCAAAGTCAGGGCCGTGCCTGGCGCCACGGGCGATGACCACGCCGTGCCGGCGTCGTTGAGGAAGAACAACTGGTTGGTGGCCTGGGCGTAGTAGAGCATGCAGGAATTGGCCGCCGACGCCGAATTGAAATTGGGGGTGAACCAGACCCACACTGACGTCAAGTCTGTGGCCCCAAGCGGATCGGCGTACAGTAGCGCGAACGTCTGACTGGCGCCGCTGCCCGAGGAAGGCGACAGGTAGGCGGCAGTAGGCCCGGCCGGGGGTGGTTCTGAAACGAAGCGCGGTATCGGAAAGCTCGATCCCTGCGCCGCCGCACCGGACGAACTGTTAAATGCTCCGCTGTCCGGGTTCGGCGCCAACGAACCCTGAATGGTTAGGGTTCCCGACGGCGAAGAACCGGATGGGAAGACCACCCAAACCGGGAAGTCAAAATTGTCGATAGCCGCAGGATTGCTGGCAGTCACTTCCCACACAGCCGTGGCCGAGCCGTACGTCACGGACAATTGGGCCGCTGGCAGGCCACCCATCAAACCGCCGGAGGCGATCGGGCTCAACGGCCCGGTTTCGCCGGCGGTGAGGACCGCCTGAAGCGTGGACGTGGAACCGCCAATCGGATTGAGGCCGACCCAGAGTTGCGCGCCCGCCGGCAAGTCTTGGAAATCGGCACTGAACCGGGTCCCGGCGTCCGCCACGCCCGCCGTCGCGAGGTTCGGATTAGACGACGCCAAGGCGGTATTGAAGAATCCGGATTCGGAATTGTAAATCATATCCGGAATATTCTGTTCCGTAAACTGGGACTGCACCCGGAAGGCGGTGGCGAAGTTCTCGCCGAAGCGAAGGGTTGCCACCCGGCAGGGCGTCCCCGCAACACACGGGCTCAGGGCGACTGCGCCTGACAGGGCTACCGTGTCGGTCGCGTCCCTTGTCTGGTATCCAAGGCCTTGCAACACGAAGGCCACAGCGAGCGTCGAGTTCATTATAGCGGGGCCACCGGAAACGGCAATGGACGCAGACACCTGTCCTGGAGCGGCCTGCCCGACAGCAATGCCATTCGCATTGACCCGAATGTTCACGAAACGAAGTGTGAGGGAGCCATAGCCCGGGGGTTGGATTGGCACGCCGTAGAAGGCTACCGTATTGCCGGTGGCGATGCCCTCAAACACGTTCGGCTGCCCAGGCGCGCCGTCGTATGGGTTTCCGCCATTTGCGGTAATGCTGCATCCGGTCACGGGAGTTCCGCAAGCAAGCTGGGTCGTTGGGGCCGAAGGTTCATTAGTTCCGCCGGCATCGTCGATCACCAATAGCGCCTCGGAAGCCCCAGTGGTAACGTCCTGTATCCGGCTGGTCACGGCCGTATTGAGAAACAGCGTAATGCTAATTTGCGGCAGAGGGGTTCCCGCCGCAAGAGGCGCCCCGCCACTGCAGACCAGAACAATATCTCCGACTCTCTCCGTCAGCCCCTCAGCCCGCACTGTCGGAGTAACGGAACCAGTGGCGGTCGCGCAAACGAACGGTCCCTGCCCGGCAGCATCGGCGCACAACAGCAAGGCGGCAATCGCTCCCCACATGAGCTTCGATCGCGCACCGATGCAGGATTCTCTGAAGAAACGGCTTCGGGGCAGCAGTGCGCGTCCTGCCGCTGGCCGCTGGTTGTTTGCCCGTACGATCTCCGCGGTTCGAGTTTTCTGTTGCGGTGCAACCAGGTCTAGTGACGCTATGGCTCGGAAAGGGCTAAAGTTCATAATATAGAGCTATCTAGTTGCAGCGGAGGGCATTACCGTGGCGGTGAGGGTCACCGCTGGCCGTGGATGGATGGGTTGGGTACGGAGGCAAGCGAAAAGGCCGCTTGGCGGCAGGACGATAGTGGAATCGGCTGCAGGTTCGACACCGTCACCGTGTAAGTTGCGTCCGGCTGCCCTGAGTGAAGTTGCCGCTGTGGGTCTTGGAGATGCTCAGAGCCGCCTGGGTGTTTGCGGGCGGAACCGCTGCGAGACTCACTGTCAGCACAGTATTCAGTAGACGTCCAATCAAGGACAGAGTCGCGAGTAATCACGCTTAGAAACCTCCCCGTAACAGTAATAAGCGCTTGTGTCGTCGACCAGCGGCGCTGTCACAGCGCGGCGCAGCCCAATCACTAAAACTGGAAGCGTGAACCCGATTTGACTTTGCTGTGGATCTCAATCTTAGCCCATTTCGCGGCTAAGATCACATCCACTTAATACTCTTTCCTCGATTTAGTACCGATATAGGTACCAGAGTCAAAATACCAACATCGTGGAGTGCGAATAACGGGAGCAGTCGGACGGGCTCACCTCTCTAAATGAGGCTCGACGGCGGGCGGTCCCGCGGGAATCGGGATCGCCTCCACAAGTGATGTCCTGCGAGCTGTACGAAATTCGTGCTTCATGGTTGCGATGGCGGTGCCGGAATCTTCGCTGCGGAGGACGCGGCCATGCACACAGAGCTGAAGTGGACAGGACCCGTCCAACAGGTAAGGCCATTCCAGGGAGACCTTAATCAATTCGCCCTTGACGAACCGGTGACCGCAGTGGAACAGCAGGCCGGAACTTCCCATATTGGAGAGTTCCCCGCTGCCGTGCTCCCCGGATTTCAAGCTGTAGGTCAGCTTTAAAGTGAGGGGAAAACGGCGCTGTTCCCGGCGGTTGCTTCCAGCTACAGGCGCCTTGGCGAGCGAATGGGCGAGGTCTCCCCAGCGGAGCGGAAGCAGGTTCGCGCGATCGGGTTTGTAAAGACTCGGCCCCTCGAGCGGGACCGGGGCTTTGACAGGATCGCTATGGCTTACCAACGCTTTTGACCACCACCGCCCCCTGACCGCTCGGTCTTGGCCTTGGCCTCATTGACGTTCAGCGCGCGGCCGTCAAGATCTTTACCGTTCAGCCCGGCAATCGCCTTGTTGCCTTCGGCGTCGTTGCTCATTTCAACGAATCCAAAGCCGCGTGGCTGACCCGAATCGCGATCCGTAACAATGTTCACGCGATCGACGGCGCCATAACCTTCAAAAAGAGTCCGGACTGCCTGCTCCGTCGCTCCGAAACTGAGATTTCCTACAAAAATATTCTTCATACTGTTATAGTCCTTTGCTGATTTGAAGACGGGCTAATCTGGAAGGGGGACTAATTTAGCGGGACGGGCTAGATAAGGTCGGCCTTGAATCGGCGGGAAGTCAAATCCAGCTTCAGCATAACACTAAACTGACTTGGGTAACATGCTATCGACTAAGTTCCGCCTCCGCGTAAGTAATCTTCCATACCTATGCGTAGCAACTTAACTTGTTCGGCACATGATCGGCCGGGCGCCGGGGTCGGACCAGGAGGTCCGACCTACAAAACTGTCCAACCGGTGATAGCTTAGAAATGTTTATGAAAACGACATCAGCCCCCGAAATCGAGAACCACCTGGCAGAGCTCCGGCAGAAGCGCGGGCTCTCGGCGGCGGGTCTGGCCCGAATGGCCGGCGTGAACCGGCAAACCATCTATGCCATGGAGGCCGGAAGCTACGTTCCCAACACGGCCGTGGCGTTGCGCCTGGCACGCGCGCTGGAGGTCGGCGTGGAGAGCCTGTTTGCGCTGGTGGAAGAGGCCACGGCGCCCGATTTGCGAACGGAACAGGTCCTGCTGCTGCCCGGCTCCGACGCGCCCAGCCCCGGGCAACCCGTGCAGTTGTGCCGGGTGGACCAGCGTCTGATGGCGGCTGCGCCATCCGCGGTTCCGTGGTATTTTCCCGCCAGCGACGCGATTGTGACGGGCGAGCCGGTGGAGGGCGGCAAGACGAAGGTCCAGATCTACCACCCGGATGGCGACTTTCGCAACCGCATTCTGGTGGCCGGATGCGATCCGGGTATCTCCGTGCTCGCACGCCACGTGCGGCAGGCGGGCGTCGAACTGGTGCTGGTTCATCGAAACAGCTCGCAGGCGCTCACGCTGCTCAAGGAGGGCTGCGTCCATATTGCCGGGACGCACCTGCGCGACGAGGCGACCGGCGAATCGAACATTCCCGAGGTGGGCCGTATGTTTCCCAAGAACTCGGTTGCCGTGATCTCGTTCGCCGTCTGGGAGGAAGGAATCGTCACGGCGCGCGGCAATCCGAAGGGCATTCGGGGCATCGAAGATCTGGCGCGCAAGGATGTTTCGATAGTGAACCGGGAGCAGGGCGCGGGGAGCCGTCATCTGCTGGATTCGCATTTGAAGCGCCTCGATATCCCGGCGAAGGCAGTGCGCGGATATGACCGCGTCGCTCCCGGCCACTTGCCGGCGGCATGGCAGGTGCGGACCGGCGCGGTGGATTGTTGCATCGCCACCAGTGCGGCGGCGCGCGTGTTTGGTCTGGGGTTCATCCCATTAGTGAGCGAGCGCTACGACCTGGCGATTCGCCGCCGGCGCCTGGACGAGCCCGGGATTCAGGCGCTGCTGGACACGCTGAATCGATCCAGCTTCCGCCGTGAGCTGGAAGGCATCGGCGGCTACGACGCGAAGGCGGCCGGGCAGCGGATGCTGTAAGGCTGCTGTAATGTCCGCATCAGGATGGTTGAAACTGCGCTGGGCGCTGAGGGTGGCGGGATCATTTCGATGTGACAGGTGAAAAGGAAGTAGTCTGCTGGCGGCGCATCGTGTGCTATGATCGCAGCCGTGAAGGGGTGGTACGCGGTTCTCTCCGCGCTCCTGCTATTGGCTTCGGGCGCAGGGGCCGCCGACGACCTCAATAGCGCCGCCGCCATTCTCGCGCGCAAAACCGCTGCATTCGCCGGCAGAGGCGAAACCGTTGCCGTTTCCTATCGCAACATCTCCTCGCTGGGCGCGGCTGAGTTAGCCCAAACGCGTACTGCCTTCGAAGCCGCGCTCCGCGACGCAGGTTGCCGCCCGGTGGATTCCGCCGCGGTGACGGAGGCGCGCGTTTCCATTTCCGAAAATGCCGCGCAGTATTTGATGGTGGAAGAGGCGCGCAAGGGCGAAGACCGCCAGGTATGGATCGCGTCCTGGGCCCGCGCCCCTGCGGCATTGGCCAAATCCGGCGGCGTCGCGCTCGATCGGAAACAGGTCTGGCAGCAGGCGGAGCCGATACTCGATATCGCGTTTCCGCCGGCGGGCATGCTGGTGTTGTCGCCTGGCGGCATGTCCCTCTATGCCCGCACGAATGACCGATGGGAATTGCGGCAGTCCGTTCCGCTGACGCCTGCGAAGCCTTGGCCGCGCGATCTACGGGGGCGCATTCACGCGACTGGGGCGGCCTTTCAAACCTTTCTGCCGGGCATGACTTGCAGTGGTAATACCGAGCCCGCGCTGTCTATGGAGTGCCGCGCGGCAGACGCGCCGTGGGTGCTCGAATCGGGCAGCCGTGGCCTGTTGCTGGCCAACTTCGCGGCATCGCGCAATTATTTCGACGGGCGAATCGTCACCCAGGCCGGCGTGCGGAAAACGGTCGCGCCATTCTACTCGGCCGCGTCAGTGGAAGCGCAAGGGCGCACTTTGTGGCTGTTGGCGCAGATGGACGGCCAAACGCTGATCGCGGACGCGGCCTTCGATCCGCTGGGCAGCATTGGGTCGTGGGGCAGCGACATAGTGGGCATTGATGCGCGTTGCGGCGCGGCGTCGCAGGTACTCGCCACGCGCGCGGGCGATGCCGGGGAGCCGGATGCCATCCAGAGTTATGCGATTGCCAGCGGCGCGGCCACGCCGGTGACGGCGCCCACGCTTTTTCCGGGACCGGTGACGGCGCTATGGCCCTCAGGCGCCGGCGCGGCGCTGGCGGTAGCGCGCGATTTGGCGAACGGAGAATATGTTGCCTATGTGGTCACGATTTCGTGCGGGTCGTAATGTAGGACAGGCCTCCTGGCCTGTCGTGGCGCTGGAGCGACAAGCGCCGCGACTGGCGCCGCGACTGGCGCTGCGACTGGTGCTGCGACTGGCGCCGCGACTGGTGCTGCGACAAGCGCCGCGAGTGGCGCCGCGACAGGCCAGGAGGCCTGTCCTACATATAGCGGTGGTGATGGTATGCGTTGCCCTCGCCGGCGCCGCGACCCGTCCGCGCTACGGCGGGACGCTGCGCGTGGAATTGCACGGCGCGTTCGAATCGGCCGACCCGCCGCAGACCGGACCGGGCATGGCCGATCTGGCGCGCGCATTCAACATCACGCTGTGGGAAGGCGGACGCCGCGCGGTTTATGCAGCCGATGAAAACGCGGCCGGGGGGCGGCCGTTTGTGGATTCGGTGGAGATTCAACTGGCGCGGCCGCCGCGCGATCAATCCATTGACCTCGAGCTTGGCAAGACGGACATTGTGGAGCTGGGCCCCAACGAAATCCGGCGCCAGCAGCCGGGCCGCAGGACCTGGCAATCGCAGCCGGTGCGCGTGGTCGCACTGGTCTTCAGCCGGCGCATCGAGGATTTCCGCGTCCGGGAAGCGCTGGCACTGGCGGTAGACCGCGCAGCCATTCTCACCGTGCTATTGCAGCGGCAGGGCGAGATCTCAGGCGCGCTGTTGCCGCAGTGGCTCTCGGGCTACGCATTTCTTTTTCCGGCGGCGTTCGATCTGCCGCGTGCGCGATCGCTGGCCGCAGGCGCGCACCCGCTCAGCTTGGGCGTGAGCGACCCGGGCCTGAGGACCATTGCGGATCGCATTGCCCTCAATGCGCGCGATGCCGGCCTCACGGTCAATGTCGCGCCCCAGGGCGCTAACCAGGGAGCAACCCAGGGCGCAAGCGTGGACATCCGCCTGATGGAGACGCGCATCGCCTCGGCCGACCCATCGCGGGCGCTGGCGGCTCTGGCGGCCGCGTTCGGGTTGCCCGAGCCAGTACGCGCCGAAACGCCGGATGCGCTGTACGCCGCCGAGCACAGCCTGCTGGAGGGCTTCCGCGTGGTCCCGCTATTTCACCTGCCGGACGTTTACGGCGCCGGTCCGCGAGTCAAAGGCGGCCCCGGTATAACGCCGCTGGGTGAGTGGCGGTTCGGCGATCTGTGGATAGAGAGCGTCCATCCATGACGTTCCGCACCCGCCTGCTGCTGATCTTTACCGCGGCGGTTGTGGTAGCGGTCGGTTTGGTCGGGTTGCTGGTTTCGGCAGGCATCCAATACCGGTTTGAGCGGTTGGAATCGCAGCGCGTGGATGCGCTGGTGGCGCAGTTCCGCAAGGAGTACGAGCGCAACGTGCAGGAGATCGCGCGCGCCGTCAACGGCATCGCGGCGTCCGACACGGCGGTGGATATCGCCGCCAAAACAGATTACTCGGCTTATAACGATACGGCGGCATCGCTGGCGGCGGCCCACGGGCTCGACTTGCTGGAGCTGGTGGCGGCCGATGGCACCATTATCTCGTCGGCCGAATGGCCCGCGCGCTTCGGATACAAGGAGGACTGGCTCACACAGCATCCCGATTGGAAATCGCGCGGCGCATTTCTGAAGCGCGAGGAGCTGCCCGATGGCGTCACGGTTGCACTGCTCGCGGTGGGAACGGCCACGGCCGGCGACCGCGTGCTCTACGTCGCCGGCGGCCAGCGGCTGGACCGGGCCTTTCTTTCCACGCTGGTTCCTCCCGCGGGAATGCGCGCGCTGCTCTACCGCAACCTGCAGACGCAATTTGCGGCGGCCGATTTGCTCGATGCATCCGGCTCCGCGCCCGCTACCGATGCCGCGCAATTGCGGCCGCTGATCGAACGCGTGAAGACCCTCAAGCGCGAAGAGACGAACTCGGTCGGCAGCGGCGCGGCTGCCGAGACCATCCACGCGCTGCCGCTCTTCGGGTTGGACAACGATTTGTTAGGCGTCCTGCTGGTGGCCAGCTCGCGGCGGGAGCTGGTGGAGCTGGACGCGTTCCTGCTCAAGCTCGGGATCGGGGTGGCGTCCGGCGGCATTTTTTTGGGCATCGCGCTGAGCTGGTGGGCCACTGCGCGCATTACCAGGCCGGTGCGGCGTTTGGCCGAGAGCGCGGGAAAGGTGGCCGCGGGCGACTGGGGCGCCACGGTGGAAGTCGCCACCGCCGATGAGATTGGCCAACTGGCGCGCGCCTTCAACCGCATGACGCACGAGCTGGTGGAGCAGCGAGAGCGGCTGGTGCAATCCGAGCGCGTGGCGGCGTGGCGCGAGTTGGCGCGGCGGCTGGCGCACGAGCTGAAGAATCCGCTGTTCCCTTTGCAGATCACCGTGGAAAACATGCAGCGCGCGCGCGATCAATACCCCGAGCAATTCGATGAAGTCTTTCGCGAAGGCTCGGCCACGCTGCTCGCCGAGCTGGCGAACCTCAAGCAGATTATTTCGCGCTTCAGCGATTTCGCCAAGATGCCCGCGCCCGAAATGCATCGAATCCAGTTAAACGGCCTGGCCGCCGATACCGTGCAGCTATTCGGCCCGCAGCTCACGCAGGCGCACATTGTGATCCGCACCGAGCTCGATCCGCATCTGCCGGTAATCATGGGCGACCACGAGCAACTGGAACGCGTTCTCCGCAATCTGACGCTCAACGCCATCGACGCCATGCCGCAAGGCGGGACGCTGACCATCCGCACCGCCGCTCACGAAACCGGCGTGCGCCTGGAAGTCTCGGACACCGGGCAGGGCCTGACGCCGGAAGAGTGCGCGCGCCTTTTCACGCCCTATTACACTACGAAAACGCACGGCACGGGGCTGGGCTTGGCCATCGTGCAGTCGGTGATCAGCGACCACAAGGGCCGCATCTCGGTGGAGAGCGAGCCGGGCAAGGGATCTACCTTCGTGATCGACTTGGGTTGAGAGAGGGTTTCGACGCAGAGACGCTGAGCCGCAGAGAAGCATTTTGATTTGAGGTACTTAATGAGGGATTGGGAAAAGCGGGTTTCTTCGGTTGGGTCAAAGGACGATTTGGCTGAGTTCGTTTGTATGTTGCGAGACAATCTCGCAAAGAACCGAGAGGAGTGGGAAAATACCACGCTCGAGAATTTCTTGGAGGCAATGGAGGCATGGATAAGGGTGATGGACCAAAGTCGCAAAAACGCAGGCAAAGATCCCATCGAGTCGCCCAGTTGGCAGACCGTGGCCGAAATACTTCTTGCGGCCGGTGCCTATGAATAAGCGAGCATGGCGTTGAGGAAAGGGCTTTATGGGCGCTGACCCGATTGATTGGGAGGGACTCGCTAAGAGTTGCGGGACGCTCCAGGACCACGGCGAGATCGGTGGGGATCGCATTGGACGAGAGGCCATCGCCCAAATCCTTGGTGAGGATGCTTTGACGAGCGCCGTTGATCACTATGTACACCACCGAAGGGGTTCGGAACTCGCCCGCAGTGTGCTGGAGGTTCTACGGCCAGCCGTAGCGATCCGACGCTGTATCGAGATATACGCAGCTCAAGGGCCCATCGAAACGCGGCGGTCCGCAGTCGAGTTGCTCAGTTCCCTTGGTGGTCGACAGGAATTGGTAGCAGTCAAACGCTTTCTCGAAGATCCCGATGATGATATCCAGGCGTGGGGAGCAAAGCTTCTGAAACGCCTCGTGTTTGCGAAGTCGGTTACAGCGGAGGAGGCCGAGGACTACATGCGTTGCGGCGAAGGGCTCGAACATCCGTTAGTCAGGCGTGCAATGTCCCGGATACGCGACTTTCTTTCGCGACAGTAATTGCCAATCAGATCGACTTGGGTTGATAGAGGGATTTCGACGCTGAGGCGCAGAGGCAACGCAGAGAAGACATTCACTGTTTTTCTCCCTCCGATCTCTGCGGCTCAGCGTCTCTGCGTCGAAGGTCTTTGATTTAGGTTACCCTCAGGTTTGGCCCAACTACTCATAGTCGATGACGATGCCAACACCCTGGCCTCGCTGGCGCGCGCCTTCCGCATGGCCGGACACGAAGCCACGGTTTGCGATAACGCCGGGCGCGCGCTGGAGCTGCTGAAATCGCAGCCGTTCGACCTGATGATGTCCGATGTCGTCATGCCCGGCAAAGACGGCCTGGCGCTGCTCGAAGAGGTTCGCGCCGCGGGCATCGCGCTGCCTGTCGTGATGATCTCCGGACAGGCGAACATCGAAATGGCGGTGCGCGCTACGCGGCTGGGCGCCGTCGATTTCCTCGAAAAGCCGCTCTCCACCGATAAGCTCCTCCTCACCATCGATAACGTCCTGAAGCTGAAGCGGCTGGAAGCCGAGAACCGCGATTTGCGGCAGCGCGTGGGCAAGCACGAGATCGTGCATTCCGGGGAGGCCATGCGGCGCGTGATGGGGCAGGTGGACCGCGTGGCTGCCAGCGAGGCGCGCATCTGCATCCTCGGCGACACGGGCACCGGCAAGGAGCTGATCGCGCGCGCACTACACGACCGCAGCCCGCGCCGCGACCAGCCGTTCATTACCTTGAATTGCGCCGCGGTTCCCGGGGAGCTGATCGAATCGGAATTGTTCGGCCATGAGAAAGGCTCGTTCACCGGCGCGGCCGCGCGGCATATCGGAAAATTCGAACAAGCCAATCACGGCACGCTTTTCCTTGACGAAATCGGCGACATGCCGCTGGCGATGCAGGCCAAGCTGCTGCGCGTCCTGGAGGAGGGACAGGTGGAGCGCGTGGGCGGAGACCGCACCATTCCCGTGAACGTACGCGTGATCGTAGCCACCCACCGCAACCTCGACGACCTGGTCAAGAAGGGGACGTTCCGCCAGGATCTCTACCATCGCATCTACGTTTTTCCGCTGCTGCTTCCGGCGCTGCGCGAGCGCACCGAGGATATTCCCGCGCTGGTGGAGCACTTCGCCGCGCAAGTGGCCGACCAGAACGGGTGGAAGCCCAAGCCATTCGCCGCCGGCGCCATCCGCGAGTTGCAGCGCTACTCGTGGCCCGGCAACGTTCGCGAATTGCGCAACGTGGTGGAGCGCCTGCTGCTGCTGGCCGACGGCCCGGTGGATGCCGACTCCGTGCGCATCGCCCTGCCGCAAGTGGATGCCGCGTCCGGAGGTTCGCCGGCAGTTTCCGCCGCGCGCCTGGAGGGCCCCCTCTCGCTGCGCGTGGACGCCTTCGAGCGCGATCAGATACTCACCGAGCTCAAGCGGCACAATCAGCGCATGACCGATACGGCGCGCGCGCTGGGTCTCGAGCGCAGCCATTTGTATAAGAAGTGCCAGGCATTGGGGATCGATTTGCGCGCATTGCGGAGCGCAGAGAACCTGTAGGACAGACCTCCTGATCGCGGGTCGTTCCGGACCCGTGCTTCCGCGGAGAAGAGTGTGCATAGAATTGGATACGGGCAGTTCGGCAGAATCGCAGAGGCAATAAACTAGAAACGACGGGCCCTTAGCTCAACGGTTAGAGCAGCGGACTCATAATCCGTTGGTTGTAGGTTCAAATCCTACAGGGCCCACCATCAGCCACCAGTTCGTACGCGGCCGCGCGCCGCC
>JBEKNN010000263.1:0-12787 GCA_049522755.1 Bryobacteraceae bacterium | reverse complement strand
GTGGTTGCGACTCTTTGGGCTATCGACGACACGTTCACTGCTTATCTGATGGGCCAGTTCTACGCCTATCTGGGTCGAGGATTGGACGCCGGCACGGCTCTGGAGCAGGCGAAGCGCGACGCGATTCATACATACGGGAACGCGGGGATGCCGTTATGGGCCGGGTTCCAATTAGTAGGCAACGGAGACGAAACGATGGAGCGAGGAGGCGGGCTGTGAGTACTTTGGCGGGACGGGTGGTTTCTGTACCTGCGGCTTTGACCATGAAGCAGCGGGAGTCGCTTATTCAGCGGGTATCGAAGGTCGTTGAAGAACAGATTTGGGATCCCGCATTTCCACGCGATCGCTGGCGGGCGGTTGTCAGCGAGTCTCGCGGCGACCTGTTGAACGGCATCGAAGGAGCCGAGTTTGAGCAACGGATGGACGCCATGGTTTGCCAAGCCGGCGATCTGTTGTCAGTCAAGAGCCGCGACCTGGGCTTTTTCCACAAAAGCAGGCGGAAGACTCACGCTAGCCGTGTGGCCTCTCATTTCCGGTACTGCCAGCCGAACGAATGTGCTCCGGCGCTGACCCGCGCGTCAGAGGGCGGAGACGTCTTGTATTCGAAGCTCAACCATGACACCGGCTGGCTCAAAGTAACGAAGTTCCCCGGAGCGGTCGGCGTCGAAGTCGCGAATCAGATCGCGCAAGCCATTCGCGGCGTGGCCGACTGCAAGCGATTGATTATCGATCTTCGCGGAAATGAGAGCGGTGGCCTGGCATTCCTGCGTCTCGCCGGCTACCTCACTCCCGATCGCCGAACCATTGGATACAGCGTGACGCGCCGGGGAGCCGAACGTTCGGGAATGGGTACGCTCAAGGTATTTGACTGGATTCCCAGCGGCAAGCTGGGTCTGCCTTGGCTCGCGGTGAAGTACGGATTCTCGGACCCGTCGGTACGGGTTGCAACGGAGGGCCTTGGCACGTACCTGTTTCACGGCAGAACCGTGCTTCTGGTCGATGAGGCGACCACAGGCGCCGGCGAGCGTATTGCCGCCTTCGCCGCCGATGAACATCTCTGCCCTATCGTTGGCGCCAGGACCGCCGGCAAGGTGATCTGCAGTGATTCGAAATCGGTCGGGAACGACTTCTTTGTGAGAATCCCGGGCCGCGCTTGGTATACACCAGCACGCCGGCTGGTTGAACGTACTGGCATCGAACCGAACATTTATGTGGCCCAGGGAGAAGACGCTTCGCGGGATCCTCAGCTCGATCGGGCCATGCAAATAGCGTCGTCCCTCTGATCGGGCACTAACCTCGACAACACTAGTCTGCATTTAGCGGCTCGACGAGCCGGAGGTGCGTCCGCTGGAATTCCCAAAAACTGAAGAGGTAAGGAGTGGTTGCTGCCGTCTGCTCGGGAGTTGCGACGAAACCCGTCGGAGTGGATATTCCGGCACTCCCACCCACTCACTCTCCGAGATGGTGAACCGGTGAACCTAAATCCAAATGGCTCGTAGGCACTTCGGCGTCAGGGAGGATCTGGCCCGCTGAGCCGAGCAAATGTCAGCAACGGGCGTGATACGGGCAAGTGAAATCGGAAGCCCTTGCAGCGCTAGTGCTAGTGTCGCGGCACCCGATATCGTTGCTGCGCCTTCCACCGCGACCATTGCTGCGCCGCCTCCCGGCAGCGCGCGCTGCAGTAGTGCTGGCGCGCTTGCCGAGGATGAAGTGGACTGAATCCACTGGAATCTCCTGAAGCGCGGGCTAATTCGTCGCCACGATGCTATTCATAGCAGCAGGCAAAACTACAACGGGCGCTGGTAGTGGCTCCCGGACGATTTCAAATTGGATGGCATCAAACTGCTTCAGAAAGACGAAGTCCAGACCGTCTATGCCGATGAGCCGTAGTTTCTGCGAGGAACTTCTGACAAAGTGTTTTCCCCTGGACAAGTACGCTCCCGTTGGGACGTCAGGCCACGGCGAGACGATCCCAGCCGCGACCTGGCCGGATGGGAGCAACGCTACGAAATCTGCCTCAGGAGGATGACTCTGGGACTTGTGGACTTGTGACCTTGGAAGAGTGACGGCCTTTTGGCTGAGAACGTGTCCATCTCGGCTGACAACCGTCATCCGGCGCCGCGCTGGCTGCCAAAACCAGAACCCGTCCTGAGTCAGCCCGAACCCGACGAGCCCGCCCGTCTGTGGACCTTCCTTGAAGCCTGCGGGATAATCCGTTCGGCGGAGCAGACCTTTCATGAGTTGACCGGTGTGATCGTAGACGAAGATAAGAGGTCCAGCGGTGTCATCGTCCCGCCGGCCAGAATAGTCGGTCAAGGTCCACACGTTTCCGTTCTCGTCGAGGTCGATATTATTGATCTCTTCCTCTGGAGGAATACTGACGCTGCGATCCAGCAGCCCTTCCCATGTGAAGTACAGCAACATATCTTCAAGACCGCCGTCCGCTTTACGGATCGTCGCCCCCGCGACGATCGGTCTGGTTTCGCGTACCGATACATCGTCGAGTGTGACCTCAGCCGCTCCAGGAAGTTGCCCCAGAACATCTACCCGCGCAACGCGGCGCCCTTCGCGATCAAATACCTCGATTGAATCGCGGCTCGGGATCTTCTGGGTCCGGTTGAATGCTACGACATACCCGTGACTGACCTTGAACCATCCCGGCTCCGCGAGGCCCAAGAGCAAAGACACCGCTGCCGGTACAGCACTGCCAGCCGGAAGCAGAACGGGCGCGACCAGAATCAATAGGAGCGACCCACAACGAGCCATCACGCACCTCGGACGAGAAGATTTCATACCAACCATCAGCAGGCATGCATGCCTCTGGCCAATCAAGGTGTTAAGAAATCTCGTCCCCCTCGATCTTTGTAAGCCATTGAAATCCCAATAGGATCTTCACGATTCGAGGCGCCTCCAGTGCCATCACTGAACCTCTCCCTGTGCAAACTTGGCTGCTATGTGGCCATGAAATCCCTGGCGGGCTCAACCACAGCTTGCCTGGGTCAGTTCTCGGAAGCAGACCTGGAGCACTACTCGCGAGCCCCGAAGCCCCACCCTTCGGAACGCGCGCTCAAGCGCCCCCGGATTCAGTGCAAACTGGTATTCTGAGTAGTGAAATATCAGTTGGCTCGTCAGTAACGTGATTGCCGATCATGCACGAATTGGGCATGGTCCGCGTCAAGCATAGTGGTGCGAGGAGTATCTGTGCCGAAATTGTTTGCCCTTCTGACGGTTTTTACCTGCCTCTCCGGAGCCGCGAATGCCCCGATTCGTGAGGTGACTTCTCAGGCAGCGGAAGGCTCGGGAATGCCGGTCGCGGCGTTTTTCAAGGGTTATATATACTGGGCCGGGCGCGAAAATCCTCTGACAATCTATACGCCGGACGGCTACCCGGCTGCCTACTTTCTGGCGCCCGAGAAAACCGCGCAGGCGATTGCGGCCGATACGGATGGCGGGCTTGCCATCGCGTGGAGGACTGAAACCTCCGGCGGGATTGATCTGTTCGGCGCATCCCGAGAGCTGGTGCGAACCATTGAGACCGGCCGCTACCGGCCCCAGCACCTCTCGTTCGCTGAAGACCATTCGCTATGGACGCTCGGCTACCAAACGCGCGCCGGTCATGCGGAGATGTGGGACGACTCCGCCTACATGATCGTTCGCAAGTTTCTGCCTAATGGCCAGCAGGCCGGTGCGTATCTGCCCCGGTCCCTGTTCCCGCACGGTCTTCCGCCGGGCGATGAAGCGTGGCAGTGGTCGAACTGTATTACTGTTGCTCACAATAGAGTCGGGCTTTGGGTCGTCTCCGGCATGTACAGTGGCGAGACGGAGTGGGTGGAACTCGACCTCGATGGAAACCTGACCGGCCGTTGGAGGCTCGACCCGTTTTCCTACGAACTGCGAGTGGCCTTCACCTCGGACGGCCACGTTTTCGTTCAACACGCGGACTTGGACCCGCAGAATCATACGTTGACCTACAGCCTGCTGACGCTCGACCGCGCATCCTCCACCTGGCAGCCGGCGCAATCGGCTCCCGGCGGCCGCCTCGTCAGCGCCGATGGGGACGCGCTCATATTTGCCGAACGCAGTTCGGGGCCGATACACCTTCGCTGGTATCCGCATCCCTGACCATCGAACGATCCTCGGATAGTGGCGTAAAATTCGGTTACCGGAAACTGGGCAATCCACATGAGCGTGTAGTTATGTCGTTCAAGTGGCCCTTGCCGAAGATCCCTCAAGAGTGAAAACACTTGGACGAAAAAGAAAAGCGCCCAACGTGAGGTCGCCAGAGGCTGCTTCAACATTGGCCGGTATTTAGCGACTTGTCTTACTATTTATTACACTAGCCTCGATTTCCACGCGTAGTAAATCAGTTAACACGAATGGCGTGTTTCGTGGTCGAGGTGCGATCTCAGGCGAATTGAATAATCAGCTTTTTATTGCCGAACCAAGGCATCGTTGTGGGCTGATCGGCCAGACCGGAGGCGACCAAGTAAGGATTGTGCGCGCGTTTGTCCAGGGTGACCACAACGGACGTCCGGGTGATCTCTACTTTGCCCGACAGGTTTAAGAGATTGCGAAAAACGGTTTTGGCCTGGGAGTGGCTGTATTCTCTGCCGATACGCTGGGCCATAGTGCGGTACAGCGAACTGGCCATGAGCGTCAGTTGCATGTCGAAATCTACCTTCATTCCTACCATCGAGGAGAGCGCGTCGATATGGAAAAACTGCACGGCTTCTGAGATTCCGTTTTCGATCAGCATGCGCTGCGCATAGCGGGTCACCAGTTCGACCGGACCCAGTTTGCGATGGTTGGTCAACAGGATGGTTGGCTCCTCGTGTCCCAGTTCCATTACAGTCAACTGGCGGAGTTCGCCCTCGTAGCCGGGGAGCGTCACGCGCTGTTCCAGGACTTTGGGGTTGCGATAGATGCGGGTCAACGCCGGTAAGCTGATCCGTCGCCAAGCCGAATCCGGTTGACTGTAGATCTGCTGCAACATCTTGCGGGAACGGCGGCGCAGAGTGATGAAGAAAATCCCTTCCTGATTCAGCTCCGAGAGCTTCCCGTAGGTGGTCAGTTGCGAGTCGAAGACCAGTTCGGCGGGCGGCTTGCCGGTATGCTTTTTCCAAAATCGTACGAACTGGAGAATCTCGCCGGTCTGCTCGGCTTTGGTGACCCCGGCATTGGCATAGCGCAAGACGCCCTGTTCGGCGTCGCGCGCCAAGAAGACCAGAATTCCCTTCTGCGAGCGGCTGCGGCTGGAAACATAGTGCTTTTCCAGGGGTTCCTCGGCGGAGTTGGCGGGGACACTGTGAAAATCCAGATCGAAAGAGGAGCCCCGCGGCAAGCCGGCCTGCTCGACCTGTTCCAACCAGGCCTCCATCAGGCGTAGGCAAGCCTTGTGGTCGATGCGCGAGGAGTAGGACGCCAGATAAGAACGTTTGGGGACGACGTTGATTCCGGCAAACAGAGCGATGGCCTGATCCATCACCAGATCCATGACGTGGCTCTTGCGCTCGGCGCCGATGAGTTTCATGGCGAGGAGACTGCGGACCGCCTGCGCGGCGGGAATCATCTTGGAGCCGGGCAAACGAGCTGCGGCTACGACGCTGTGTAGATCGATGCGGTCCAACAGGGGCACAAACAGGAGCAGACCGGCCACGGGGGAACGGAAGGAACGGGGAGAGAGATCCAAATGGCGCACATCGGCGACCTGGGCGATCTCCGGCTTCACGATCGGGGGGCGTTCGTCGTCGGCGCGGCGCGGGAGGCGAGAGAAGCCCTCCTCGCGGAGCAAGACGGTAAGGGAATTGATGGAGATGGTGTGGCCGGCGGTGGCGAGTTCGCGCTGCATGTCATAGACCGAGAGATTGCGCTTGCGCATGGCGATGGCTAAGTCCCGAACGCGGTCGCGCGCGGGAGTGGTTTGCGGTCCACGCTGCGGGAGGCGGAAGAAGGAGGCGCGCTTATCGGGGTCGTGGCGGAACTGATGGCAGAGGACGCGGAAGGCGGCCGGGGAGTAGCCAAAACGGCGGGCGACGTCGCCGGAAGGCTCTTCATCGACGAGGAAGGCGCGGATCGCTTCGTACTGGCGTTGCAAGGGGAACTGTGGAGCGAGGAAGAATTTCTCGTCAGACGGGGTGATTATCTGATTCACAGTACTGGAAGGCATAATCAGATAGTGCTATAAAAACATTCACTGGTCAATATGTTTTTGGCATCGAAAGGCGGGAGGAGCAGAAACTGCAGGCAGAGAAGGATAATCATGCATATATCCGGCAATAAGCTGGAGCGGCGCATGGGCCAGGCATAACACGATATGGCTCACATAATATAATTATGAGTACTGTATATAGCTCATGAGACAAGCAGGAATACGCCATTTCAGCGACTTTTTGACCAATTTTGGCGTTCAAAGGGGGAGCGTGGAAATCGAGGCTAGCCGAGGTCTCAGTTGAACGGAACCGAAATTCCGCTGCCGGCACCGAAAAAGAGCAATCCCAAATCCAGACCCGGAGCCGAAAACTGCTGAATGCTGCCGCTCGCTACGTACAAATTCCCATTGGCGGTCGACGGCAGGCTTTCGAGCGCCACCGCAGGGACGGTAAATTGCCCAGCCGCAAGCGGCGCGCTGCAGACGAATTGTACGTTAATGGTTGTTCCGCCGGCAACCGGGCTCGGCATGTTAAAGGACGAAGATCCGACGATATAAACATAACTCGCCGGCATGCCGCCGCTCCACGTGATCAACTGGCCCTTCGCGCGGTCTATGCCAGCTACCGCCGGGGGATTTGTCCATACTAAGGGAACCGTCAGGCTTTCGCTCAAGGCCGCTGTGAAAGCTCCAACATCCGGGCCGCCGGTATTGTTATTGAACGTAAACGCGCCTCCGGCCGAAGGAACAATCGCGGGTGAGGTCCCGTAGGGCTCGAGGTAGGTCCCGGTTCCGGGATACTGAAGCAACGCCAGCGCGCCGTCCGGCCCGTTTACATTGATCTGCGGACCTGCGTTGAGCTGAACTAGCGGGCCGGAACTGGTTACCGGAGGCTGCCACAGATCTTCGGTCACCAGGCAACTCCCGAGCGACGGCACCTGGAGGAAACTGTTGGAGGCGAACTGTTGGGCCGTATATCCGTGAAACATTCCATAAGCCGAATCGCTGGTGACTGCGGCCGTCCCCGGACTTGTGGTTGTCAGCGTAGTGAGAGAGATCGCTCCGATATTCACGTTGCCGAGGCCCAACAGCGTCTGGTACTCGCCGGTTGTGACCGAGATCAATCCTGGATCGGAGCAAATCCGCCCGCTGGCGGCCACTGGGATCGTTGCAAAATTGCTCACCACGCCGCCTGCGGTCACAGCCACGGACACGTTGCAACCCGACACTCCCAGCGGAACAATGACATTGATTTGATCGACGCCTGGATAGATCGACCGTCCACGGTAAGTGACCGTGGCGCTCACGTCGCCGATATCCACTTCGATCGGTATGTTCGTCAGATTCGCTGGCGTCTGATACTGCGTTTCATCTCCCGAAACCGGTCCCAAGCCCGATCCCCACAGGGTGAGGTATTCCCCAGGATTCGCCGCATTGGCTTGGCTCAGCAATTGGCCGCCTTCGCTGTCATCCTGGGCCAGTGCGGTCGCCCATGGTCCGGTTGGCCCCGCCGGCGTCGAGACGGTAGCCATACCGAACGCACTCGGAACCACGGTGGTTGACCCGGAGACGGACATCCCGCCGGAAGTTACAGTGATGGTTGCCGCGCCCACCGGCGTCTTCGAAGGAAGAATCGCGGTGATCTGGCTGGGCGACACATAGTAAGGAATGGCCTGGGTGATAACATTGCCAACCTTCACGGTGACCGTCACTCCAGCCAAGGTGGTTTGGAGCGGAACGCTCTGCGAGGCCGTCGATTCCGTCATATTAAATGGGGCCCCCGCTATGATGAAGATGGACCCCTGCGCGATGCCGTAATTCGGCATGCCCGGCTGAACATAGTTGTAGTTGTTGCCGATGAACGGACCGATCAACTGAGCATTCATGGGATGCGGGAACGAAAGGATCGCAACGGAAACCGCGATCACTGTCGTTCGTGTCATGATGGCAGCGCGGTCAAAAAACCGCCGGCTCAAACCACGTCCATTATCCCTCTCGGCAGGGCGATGGTCAAAGTATCTGATCATAGAGACACTCCGCGGCATGCTTGCGGCCAATGCTTATCCAATCAAATCATGAGCATATGTACCTGCCGACCGCTGCGAATGAGGCCAAGTGACACAGTTGCTTTACGAGAAGACGCACTCACTTTCCGGTCTGCTCGCTAACTTGTCGGTGTGCGTCATCGCCCAGTCCACTTGCTCCCGGTCAATTTCCTCGGACTTCACTGGTCAATCGTTTCCCACTCAGCGTTGATTTCAGATCAATTGCGCTGAAAACTGCGGTGGAACAGATTGGCCGGTATTTAACAGGATCTGACCCGCTCTGCCCAGCAGATTTTAGCAGCGCGCGTTATGCTTCCAAGTGGATTCGCGTGCGGACTGTTGCACAGATAAAATAAAGAGCCTCGTCGGAGGAATCTGTGGGTATCTGGCACCTATGACCCGAATCTTAGGGGCCCCGCGCATGTGGCCGTCCGATAAACCAACGTTCGCTGTTGTCGTTCTGTAGCCGGTTTTGTTTCTGTACCAGTTCCGATCAGAGAGACGGTGCGGTGAAGACACTGACCACGATTTTGAAGCAGAGATCCACTCCGCGCTCAGTTCACCACCGGCGTCTTCTCCGCACGCTCGATCACTAGAAACTCTACCGGCCCCTTCTCCGGCTCTAGCTTCAGCCGCAGTTGTTCCTGTAGTGCTGCGAAAATCGAAGGGAGTGAATTCTCCACAGCCGCGGCCGACTCGTCCGGCGACCACTCCAGCGAGAACGAGTACGACCCCTCCAGTCCCGTATCGTCCGTCACCGGTCGGTCCACATACGCCGAGAGGTTCTCCGCCAGTTTCGCCATCGTGGCGCTCGCCTGGCCCAATCTGCGAGATGGCCCCGTGTGGGGCCTGCGCATCATGGCCTCCATGTTCGCCTTCGCCTGCTTCTCCATCGCGGCCTTGCGCTCCTCGTCGTCCTTGTATTCCGGCAGTTTCTGCGCCGGCGACAGCTTCGGACCGCCCTTCGCGACGACCAGCCTGTAGCGCGACATCTCCCGTGTCTCACGGTGCAGCACCAGGTGGAACCTGTCGGCCAGCAGCTTTTGCAGCATCAGGCGAAAGTCTTCCGGCTTTGTCTCCGCGGGATACTTGGCATCGATGTCGTACCGCTCCGTCTCCATCCACCCCGGCCCCGAGATCTGATACGGCCGCATGCCATATGCTCTCACAACAATCATCTTCAGGCTGACGCCCGAGTAGTGAATCCGCCCCGGAGTCGTACCCCCCGGACCGCCCTCGAACCCATTGGCCTCCGCCAGCGGACCCGAGATCGAAAAGCGCCCGCCGAACGGCGCGTTCACCGCCGGCTTCACTGAAGCCACGTCAAACTCAACATGCTGAGCGAAAGCAGCCGAAATCGCAAAAACAATGAGACTCTTCCGCATAGCTAAAGTCTACTCCCGTTCTCGTCGTCGCCCGATAATCAGTGGACCAATTTGCGCCGGTATCGACGTGTTTCTGGATCGTCTTCGGCGACAATTCGACGCCGCCAGGTGCTCCAGGAATGAACGGAACAACGTCTGTGCCACTGAGAGCGACTCCGAGCGTGTGAAAGGGACGCATACTTCGCAGCAGCGGTCGCGGCCCTAAGGTGAACGAAGAATCAGCGGGAAAGTTTGCCACTCCTCGCCCTCACGCGCCGGGCGGAGAGCCAGCACGTAGTCGCCAGGTCGTAGATCGGTCAGATCGACAGCGACCGGCATGAAGGTAACCTCGTCGCTTAAAACGGCAGCGGACTGCTGGCTCCGCATAGCTTGGAGATCGTTGGTCAAGAGCCGGATTTCGTACATTCCCAAAGGGGCTCCCGGCGCGAGATAAAGTTTCAACTTCACACGCCGCCTGGGTACCACAATCGGTGGCTTCGTGCTCTGCATTGAGTCCGACCGCGTTGGCGAGTACGGTCGTAAATCAATCGGCATCTCTGGAGTGTCTCGCGCGCTCGCAAGTTGGTCGCGGGAGAAGGGTGCGGCCCGATGCGTAAACCACAGACCGGAAGGCAGCGCGACCAAACACACGCCGGCGGCCAAGCCGAGCAGCATTCGTCGGCGTGCCTGCCGCTGCGCTTGGATTCGGGTTCGCTCGTCCAGCATCTGGGCGATGCACGGCGAACACTCGACGATGTGCGATTGGAACGCCGGATGCGCGGACGGCCGCGATTGTCCTGCCACTTCGCGGAGAACATTCAATCCGGGGCAGTCGACCCGCTCAGGATTAGGGTAGGCACGTAGCGCCAGCTCTTGGACGCCCCTCACGAACTCTCGGAAGTCTGCGTCTGTGATCGCGTGCATTGGCTTAAAATCCTTCATCCTACGTCACCGGATGCATTAAGGGCTATTCCGTCGGGGCCTCTGGCGCATTCGCGCTCGGATTCGCCGAAGCGCCCGCGATATGCGCTGATCCAATGTATTGCGATTGATGCCGAAGCGGGCAGCCAACCGATCCCGAATGTCCTTGCTCGACAGATCTGCCTCGGTGAGCGTGAAGGCTTCGATGATGAGATCCCGGGATTCCTTTTGTAGGCACTGTAGACACGCGCGAACTTCATCGGATAGTTCGACCTCGCGCTCGAAACCGAGCGCCGATGGGTCTTCCAACTCCCCAACATCCCCGAAAAGCGCCTTCCTGGCGCCGTTCGGCGCTTCGTGATCGAACAGGTGCCGCACTTCCTTTCTTATGAGACGATCCAGATCCTCGGGGGTCGCGCCCCCCGGAACATGATCTTTTAGGCGATCGTAAATCCATTTTATGTACGACTCGATGTCCTGCTCGCGACCTTCTGGGATAAGAACGTAGGTTTTGATCCAGTCGCGATTTCGCTCAATCGCCATCCAGAGAGACTCTGCCGCGTCTGAGGAAAGGTTACTCACAATGCCGCACCGGCGGGAATCGGTGAGATCCGGGATTCACCTCCCGCAGTGCCACGCGGGATTAACGCCACGTGGAAATAATTATAGCCCGACTGAGTTTTTGGTCATAAAAGAGTACCAGAACGGCTATGTATATAGGGGCAGTTTACTGCCCGGCATTTCGACGGAGCGTGAAGGCATCGAGAGAAATCGCGATGGCGAAAACAAGTTCTGTTACTTCTGGCACAAATCAGACAGATGAGACCGACTCCGAAACGGCGGGTACAACCCGAGCACGCAAGAAGAAGGGCAGTCTGGCGACGAAACTCGACCCGCTATTGACTCCTCGATTTGCTTCAGGCCGACCTGGTCGGCCGAAAGGTTTGGCAAATTACGAGTGGACTTCCGAGGCGGACCGCATGCTAATGGACCTTTGCGAGAAGTGGGGTCCGACAAAGGCGAAACACCTCATGCAGCGAAAACTAGTGGAACTCGGTATCGTTGGCGCCGGAGCCCGTCCCGACACCCTCCGAAAAGCGGTCGAGCATCGCATGGCAAAATTGGGACTGCCAACAGGGCACCCACGAAAGGCGCCGGCCGACCGGGCCACAAAGCGGTGGACCGAGGGTCAGACTGCGGCGTTGCTCGGTTCGCTGGGTGCTGATGCAACGATCGAATCTGTCGCTGTCCGCACTGGGCACACAGTGAAGTCGGTTCTCGCGAAGCTCGCCAGGCTCGGCTATCGTGTGCATGAAGTGCCCGGATTCGCTGTGTTCACCATCGATCAGTTGTCGGCGCTTCTTCATGTGACGCTGCGACAGGTCCGTCGCTGGAAAGAGAAGGGCTGGCTTCAATCCAAGGATCGCCGGATCACGGAGCGCGATCTCGGCCAGTTCTTGCGGGAGCACGCGGATGGGGTTGACTTTGAGAGTCTGCCGCGCGAGACCCAGGTTTATCTTGTGGACCTCGGATATCCTTGCGAGGAATCGGCGAACTTTCGAAAGAATGTAAGGGAAATCCTCGATAGCGTGGGCCGGCAACGGAAGTACCGGCGCAAGTCTCGCGCGAGTGGCGAGGATGGGCAAGGTGGTCAGGCCGACGAATCCGCGGGCGAAACCAGCCTGATTGGGGATCAGCATGCCTCGGAGTAGCCGTCGGCAGCTTGCTTCCACTCGTCAAATGTTGGCAGGTGATTTGGCAAATGATCTGCCCATATGCCGCGACAGAATTGAGCATAGCCGCGGATCGCGGCAAATTCGGGGTGATGATGAAGGTGGAATCTCAATGCGCCAGGAACGCCGGTCGACTTGGCTCCAGGGATTCCGTTTCTGAGCACCCAGCTTTTAAGGCTGCGTACGGCTTCCTTGGGCGCCATCCTGCCGACGTTGAGGTGGAGCCCGGGATACCTATCCATGAGTTCCATCGAAACCTGATCGGTCCCGGAATCTTGAAAGTTCAGCATCAATTCCATCCACTGAGAGAATGCGTTGAGGCGGGAGAAACCGACAAGCAGTTTTTGCCAATCTGAATCCCGCATGCTCTGAACTACTTCAAGGGCGCACTGCGCTGCGCTATCCGCATTTGAAAGTCGAGCCACCGACGTTACCGCTTGGTCCCATTCCTGAGGTGAGGGGAGCTGACGAGGCGGTGAACGGCGCCACATCGCGTCTATCCGCTCCCAGTGTGACCATGCCTTCATCGAACGCAACGACATGGCTGAAAAGTATCGAACAGCATCCAGCCATCCC
>JBEKNN010000262.1:0-12828 GCA_049522755.1 Bryobacteraceae bacterium | reverse complement strand
GCAGCCGCCTGTCTACCGCCTTCACGAGCCAGTCACTCCGCCGTTCGGCGTCAATCAAGATCACCATGTCATCCGCAAAACGTGCATATTGGACGCTGGTGGACTTGTTCCCCCTCCGCGTTGTATTCACCGCTTTCTCCAGCATCCGATCTACCTCATTGAGATAGAGGTTGCTGAGCAACGGCGAAATCACCCCGCCTTGAGGAACGCCTTTCTTTCCGGTTGCTTTCAGCATCATCTTGAGTAAATGCATGACCGCTTCATCTTGAACCCGTCTGGCAACTTTCTCTAACAGCAGATAGTGCTGCACGTTATCGAAATAGGCTTTGAGATCCAAATCAATGACGCGTGTCTTCTCCTCGACGATTGCTCGGGCCACCCGGGCTACGGCTTCATGGGCTGTCCGTTTCGGTCGATATCCATACGACCCCGTTTGAAAATCAGCTTCGAAGATCGGCTCCAGGATGAGCTTCAACGCCCCCTGGACCACTCGATCACGGATAGCAGGTATCGAAAGAACGCGGACTTTTCCCCCGTCCTTTGGAATCTCCTTTTTCCGTGCCAGCATGGGCCGATAGGTGTTGGTGACTAGTTCTTCCCGTATCTGCGTTAGAAAACTTTCCGCGCCGCTTTCCTCGATGGCTTCGAACGTGACCCCGTCAATACCCGGTGCCCCGTCATTACCTCTCGCCAGTTGGTAGGCTTCCCGCAAAGTTTCCATCTTACAAAGGTGGGCGTATAGTCCCCAGAAACGCCAAGACGGTTCCGCCTTCGCCTTGACATATAGGCTCCTTCTCAGGTCATGCAAACTGATGGGCGCTTTTGTCATTTCACCCTTGCCTTCCATTTTGTTAGAGCCATCACAAACAGCAGGGCCTCTTCGCTCCACGGACGTTACTCCGCTTCCTCGCTAATACAGACCCAGCCGAATCCCTCTCGCCGTCCACCGACTTCCCGGTGTGGCCGGTTATACGGTTTCCCTGCTCCGCCGATTTCGCGGCGGGACGAGGAGGGTTTCTCCAGTTGCTTAGCATGACCTTGTCACCGTGCTGTCCCTACCAACCCCGCCAAAGTGTTTCGTCGCATCAGTCAACTGCAACGCTCCATGCTGCCTTCGCCCGATAAGTGAGGGCTCGGCCTTCGGTCGATCTCCTTTCGAGGCCATACGGGTTCACTTGCGTTACGGCCCGGTGACTCGCTCACCATCCTTATGAGATGGCTTTGTCAATAGGCTTCAGGATTCTCAGTCTCCTTCCTTCCTGCTATTCAAGCTACGGGGCTTCGACTTTTACCCCGATGGGACTTTCACCCACTGTTCATGCCAGCCTTCGCTGGACGCACACTTACCAGGACCGATCCTTCCGGCGGCCGTGGATTCTCCGAGTGGCCGACCGTCCGCTCGGAGTTGTCAGCCGCCACCTCCAGGGTTTGAGCGCTTTCCGTCACCTGACGAACGGTGTTGCGAAGCCGGCATTTCTCGTGAGTGCCCTGTCAGGGCCTGGGGCTCGCGTCCATCTCGGAGGCCCGCGCCAGTGCTTGCGTGTCGATGTACTCCTTGATGTGCGCCACTTTGCCATCTCGAACGGTAATGTCGAAGACCCACTCGTCCTTGTACGGCTTATTCGTAGCATAGATTTTTCCCGTAGCGACGCCGATGACCAGAACCCGGTCTCCCTGCGCCACGAATTCGGGGGGCTTTGGGTATTTCATTTCCACCTCTTTGGACGCCTTCTTAAGTACAGCTGCCAATTCCGCGTGCCCGCGGTAGGTGCCGGCCAGCGGCCAGCCCTCGCCTGGAATGATCCACTCAATATCTTCGGCAGCCAACGCCAGCAGATCTTGCTCATTGTAGCTGCCCATTGCTGCAAAAAAATCCTTCACAACCTGGATATTCTTTTCGATGCTCATTGAAATCTCTCCTCTGTCCTTACATCAAGTGAGTCCGATCTAATCGGACGGTTCGGAACCATTCCGTCCCGGGCCAATCACACGGTCGTAGATCGATTACTGCTCCTTCTTAAACAAATCCTGGAAGATGAGGCGACCCCAAGTCTGGCCACGTGCGTTCACCAGCGCGCCACCCTCATTGAACTTTCCCAAGTTGACGGGTGCGAACCCGAGTTTTTTGGCCAAATCCGCCACGGGAGCGATCGCGTCCTCGTCGTCGCTCGATAGAAAGACGACCCGATGGCCGCCCTCGACGATCGGATCCGTGGCCAGGATGGCCGCAACTAGGTGGTTAAAACCTTTCACGACCTTAGCGCCGGTGAAGGACTTCGCAACGAAGGCGGAGGACAGGAGACCGTCCAGCTCCTCAGGGAGAACTCCAAACGCATTCGTCGCGTCGATAACCGTCTTGCCTTTCCAACTCGGCAGGGCCTTCGCAACCTCGCGATGTTCCCCGAACGGGACCGCCAAAATGATTGTGTCGGCCTCGAGTGCATCCCGCAGCGACTTGGCGACGACCGTGGGTCCAATCGCCCGAGCCTGCGGTGCCAACGCCCCGGGCGGCCGGCGACTCGCGACGGTCACCTCGATGTTCTTACGGGAAAAGGCGTGGGCGAGGGCTTGGCCTATCTTGCCGAATCCTACAATTGTATATTTCATAATGTTTTTCCGATCGCGTGTTAGAACTAAAGTTCGAGAAGCGACCGCGCCGGGGTCAGACCTGCGCCATGCCTCCATCGACGGCGAGATCCACACCGGTGATGTAAGAACTTTCATCGGAAGCAAGGAACACGACTGCTGCCGCGATTTCCTCGGGCATGCCTCTGCGACCCATTGGGATCTGCGTAGTGAACTGTGCGGCCGCTTGCTCGGCCTGTTCAGCGGTAAGGCCCGTCGTCGTCGCTAAGGCCGGGGTATCGATTGCTCCGGGGCTCATGCAATTCACGCGGATCTTGCGGTCTTTCAATTCCAGAGTCCAGCCGCGCGCGAAGTTGCGCACAGCCGCCTTACTGGCGGCGTAGGCGCTAAACCCCGGGAGCCCCAACACGTTCGAGACTGAAGAGGTCAGGATGATCGAGCCGCCATCTTTGAAGAGGGGAAGGGCCTTCTGCACCGTAAAGAACAGCCCCTTCACGTTCACGTCGAAGGTCTGGTCAAAATGGGCCTCAGTAGCTACCGCGAGCGGTGCGATTGTCCCCGCGCCCGCGTTCGCGAAGAGAACGTCGATGTGACCATGTTTCTCTTTCACCGCGACATAGAGCCGGTCCAGATCATCCAAGCGCGATACATCGCCCGCGACCGTCGTGACATTTCTCCCGATAAAGGCTGCGGCCTCCTTGAGCTCTTTCTCTCGTCGGCCAGTGATCACGACGTGCGCGCCTTCTTCAACGAAGCGCCTGGCGGTGGCCAAGCCAATCCCGCTGCTTCCGCCTGTGATCACCGCAATTTTCCCCGCCAATTTTTGTCCATGGTTATGGTTCATATGTTTTCTCCTTGTTGTTTTTTTGTTGAATTTACGGCCAAAGCTTACACAACCACCGATTACTGCTCCTTCTTGAACAAATCCTGGAAGATGAGCCGACCCCACGTTTGGCCGCGTGCGTGCACTAGTCCGCCACCTCATTGAGCTTTCCCAGCTTGACGGGTGCGAACCCAAGTTTCTTGGCCAAATCCGCTACGGGTGCGATTGCGTCCGCGTCGTCGCTCGACAGGAAGACGACCCGGTGGCCGCCCTCGACGATCGGATCGGTAGCTAATGTAGCCGCAACCAGATGATTGAAGCCTTTCACGACCTTCGCGCTGATGAACGCCTTTGCAACGAAGGCAGATGACACGAGACAGCCCAGCGCTTCAGGTGAAACTCCGAACGCGTTCGTCGCGTCGATGACTGTCTTGCCTTCCCAGCTCGACAGAGCCTTCGCAACCTCGCGATGTTCCCCGAACGGGACCGCCAGGATGATTGTCTCGGCCTCGAGTGCATCCCGCAGCGACTTGGCGACGACCGTGGGTCCAATCGCCCGAGCCTCCGGTGCCAAGGCCTCGGGCGGCCCGCGGCTCGCGAAGGTGACTTCGATGTTCTTACGTGCAAAAGCGTGGGCGAGTGCCTGGCCTATCTTGCCGAATCCTACAATTGCGTAGCTCATATGTTCTCCTTCGGTTTACTGAAATTTACGGCGCTTCGAATCATCGAATGGAGCGCAGTTGCGTGAGCGGGTCAGATTTGCGCCAGGCCGCCGTCAACGGCGAGCTCGCTGGCGGTCATGAAGCTGCTGTCGTCCGACGCGAGAAAGGCAGCAGCCGCCCCGATCTCCGCCGGATCGGCCATGCGCTGGAGCGGAGTCATCGAGGCGTAGACTCTCTGGCCCTCCTCGCCTAGCGCTGCCTTCGCGAGTTCGGTCGCGGTCGGCCCGGGCGATAGCACGTTTACCCGGATGCCCGTGCCCTTCAGGTCCTCCGCCCAGGTCCGCGCGAGGTTACGCACTGCCGCCTTGCTCGCGCTGTAGACGCTCATTGTCGGGGCACCCGTGGTGCCGGCGCTCGAGCCCGTCAGGATGATCGAACCGCCCTTGCCCATCAGCGGCAGCGCCTTCTGGACCGTGAAGATCGTACCCTTCACATTGGTGTCGAAGGTCTCGTCAATGTGCTCGGCGGTGATCTTGCCGAGCGGAAGCGGGCTGCCCGCCCCCGCATTCGCGAAGACGATGTCGAGGGTTCCGCGCTCGGCCTTCACCGCCGCGTAGAGCCGGTCAAGGTCGGCCAGATCGGCGACCGAGCCCTTCACCGCGCGGGCGTTGGGCCCGAGCTCGGCCACAGCGGCGTCGAGCTCTGCCTGGCGGCGTCCGAAGAGGAAGACGATGGCGCCCTCCTCGATGAAGCGCTTTGCTGCGGCGCGGCCGATGCCGGTAGCGCCACCGGTGATGACTGCAACCTTTCCTTCAAGCTTTCCCATAATTACTACTCCCTCCCGGTAGATCTCGGTACACTAGAGTAGAGTTCTTTAGCGGTGGACGAGAACTGCTCAGGAGTCCGAGACTGTTGTCTATTCGTCCAAACATAGGGCTCAAACGAGCTGTTTTGCACCTTTCAGGAGCTAGGACGCGCGGCTTCGAGGGAAAGGAGTGTAGGTGTTGTGAATGGAGGCTCAATTGGACCCGATTACAGACATCTTCAGAACCATGCACGTAACCGCTTTCGGTCAGCACAGGCTCGAAGCCACAGCCCCGTGGGGCTTGATGCAGGAAAAGCGGACCGAAGAGAAACTCACGCCTTCCGGCCAAATAGATTCACCCACAGATCTGGCGCACTACGCCATGCTGTCGCGCGGTAACTGCTGGCTTAGCGTCGGAGGCATGCCGGACCCGATTCCCCTCACCGGTGGCGACTGCTTCTTGGTGGCCCGCGACACCTCGATCGTCATGCGCGATAGCCCGCGAACACGTCCAAGGTCAACCTTCGGCGAAATCGCCGCCAAAGCCAACGGGAATATCGCTCATCATGGAGGGGGTGGCGCGCCGACGACAATCGTCTGTGGGTCCATGAGTTTCGATCGCGCCAGCCTGAGGCCGATCACTCAGTTATTGCCGAGCTTTATTCTGATTAGGGCCGAGCAGGCACGCACGCTTGCTCTTCACGACACAATGCGAGCGCTGGCGTCAGAAATGGCAGAGCAGGCGCCGGGATCTGAAATAGTCGCGAATCGGCTAGCCGAGGTCCTGTTTATCCAAATACTCCGGGCGCATATCGCGTCGGGGCCGGAACGTAACAAAGGATGGCTTCGTGCGATCTTCGATCCTCAAATGGGCACTGCCCTGAGTGCCATTCACGATAGTGTGAATACACCATGGACAGTCGAATCTCTGGCCGAAGCGGCGGGCATGTCTCGCTCCGCATTCGCAGCGCGTTTTAAAGAGCTACTCGGACAAACACCGCTGGAATACGTAACCGAGTGGAGGATGCAGAAGGCGATGCAGTTACTACAACAACGTGACAAGAAGCTCATAGACGTTGCTCGGTCGGTCGGTTACGAGTCCGGCGCTGCCTTCAGTAAGGCGTTCAAGCGAGTTGTCGGAATCAACCCTGGTGAATACCTCAAAGGTGGTTTTGAAGGCCACGGTAATGCCGGAGTGATGGAAGATTCTTGAAGGGGAGGATTCTGACTTTGGCGGTGGGGCCTAGTACTACTGGGTCATAAAACTATTTGGGCGGCTCGGCCACCCAGAGCCAGGCATATCCTGAGGGAATATGACGCCAAAGCCGGCTAATGCGTCCGCTGTGAGTGAGACTTATGAACTTCTCCGTTATGCTGCAACTCGCAAGCAGCCGAAATCACGCATGGAGAACCTTTCGGCGGCCGATCGGAACGTCCTGGCAAAACGCTCATCCTCGTTCAGTAGCGCCGACGCTTGAGATTCGTACGCCGAAAGGCTTGCGATTTCGGCAATCACGTTTCACTATACGGCATTGCCGTATATAAGGTCAACCGTGAACGCACTCGATTGTAACGTCGCCGTTGCCGACTCCCGATCGGCATGATGGCGGCCAAACTCTTAAAGCAGAATGGGCGTTTTCGGTCAACCTGACCGATTCAACTTCCCCCTGCCGCATCATCCATGAGCAACTCGGGAAACTTTCATCGAGCGGGGTAACCCCTTTCCGACTACACGCGATCAAGCTTTTGGTGGATGCAGCGACTGCCCGCATCCCGATAACGCAGCTCGCACAATCGGCGGTTGCGCTACTCCGCCTCCATGAGTTCGTGAAAGAGCTCTCGCACTTTGCTTTTCGATGCCATTAAAGCCTTCCGGCCTAACGGAGTCGCGCGGTACACTCGCCGGAGCGATTTCCCTTTTCGTTGCTCAGTCGATCGAAGGTAGCCTTTTTTTTCAAGCCGTTGCAGTAGAGGATACAGACTCCCTGGACTGATGCGATATCCGTGACGCGCCAGCTCCTCGATCATTCCGAGACCGAAGATCGGACCTTCTACGGCGTGGTGCAGAACATGGAGCCGGATCAGGCCTGAATACAAATCGCGATCTGCCTCTATTGGTTCCGATTTCGATTCCGACATCCGATTACGATTCATGATACAGTATATTAGCCTGAAGGCGCCCCGCCGCTTGACGATGCCATTTTATCAGCGGATGCTCGTTTCCACCGCGCCTAGAGCTACGTTTCTCATTCGGCTCTTGGTGGGCTTGGTGTTCCTATCGGAGGGGATTCAGAAGTTCCTATTTCCAGCAAGCCTCGGGGTAGGACGCTTTCTCAAAATCGGTATTCCCGCTCCGCAGGCGATGGCGCCGCTTGTGGGTGCGATCGAAATCCTTTGCGGATCACTTCTAGTTTTGGGCTTGCTGAGCAGACTGGCGACTGTTCCGCTTCTAGCAGTGATTGCGGTTGCTATCGTTTCCACCAAGCTGCCGATGCTGTTTGCGGGCAACCTGTGGGGCATGGCGCATGAAGCGCGCGCCGACTATTCGATGCCGATGGGCCTACTATTTCTGTTGGTCGTGGGATCGGGACCTCTCTCTATAGATCGCTATGTGACCAAAGACTTCGCGGACGCAAGGGGCGAACGGTCTTAATGTCATTTATCCGGAACGCCTTGGCAGGACGGGCCTTTCTCAAGCCCAGCGACAGGCGCACGGGGAGTATGCGTAAATGCTCTTCGGCCATACAGTTCCCGCTCTTCATGGCTGCGGCTTCCAGCGTGTGGGCACAGGGGCCTCCGTTCCAAATCGACGATCCGGTTCCAGTCGACCTTCACCATTACGAGTTCTACATATTCGGAGCTATGGATGGCACTCCGGCGGAGATCGATTCCACCGGTCCGGCCTTCGAGTTCAACTGGGGCGCCATTCCTAGGGTGCAGCTACACATCATCGCGCCCTTTGGCAGTATCAACCCGTCCAATAATCCGATCTACGCCCCTGGCGGCATTGGCCGCTCCGCCTTCGGCTACACCGACATGGAACTCGGGGCCAAAATCGCGTTCATCAAAGAATCCAAGTACATTCCCCAGATCGGCTCCTTTACGATGTTCGAAATACCGACCGGTAACTACGACAAGGGACTCGGCGTAGGAAAGGTTTGGTACAAGGTTCCCGTGTGGCTGCAAAAGAATTTCGGACACTGGCTCCTGGACGGGGGCGCCGGCGAAACGATCGTTCCGCAGACCCAGTACCGCAACTTCCTATACGGCGGATTCCTCTTAAAATACGCCTTCGGCGAGCGACTGGAACTCGGAGGCGAAGTCTTTTCGCATGGACGCGAGGGTTACGCCGCGCCACAAACCGAAGCTTCGACGATGATCGACATCGGTGGTTACTATCACTTCAAGAATCACCCGGGACAGCAGTTTTTATTTTGCTACGGCCATTCCATAGCCGGCCAAACCGAGCAGTATGCATACGTCGGCATGTACTGGACATGGGGAAAAGACAAGAAGAAACCGGATTCGGGCGACCTCCGGCTGCCAGAGCCGATGAACGCACCGGGATTTCGGCCGATGAACGGAATGGGATTTCAATGAACTGCAGCTGGCGGCCGGATCCACGGCTGATCCGCGGGAAAAGAGACTGCTGATGGAAATCACAGCACGCGCCTTCTGGACACTGATTCATGGTATGGGATTCGGCGGGCTCTACTTACTGGCGTGTTCCGGCGCGCTAATAGGGCTGTATCAATTCACCACCTCGTCCGCTGCACCCGAATCCACGCCCGGCCAGGAGCGCTTCATGCGCATTTACCTGATCACGATGGTTGTGCTCGCGTGGGCCGCTGTGCTCAGTGGGGCTTATGCAATTTATCCTTGGTATCGCGCCGCGCCTCCGCCGGGAGCGGTTGATCTCTCGATGTTTCCGCAACACTTGCTGATGTCCAGTCCTGCCACAATTGGTTGGCACTCGCTTGGGATGGAGTGGAAGGAGCACGTTTCCTGGTTCGCTCCCATCTCGATCACTATGGTCGCATTCGTCTTTATCCGGTATGGCCACGATCTTGGGAATCATCGCCAACTTCGGGGGGCGGTGCTGGTCTTTAGCCTGGCTTCCCTTGTTGCTGCGGGGATCGCCGGTTTCTTCGGTGCGGAGATCGACGACCACGCACCGGTTCAGGGCGGCAACACGATCCAATTGAGCCGAGGAGAACCAAAATGACGACGCCGTACAATGCCGCCCCATCCGGCAATCCGTCCCTGACAAACGGTTCCGGCGCAGCCGCCATTTTCTCGGCTGGCGTCGGCTGCTTTGTTCTGGCCGTCCTGGCCATCCTCGCGGATAAATCGGCCCTCATCCAGCGCAGCCTTGTTTTCTACAAACCAACGGGGCCTCTGTCAGGCGTAACCACGGTGGCCATTCTTGTTTGGCTGGTCACTTGGGCGATATTGGAATGGAGTTGGCGGAAAAAGACACTTCCCGCAGGGCGTATAAACGCGATTGCGCTCGCACTGCTGGTCCTGAGCCTCATACTGACATTTCCACCAGTCGGTGACCTGTTCTGAAATTGATGTCCTATCTTCGATCCAGGCTGCCCAATTTCAGGTTGCTCAGTTGCCGTATACGGCCCGAATGGGACTTGCGCTGATCCTGGTTTCAGGCGCTGCGCTCGTTTCAGGCGCTGCCCCAGAGACGATCACAATTGTTTCGACACCGGTGGTCGCGATATTGTTGCGTGTCTCTGGACCTGGTCGGGAACGTTTCCTTCCCCTTAGGGCTACCGTATATGCTCTGAGATTGACCATGCCAACTGCTGTTGACCTAGTTGTTTTCGGCGTTCCGCGCTCGCTGTTGTACACTAGGCGCAGTCTACCGCCCAAGCGAGAGGAACTGCAACGAACGTCCAGGTCATTCCCGTTACGGCCGGCGTTTGGTGCTTTCGCAGGCCATCGTATTTTGCTTGCTCCTACCTGGTTGACTCCCAGGCTGGGTTCATTGCAGTCGATGTGGGCATGGATTCCGACGCCGAAGACTTCCTGCTCGGCCTGAAGATGGTTGGCATTCCAGCAGAGCGCTTAAAAGCGATATTGCTTACCCACTGGCACAATGACCATGCAGCCGGGGCCGCCTTTTTGAAGCGCACGTTTGGCGCGCGTGTTTACTACGACAACGGCGACACGCCATTTCTCACAAGGAAGACCGCTACTCGCGGCGTCCGCGGCTGGTTAGGCCGGCATATCCCCGAAGAGGGTGTTCTCGTGCTGCTGCGCGGCCTGCTGGGAAGCTTCGCCGGAATCCGTGACGGCAGACCATTTCGTGGCCGATAGGGAAATAATAGAAGAGGAATTTCGAGTGTTAGCCACGCCAGGCCATACCGCTGGGCACGTGGCCTACCTGCATCAGCCTACGCGGACGTTATTCTGCGGCGACGCACTGGCCGTTGTAGCAAACAAGCTCAGGATGATGGCGAGGCCGGTAACCCCGGATTTGTCTGCGGCGCGGTCCTCAGCGTTGCAATGCCTCCGCCAGCGGGCCGCAATCATCTGCCCCGGCCACCGTGGCCCCCTGACCGAAAATGTAAAGGAAGAATGCGACCGTCTTCGGAGCTACTTGGAAGCGGGTGGCCGCTGGCCGCTGCTGGGATAACCTGGGACAAAGCGACCTACATGGATCTCACTGGTTTCCCGGAACCAACCGAATTAGTATGGGTTGCAATCCGTCAGCCGCAGAAAAGAGTACGTCTGACGCCATTCCGCTTTCGTAGGTGCAGATACCCTGCACATGCCGTCCATTTGCGTTCCTATAAGGGCGCGGGCCCCCTCTGCGGGTGTGCCATCCGGCAGCAAGACAACTAACTTGACCAGCGTGCTTTTCAATGGCGGCGGCAAGGAGAAGTCGCAATGCGGCGAAGCGCTATTTAACCTGACTTCGATGAGAGAAGCCCCGGCCTCCGCATTGGCCGCCGGCCAGTACAGTGTCTTATAGGGAAGATCCGAAGTGGGCGGCTCGTAGATCTTCAACGCGACTCTATACACTGCCGATACGCCCAAGCAGATCTCCTGTGAAACCGGCTTGGCTAGACCGTGGAATGACCGGGGCGACCATCATCGCCAACGGAGTTCGTCGATCCATACCCGGTCAGGTTAGTCTAGCGGAGAAACAAACCCCGAAGGCAAACGAATCGGTTCGCGTCTCTCGGGTTCACATTTTCGGGTTTCAGGAGGCGTGCTCCGCCACAGGTCGTAGCAGTGGCGCGGGCTACGCGAGCTTGCGCTAAGCCCACCTCAACCCACGGGCGCCATTGCCGCCCGTTGAACGCAGACGCCGTATGCCGAATGTGCATGGCCAGCGCCTCGGCGCCAGAACCCGTTGGGAAGAACCGAGCACCACGCTCTGAGGCGTCGATGTGGAACGTCGGACCTGGTCTACCGTACGCGTAAATCTGGCGCCAGAGGGTCTGACCCAACACCAGAAAGAAATTAGGACAATGGAGAACGAAGCACCTTGAAGAACGCCGTTTTCGCTGCCTCCACATCTCAGGTGTGCGGCGATAGCGCGGATCGGAGGAAGGCGATTGGGCGTATACTGGCCTCTTGCCGGGCGCCAAAATGGTAATCCCGGTTTAACAGCGCAGGAGCGCCGTCAGGGCCATCCGCTGCGGTTTTCGTTCCCTCGCCAGAATCCGGAAGGAGTAAGGATGATGAACAGTTCCAGAAGACAGTTTCTTGAGACCGGGGCGCAGTTTTGCGCGGCGGCCATCGTTTGCACATCCAACGCCACGGCGGCGGACGGGTACGTCCCCTTCGAAGGCGAGAAAACGACCTGGCACGAAGGGTTCGACCGCTATGACTTCATCATGGACGATGCCACTGGGGCGATCACGGCTATGACGGCCCCGGCGAGCGAGGTGACGAGCTTCGGAATCGACGAGAGTGTCAAGGGCGGCAAGCGCCGCTGCGTCGTAGTCGTCCCTGCGAAGGCGGCGGCGGGCAATCCGTGGTCATGGCGAGCTTGCTATTGGAACCACCAGCCTCAATCCGAAGTCGAGCTGCTGAAGCGCGGTTTTCACATCGCCTATGTGGCGCCCGACCCCGGCAGGCAGGGCAAGGCGTGGGACCTGTGGTACAAGTTCATGACGGAAAACCACGGCCTGGCGAAGAAATCGGCCTTCGTCGGGATGAGCAAGGGCGGAGTCAATGCGTTCAACTGGGGCGCGGTCAACCCCGACAAGGTGGCCTGTCTCTACAACGACAATCCGGCGGTCTACGACGAAGATTGGGCCAAGATCCCGGAGTTGGCCAAGCATGACATACCCCTGCTGCACGTCGTTGGCACTGAGGATTTTGTGCTGCAGCGGAACAGTATGGTGGTGGAGAGGATGTATCACCAGTTGGGCGGCTCAATCACGGTGATCATGAAGGAAGGCGTTGCGCATCACCCGCACAGTCTCGTGGACCCGACGCCGATCGCGGACTGGATCGAGCGGCACATGCATCCGGTAGAGGCGAACCGGCCGGCGTTCGCCGATTCAACCTACACCAAGACGCACTACTACAGCCTGGAAAATTCCTACCTCTACCTGAAGGCGGAAGATACTTACGCGACGGTGCGCGGACCGGGATACGTTCCCTCCTACGATCGCTATGACGGTCCGGGGACGGGCAACTTCCACGCGGATGCCATGTCGATCGTAGTGCCGCAGAATCCGGCGCCGGGCAAGCTGTGGGTGTTCCATCCGAGCTTTCTCGAGCGCGACTCGGCGGTGGCTCTGGCGCTACTGGCCAAGGGTTACTACATCGTGCTGCCGCCAATCTCCTCGGCGGGGGCCGTGCAAAAGGAATGGGACGAGGTCTATCGGCGGATGGTCGATAACGGATTTGCGAAGAAGGTGGCGATGGAGGGGACCGGGGCGAAGGCGGGCGAATCCGTTATCGACCATCCGCCGATA
>JBEKNN010000261.1:0-12899 GCA_049522755.1 Bryobacteraceae bacterium | reverse complement strand
GCAAGAGACAGACGACACAAACCGATCGTCTGTCCCACTGTCCAGTGTTTACAATTCGAATATGGAAACTCTCTTCGGCAAGCTCGCCGCCGTAACAGGTGGAACACGCGGCATAGGCCGCGCCATCGCGGAACGATTGTTGCGTGAAGGCGCCTCAGTGGCGATTTGCGGCCATACGCCTGACTCGACGAATCGCGCAGTAGCCGCTATGAAGCCTTTGGGACGCGTATTCGGACACGCGGCCGATATCACTCAGGTAGATCAAGTGACAGACTTCTTCCAGGCTATCGATCGGGAATTCGGCGGCCTCGATATCCTCGTTAACAATGCGGGCGAAGGCGTATTCCGCAAGGTCGCGGAAATGACTCCCGATGAGTGGCATCGCAATGTCGACCTCAACCTCAATGGCGCCTTCTATTGCTCGCGCGAGGCTCTGGCGCGCTTCTCAAAGCGCGGCGGCGGATTTATCGTGAATATTTCGAGTCTCGCCGGAAAGAATGCCTTCAGCGGCGGCGCGGCGTATAACGCCTCGAAAGCCGGCCTCAATCTCTTCGGAGAAGCTCTGATGCTCGATCACCGCAATGACAACGTGCGCGTCTGTTCTGTTATGCCGGGCAGCGTCGATACCGGCTTTGGCGGAGACTCCGCCAGGCGGCAAGGCGACATAAGTTGGATGATAGCCCCCGAAGATATCGCCGAGACGGTCGCCCTGGTCTTGCGCATGCCTCCCCGAACCATGATCAGCCGTATTGAGATGCGCCCTTCTAAGCCGCAAAAGTAAGGCTGCACACACCGCTCCCGCGTTTTAACACCAAGGCATGGAATCAGTGGCCCCTCGCGTGCATCTCCTAAAGCGAGATGTTGATGGGATTAGGTCTGAATAGGGAGAAATGGAATATGGGGCAGGTGAACAGACAACTCGACCCGGCGCAAACGGGTTGGGAGGCGGAGAAGCTGGATGCGGATCTTCGGAAACGCATTGTCGGCCAGGACGCGGCGATTGAGCAGATCATTAGTATCTATCAAACCAACCTGGCGGGCATGTCGAGCGCGGGCCGGCCGATCGGAAACTTTCTGTTTCTCGGACCTACCGGCTCCGGCAAAACCAGGCTGGTGGAAGCGACGGCGGAGAGTCTCTTGGGAGACGGCCGCGCAGTAATCAAGATCGATTGCGCGGAGTTCCAACACAGTCATGAGATCGCTAAGCTGATCGGCTCGCCTCCCGGATACCTGGGTCACCGTGAGACTCACCCCTTACTGAGTCAAGAAGTTCTGAATCAGTACCACACCGAGCGCTTCAAGCTGAGCTTTGTGCTCTTCGACGAGATAGAGAAAGCCAGCGACTCTCTGTGGAACCTGCTGCTCGGGATTCTCGACAAAGCGACTCTGACACTGGGCGATAACCGTCGCGTGGATTTCTCCCGCGCTCTCATCTTCATGACCAGCAACCTGGGCGCGTCCGAAATGGGTTCCATGTTGCGCCCCAATGTGGGATTCGCGGCTAGTGACATAGAGCGCAGAAATGCGACCGGCATCGTCGATGAGAAGTTGAACGACAAGGTTGCGCGGGCGGGTCTCGAAGCGGCGCGGCGCAAGTTCACGCCGGAGTTCATGAACCGCATCGATAAGACCGTGGTCTTCCGCCCCCTGGGCGAAGCGGAGCTGCGCAAGATTCTGACGCTGGAATTGAACATGGTGCAGCAGAGGGTTTTCAGTTCGGCCACCGGAGCGCCATTCGTGTTTTCGCTCACGGATACCGCCAAGGAATTCCTGCTGCGCGAAGGCACCGATATGAAATACGGCGCACGCCACCTCAAGCGCGCCATCGAACGCAATCTGGTGCATCCGCTCTCCAACCTCATCGCGACCCAGCAGGTACGGGGCGGCGATTTGATCCGCGTCGATTTCGACCCATCCGGCTCCCGCTTGACGTTCTTCAAGGAAGCCGAAGACATGCCCGCGTATGCCATGGTCCAAATGGTAGACACCTCTCTCGCTCCGCCGATGGGTACGCTCTCGACTGGAGCAGCGGTGGAGCCGCCGCGCACGGCCAATGCGAAGTCCTCGCGAAGGTAGTAAACCCTCTCTGCTACAATTCGGCTGTTGAAACCACCAGTCGAACGGCAAGACCTCGGACTCATGCGCGCCATGTTCTCCACCGTGGCGCCCCGGTATGACTTCTTCACGCGCTTCTTTTCGTATGGCATGGATGGGCGCTGGAAGAAGCTGGGCGTGCAGCGCGCGGCGTTGCCGCAGGACGCCCTGGTCCTCGACCTCGCTTGCGGCACCGGCGATTTCTCCCTGTTGATCAAGCAGCAATGGCCGGGTTCGCGTCCGGTTGTCGTCGATCTCACGGAACCGATGCTGCAGCTTGCGCGCAATCGGGGTCTCGAGAGCGCCGTGTGCGGGGATGCGTGCTCCCTTCCTTTTGCCAATAGCACTTTCGATGCCGTATTCATCGGATACGGGCTCCGGAATTTCCCCGATCTGACTAAGGCGGTGCGCGAGGTCGAACGCGTGACACGCCCCGGCGGCCTTCTGGTCAGCCTCGATTTTTTCCTTCCCTCCAACAAGTTTCTGCGGCGCTTTTACGTGGCATACCTCTACGCGCAGGGAGCGGTGTTTGGTCTGCTGATGCATGGCCGGCCGCGCGTCTACACTTACATTCCCGATTCGCTGCAAAGTTTCGTCTCCATTGTCGAGTTTTCGACACTACTGCGCACCTCCGGCTACGGGCAAGTGGATACGCGCAGTTTCGTTCTTGGCGGCATCGGCTTGCACTGGGCGGCAAAAAAGTAATGGAAAAGTTGCGCGCGCCGGACTACCGGTTCATCCTGGTATGTCTGCTGTTGCTGGCCGGTACGGCATGGTACACCGCCGGCAATTTTTATCGCGCGTTTCCGGAAGCCTCTATCGATTTCCGCGTCAATCGCGATGAGGCGCGCGAACTCGCGCGGCAGTTCCTCGGGTCGCAGTCGGACAACACTGCCGGATACCGCGACGCCGCCAGCTTCGCCTACGACGACGAAGCCAAGACATTTCTGGAGCGCGAAGCCGGCCTGGAGCGTGCCAGTCAAATCTTAAGCACGCGCGTCCGCCTGTGGCGATGGGCCTACCGCTGGTACCGTCCGCTGCAGAAGGAAGAGTTCCGCGCCAGCGTGACCCCGGGCGGCGAGGTGGCCGGATTCACACACGAAATCGCCGAGGATGCGGGGCGGCCAGCGATATCCGATGACCATGCGCGGTCGCTCGCCGAAGCGTTTCTCGCTGCGCGCATGCACCGCGACCCGGCAGCGCTCGAGTTCGTGGAGACTTCCAGCGAGACGCGCCCGAATCGCGTGGACCGCACATTTACCTGGAAGGTGCGCGATTTCGAGGTGCATGAAGCCACCTATCGCATCGAGGTGACGCTGCTCGGCGATGAGGTGGGCGGCTACCACGAGTACCTCAAGGTTCCCGAGCAGTGGACCCGCGATTACAAGAAGCTGCGCTCGAAAAACGACATGGCGCAGACCATCGACACCGCGGCGATGGCGGCGCTGCTGGTGGGCCTGCTGATCACTATCGTGATGCGCGTGCGGCGCCTCGACATACGCTGGCGGACCGCGGCGATGATCGGGTTCACCGGGATGATTCTCTCGTTCTGCGCCAGCATGAACTCATTTCCGCTTCAGGAATTCAACTATCCCACCACCGATTCCTATGAGAGCTTCCTGACCCGCGAGATCTTGCAGGCGTTGCTGGGCGCGCTGGCGGCGGGCGGCCTGTTGTTCGTGCTGGCGGCGGGCGCCGAGCCAGTCTATCGCGCCGCGTTTCCGGAAAGGGTTTCGCTCGGCCATCTGTTCTGTTCCAGTGGACTCCGCACCAAGCGCTTCTTTCTGGGCGCCATTCTGGGAGTCACGCTGACTTCCATCTTCATCTGCTACCAGACAGCGTTCTACATAACGGCGTATCATTTCGGCGCGTGGTCGCCCGCCGACGTCCCCTACGACGATCTGCTCAACACCCGCTTTCCGTGGCTGTTCGTGCTCTTCGGCGGATTCTTCCCGGCGATATCGGAAGAGTTTCTGTTCCGCATGTTCGCCATTCCGTTCCTGCGCAAGCTGACAAAATCCACGGTGGTCGCGCTCGTTCTCGCGGGCTACATCTGGGGCTTCGGCCATGCGGGCTACGCGCAGCAGCCGTTCTATATCCGCGGCGTCGAGGTGGGAACCGGCGGCGTGGCGCTGGGCCTCATCATGCTGCGCTGGGGCATTCTGCCGACGCTGGTTTGGCACTATTCGGTGGACGCCATGTATAGCGCCATGCTGCTGCTGCGTTCGCACAATATGTATCTGCGGCTCTCCGGCGCCGCCAGCGCGGGCGTCGTAGTGTTGCCGGTGCTGGTGGCTCTGGCGGCTTACTGGCGCAAGGGCGGATTCGTGCCGGTGACGGGGCTGCTCAATGCGGATGAGCCCGCCGCCGTGGAGCCGCCGGCCGAAATGCAAACGGCGGAACCCGCCACGGTGAGCTATGTGCCCCTCAGCGGCCGCGTGCGAAGCCGGGCCCTGATTGTCTTAGCGATGGGGCTGATCGCACTCCGGCTTCCCGTCGCGCACTTCGGCGAATCGCCCAAGTACAAGCTGACGTCCGCGGACGCGCTCGCCAGGTCCGAGGCATTCCTGCGTTCTCCCGCTCTGCAAATGGAACCTTCAAAATTCCTCCATGTGACTTATCCGGACGTGCACTGGGGCGACCAGGACAGCCTGGCTGGCAAGTATCTGCTGGAGCGGAAGCCGGTGAGTTTTGTTGCGTCGATGTTCGAGCGATACCGGCCCATCCAACACTGGATGACGCGTTACTTCAAGTCACTCGACCAGGAAGAGGTCACGGTCTCGGTGCATCCGGAAGCCGGTAACGCGATGGGCTTCAGCCACACTCTGCCCGAAGACCGCCCCGGCGCCTATCTCACCGACGATGCGGCGCGCACTTTGGCCGCAGCTTTCGCGCAAGCCCACGGCCAGGACGCTGCGGCGATGGATTTGAAAGAGAGCGCCACGGAAAAGAAGAAGGCGCGCAGCGATCATACGCTGGTGTGGGAGGCACGGTCCGGCGATGTGCGCAATCTGGACGAAGCCCATTACCGCGTGGAAGTGAATGTAGCGGGCGACAGTGTTTCCGGCTGGCGCGTTTATTGGAAGCTGCCGGAAGCCTTTGAGCGGGCGCGCTCGCGACAGAACTTCTGGCCGATCGCAATTATGGTAGCGCAGATCGGATGCATCACCGGCCTGGTGGTTTGGTCGCTGGTGCTGCTGGTCCGGAATATCCGCCAAGGGCTGGTGCGCTGGCGGACGGCGATGATTATGGGCGGCGCGGCGGCGGCGTTAATGATCGTAAGCCTGCTGCTCGCGCGCGACCAGATGTTGAAGAATTATCCGACGGCCGTGCCCATCGAGACATTCCAAGTGATGCAGTACGTTCTGCTCGCCACCGGAATGATTTTCGGTTCGATTCTGCTGGCTGCGGCCGCGGCGCTGGTGACGTCCACGTTTCCGGAATGTCTGGCGGCATGGCGTGCGTCAAACCGCCGGATAATGGGCGCGGATGCGGCGGCGGCCGTGGTGGCGGCGGTTGGCTTCGGCATTCTGATCAGCCGCGTCTCGGGTTTCCTGATGGACCGCTTTCACGCGCAGGCGCTGTTCTCCTTCGACAGTCCGGATTCAATTGCGTCGGCCGCGCCGGCGCTCGCGGCGTTGACCGGGAGTTTCCGCGGGGTTCTGATGTTTTCCGCCGCCGCGGCCGCGGTGGCATTGCTGGTGCGCAAGCTGAAGGGATGGACCGTTCCCCTGGCGCTGCTGGCATCGGCTGCGATGGTCCCGGACGCGGTGCGAACGGCGCCGGAGTTCGCGCTGCACTACGTCATCGCGCTATGGACCGTGAGTCTGGCGGCGCTATGGTGCTGGAGATTCGCGCGCAACAACTATCTGGCCTACGCGCTGGTGTTCTGGATTCTGGCGCTGCAAGGAAGTATCTCGAACCTGCTGGGGACGGCGATTCCAGCGATGCAGATACAGGGATGGGTTCTAGGGGCCGTCGCCGCCGCGGGAGTGATCTGGGTGGTGCTGCCGGGGTTCATAGGGCAGGATCGAGTTTCGAAGGCGGCGGGCTGACTCGCCCACCGTGGCGCGCCCATCCCCATTCGCATCCCGGCCAATCCACCTGTGCTACTTCTATAAAGAGCATTTCCATAAAGATTAAAGAGTAAAGAGCATTTCATGAAAAAACCGGTGCTGCTATTCCTCGCCGCGGCTTCTCTCTTCGCCGCGGATTATGCCGCCGAGGGCAAACTGTGGTGGTCGCACATCCAGTTCCTCGCCGATGACAAACTTCAAGGCCGCGACGTGGGTTCCGAGGGTTTTCAAAAGGCCGTGGAGTACGTCTCCACGCAGTTCGAACGGCTGGGGCTGAAGCCGGGCGGCCCGAACGGCTACCAGCAGCCCATCAAGTTCGAAAGGCGCACCTTGATTGCCGATCAATCGAGCCTCGCGCTGGTCCGCGACGGCAACGAGATTCCGCTGACCCTCGGCGCCGACGCCAGCCTGAGCAGCCGAGCCGATCTTGCGCCTTCCGTGGAAGCGCCCATGGTCTTCGTGGGCCACGCCTTCGTCATCCCTGAAGCGCATTTCGACGACTTGAAGGGTCTCGATCTGCACGGCAAGATCGCGGTCTTCATGAGCGCCGGCACAGTCCCCGGAGTGCCGGGCAACCTGATGTCGCACTACCAATCGGCCACCGAGCGCTGGAACGCGCTCAAGCGTGCGGGCGCTATCGGCATCGCCACCGTGCAGGCGCCTCCACAAGCCGGCCGCGGTGGAAACGGCGCAGGTAATCCGCCGGATAGCGCGGATGCTGCCAACCCGCCCGCGGGCGGCGCTAACAGTGGTCGCGGAGGCCGTGGCGGTGGCGGAGGGCGGGGCGGCGGCGCGCCGCCTTCGGTGGTCCTGGCCGACGCCGATCTGGTGGAAACCGCCGGCCAGCAGGTCTCCATCACCATCACCGCGCGCGGGGCCGAGAAGTTCTTCGAAGGCACGGGGCACACGCTCGATGAGCTTCAGAAGCTGGCGAAAGCCAATCAGCCGCTTCCCACCTTCGAATTGAAGGGCACACTGCGCGCCAAGGCTGCGCTCACGCGCGAACCTATGGAATCGCAGAACGTGGTTGGCGTGCTGCCCGGATCGGACGCCAAACTGAAGAGCGAATACGTCATCATGTCGGCGCATCTCGATCATCTGGGCGTGGGCCGCGCGGTCAACGGCGACAACATCTACAACGGCGCCATGGACGATGCGTCCGGCGTGGCCTCGGTGATCGAAATCGCGCGGCTCATGAAAGAATCCGGCGTGAAGCTGAAGCGCTCCGTTATCTTCCTCGCCGTCACCGGAGAAGAGAAGGGCGAGCTCGGCTCGCGTTATTTCGCCGCGCATCCCACCGTGGCGGCAAGCTCCATTGTGGCCGATATCAACCTCGATATGTTCCTGCCGCTCTATGCGCTGAAGGTCATCGAGGTGCAAGGACTCACCGAATCGACGCTGGGCGATCAAGTCCGCGCCGCAGCCGCGGATCTGGGCGTGAAGGTGCAGCCCGATCAGGAGCCGGAGCAGAACCGCTTCATCCGCAGCGACCAATACAGTTTCATCCGCCAGGGAGTGCCGGCGCTGGCTTTCAAGTTTGGTTACGAGCCGGGCTCGCCGGATGAAAAGACCCGCCGCGATTGGGTTCGCGACGTCTATCACAAGCCCAACGACGACTTGAATCAACCCGTAGATGCGGCCGCCGCCGCGCAGTTCAACCATGTCATCGCGAACCTGCTGCAGCGCGTGGCTAATGACGCGGCGCGGCCCGAGTGGTACAAGGACAGCTTCTTCAAGCGATTCGCGAAGCCGGCGCTGTAAGTGGCGGCGCGGCTCTTCCGGCTACGGGTAGTTGTCGCCGCCGGTCTGATGGCCGGCCTCCTGCTTTCACCGAAGCTATGGGTGGGCACGCGGTTTTATCCGCTCACCCCGGTGGCGCCATTTCTGAAGCCGCTGCCGTATCCGTTCGACTACGCGGTCTACATTCTGCTGCTCGCTCTGCTGGCGGGGACAGTCGCATCGGCGCTGCGTCTCTCATCGCCGCGCTGGTGGATTGCGGCTTCGGTACTGCTGCTGGCCGCGCTCTGCGCGCAGGACCAATCGCGATTGCAGCCTTGGTGTTATCAATACGCATTCATGCTCATGGCGCTGGTGGTTCCCAGTGCCGAGACATCGCTCAACGTGTGCCGCCTCATTGTAGCCGCGATCTATTTCTGGAGCGGCGCGCAGAAACTCAACCCATACTTTGCGCCGGGCACATTTACGTGGCTGGCGCATCCGCTGGCGCTGCACTTTCCTGCGCTCGTGATCAAGGCCGGATACGCCGCGCCGTTCGTCGAGATGGCGTGCGCCATCGGATTGCTGACGCTAAAGTTTCGCGCGCCGGCGGTTGCTGTACTGATCGCCATGCACGCTTGTATTTTGCTGGCGATCGGACCGTTAGGGCACGGCTTCAATACCGTAGTCTGGCCGTGGAACATCGCGATGGTCGTGTTCCTGCTGCTGCTCTTCCGCCACAGCGAGACGTGCGCCCGTGAGATTCTCTGGGGACAGGCGCGGTTCCAGCGCGTGGTCTTGTTACTGTTCGGACTGGCTCCGGCGCTGAGCTTCTTTAACCTATGGGACAGTTACCTTTCCGCGGCGCTCTATTCGGGCAATAAGAACCAGAGCGCGATCTACATGACCCAGGCGGTCGCGGATCATTTGCCGGACAAAGTGGACGACGACGTGACTGAAGAGGCGGATGGTATTGACAAGTTGTCAGTCAACGATTGGTCGTTTGACGAGTTGAATGCGCCGGCTTATCCGGAGGTGCGGATTTATGAGAACGTGGCGCGTAAGTTGTGTGGATTCGCGGCGAAGGCTTCGGATGTGCGACTGGAGGTACAGGGCAAGGCGGTGCTGGCGAACGGGAGTGGGAAAGCGAGCTTTATTTGTTCGAACTTATAGTTCACTTTGGCTTGCAGCGAAAACATGCGTTCACACGAGTGTGAACGCCGCACGCATGAGTGCGTGCGCCACGGGCCACGGGCCAAGGGGCCAGGGCCTTCAGTTACTCCAGCAACTTGGATGCGTCCTCCTTCAATGCTACGCCTGTTAACTTACGTAGCCGTGCCTCTCGCATCAGGAAATGTAGCTTCTGAGCCGCCAGTGCGTAAGGCAGGCCCTCCGGCCGCACGTTTGAGATGCAATTCCGCTCCGCTTCCGTTCGTCCCGGCCGTGGATTGTAAGTCAGATAGATTCCCAAACTGTCCGGCGCCGTCAAGCCCGGCCGCTCGCCGATCAGCATCACTACCAGCCGCGCTCCTAATCGCTCGCCGATTTCGTCGCCGATCGCCACGCGTCCCTGCAATACCACCGTCAGCGGCGCCATCCTCCATTCCTCTACCGCGAGCAGCGGCATCAGCGCATCCAGCAGCGGCGCCGCGTGGCGATGTACCGCCACCGCAGAAAGGCCGTCCGCCATTACGATAGCCGCATCGTAGTCGCCGCGTGGTAACTGGGTCCGTGAGTCCTCGCTCAACACACGGCCCAGGTCCGGACGCCGTAAGTAAGTCCGGCGGTCACTCGCCGCGCTACTTACTAACACGTGCGGACCCGGTAACTCGCGCGGGTCTAACTCGGCGTACACCGCATCGCGAGCCCGCGCATGGTCTAACTGGAACCGCAGCAGCTCGACAGTCGTCAGGCTGTTCCCCGTGCGGCCCAGCCCCACGCGCGCGGTGGTGAACGATGTCAGGTCAATAGCCATTGGTCTGCAAGCCCGCCAAGTAAGTCCGGACGCCGCTCCATCCACGCCTCAAACTCGGGCGCGGGACGCAGCCCCAGCACCGAGCGCAGATACAACGCGTCGTGAAAGCTCGTGCTCTGGTAGTGCAGCATGGCATCGTCGGCGCCGGGCACTCCCATAATATAATTGCATCCCGCCACGCCCAGCAAAGTCAGCAGCGCGTCCATATCGTCCTGGTCCGCCTCCGCGTGGTTCGTATAACATACATCGCAGCCCATTGGCAGCCCGAGTAACTTACCGCAGAAGTGGTCCTCCAGGCCCGCGCGTATAATCTGTTTGCCGTCGTAAAGATACTCGGGTCCAATGAACCCGACCACGGTGTTGACTAACAGCGGCTCGTAACGCCGCGCCACGGCATAAGCCCGCGCCTCGCACGTTTGCTGATCCACGCCGTGGTGCGCGCCCGCCGAGAGCGCGCTGCCCTGTCCGGTCTCGAAGTACATCACGTTGTCGCCGCGCTTCAACTCACGCGCCGCTTGCCACGCTTCGTCGAGCGCCGCCAGATTCACGCCGAACCCCGCGTTAGACGCCTCCGTTCCCGCCACCGATTGAAACATCAGGTCGAACGGCGCGCCGCGCCCGAGCGCCTGCATCTGCGTGGTCACATGCGCCAATACGCAGATCTGCGTGGGAATCGCCAGACGTTCGCGAATTGTATCGAGCATCCGCAAGATCGCCTCAACTGTGCCTACATTGTCGGTCGCCGGATTCACGCCGATGACGGCGTCGCCGCTGCCGTAACTCAGCCCATCGAGCACGCTCGCCGCGATGCCCTTCAAGTCGTCCGCCGGATGGTTCGGCTGCAGCCGCGTTGAAATTCTCCCCTGCAACCCGAGCGTCGAACGGAATCGCGTCACCACCCGGCATTTCGCGCCCACGGTTACCAGGTCCTGCAGGCGCATGATCTTCGAAACCGCCGCCACCATCTCCGGCGTGAGCCCCGGCGCCAGCGCCCGCAGCCGGTCCGTGGACGCTTGTTCGGAAAGCAGCCAGTCGCGAAACTCGCCCACTGTCAGATGCGCGACCGGCGCGAACGCCGCCGCACTGTGCGAATCGCAGATCAGGCGCGTGACTTCGTCCGTTTCATACGGAATTACAGGCTCCGCGAGGAATGCCTTCAGCGGTACGTCCGCCAGCTTCATCTGCGCGCGCACGCGCTCTTCCGCCCCCGATGCCGCGATGCCCGCCAGCTCATCGCCCGACCGCGCCGGCGACGCCTTCGCCAATAGCTCCCGCAGGTTCATGCCGGCGGTTTCTCCCGCCGATGCGCGAATGCCGATCGCTCTTCCGGCGCCAGCACCAGCCGCTTGCGCGCATAGAACGCGTAATATGCAATGCCAAGCAGGAACCAAACCGCCGCGCCCAGCACGCCCTGGTTGTAATCCGCGCTGCGGAACAGCGTGGCCAGCGTCGCCACCGAAATCGCCGCAGCCACTAACGCGCCCGCCACGCCTAAGGGGCTCACGTATGGCCGCGACATGCTGGCGAATTTCCATCGCAGCGCCAGGAACGAGGCCATCTGCAGCACGTACGCCAGCACCGCGCCGAACACCGCCATGTTGAGCAGCACCGCGCCCACCGGACTACCGTGCGGCGTCAAATGAATTGCCAGCGCCACCGCGTAGCCCAGCGCCGCGCCGGCAACGAGCGCGCGATGCGGCGTCTTGCGCGTGCGGTGCGTCACCGAAAGCCAGGTGGGGAAATATCCCGCGCGCGACAGCGAATAGATTTGCCGGCCATACGCGAAGATGATCGTGTGGAAGCTAGCGATCAATCCCGTACAGGCCAGCAGCGCCAGCGTGCGCGTGGTGATTCCCTGGCCGAAGATGGTCTGGAACCCCAGAAACAACGGCTCGCCCGACACCGCTACTTTGGCTACGCCCGGCGCGATGCCCGCGCTCATCAAGACGGTGAGCACCGAGATCGCCACCAGCGTCGCCAACCCCCACAGGATGCCGCGCGGCAGGTCGCGTTCCGGGTGATGGCTCTCTTCGGCCGCCAGCGGCAACTGCTCGATGCCCAGATAGAGCCACAACGCGAACGGCAATTCCACCGCGCCCGCCGCGGCCTTGCCCACGCCCGGCGGAAAATATGGCTGCGCCCAGCGCGCCAGGTCGAAGTGCGGCGCCGCGCCTACCCAGAAGAGCGCCAGCACGGCCATAGCGATCAGCGTGACCACCACCGAGACTTGAAACGTCATCCCGACGCCCCAGATATTCAGCGCCACGAAGACGCCGTAGCACAGCGCCCACCACAGCGGATCCCACGCGCTCGAGACGCCGAAGATAGACCCGAGATATCCGCCGACGCCCACCACGATCACCGCCGGCGTGAGCACGTACTCCATATTCTCCGCCAGGCCGGTGATGTATCCGCCCCACGGCCCCATGGCGGTGCGGGCGAAAGAATACGCTCCGCCCGCGTGCGGCAGCGCGGCCGACATTTCCGCGATGGAAAAACACAGCCCGATGTACATGGCCGTCATGACGCTCACAGCCAGCATCATGCCGCCGAATCCGCCCGCTGTCAGCCCGTAATTCCATCCGAAGAAATCGCCCGAGATGACCGCGCCGACGCCCATGGCCCACAGGTGCCACGCGCCCGCGTAGCGCCGCAGCCCGCGCTTCGCCATATAGGCGGCGTCGGCGGGCGTGTAGGTGGGCTGCACGTAGCTCTTATCTTATGGCGCCGCTGGGTGGGGCCGCCGCTTGCCGGGCTGGAAAAGGTTGGCTGCCAAGCGGGCCGGAAAGCGGCGGGGCGGGCGGCCGGGCTGCGAGATTTTGACGGAACGAACCCAAATTCGCGCAACTGGCTTTGGATACTTGGGGTTGCGGAGTGCAGGCAGCGGCGGCGGCAGGTCCGGCTTCGGGTTGCGGGAGCGGGCTTCTTGGATTTGACGAAACGAAACCAATTTCGCGGAAGTGGGTTTGGATTGTTGGGGTTGCGGGCGGCAGCAGCGGCGCGTGCGGCTTCGGGTTGCGTTGTTCGCGGGCCAGTGG
>JBEKNN010000260.1:0-13081 GCA_049522755.1 Bryobacteraceae bacterium | reverse complement strand
GATGAACATGTTACACGCCCAAAATGCTACACACCCAAAATAGAAAAGCCGCCGGTCCCGAAAGAACCGGCGGCCTTCCGAAACTGCCTCACCAGATTTACGCAGGCGACGTTATTGCCGCGACGTTGATGCAGACGAACTTGCCCATCCGCCCGCGGTCTTTGAACTCCACCACACCCGTCACCTTGGCGAACAGCGTATCGTCCTTGCCCCAGCCGACGTTCGTGCCCGGCTTGATCTTGGTGCCGCGCTGCCGCACGATAATCGAGCCACCTGGAACAAGCTGGCCGCCGAATACCTTCACGCCCAGCCGCTGCGCGTTCGAATCGCGCCCGTTTTTGGAACTGCCTAAGCCTTTTTTATGCGCCATACGTCACCTAAACCAAAATATCGCCCACCTTCACTTGCGTGTAGGATTGGCGGTGTCCAATGGTCTTCTTGTACTGCTTCTTGCGCTTGAACTTGAAGACGATTATCTTCTCGCCGCGCCCGTTGCCGGTGATCGTGCCCTTCACCGTGGCGCCCGATACCAGCTCGCCGCCGTCGCCAAACGCCATCTTGACGGGGAAATCGATTTCCGAGCCCACATCGCCGTCCACTTTTTCCACGCGGATCACATCGCCCGCAGCGACGCGGTACTGCTTTCCGCCCGTTTCAATAATCGCGTGCATCTTGAATTCCTCTATTTGGGAGCCGGAACACACGAAGTGTTTCCGAACCACTGGAGTAAATAACGAGTGTACTACAATCTGGCGTCCGCTTCAAATGCCGGTTGCCGGGTATGGCCGCGGATGTCGACGCACCCCTTTTCGTCGTGGCGCACGCACTCCTGCGTGCAGCGTTCACACTCGTGTGAACGCGCTTCGATCCTCCTGCGCCACCCTGAAATGGCCCCATATCCCCACCATGTCGGACCGAAACTGCATTAGAGTAGAATCTAAAATGAAAATCAGCGGAACCATCACCGCCGCCGCGCTGGTGGCTCAACTTATAAACCGCGCATCGGCGCAGAGCCCGGACGCCGCCGCCATTCTGGCGAGGGATGCGGCCATTGACGCCCACCTCGTGAAAGCCCGAAACGCCGCCGGCTTCGATTTTACTGGCACGCTTGCCCGTCTCTGCGTCGCCCCGGCAAGAATTCCGCTGGCCGTTCGCGACGCCGCGCCCGGCGGCCGCGTGCCTCCGCGCGATACGTGGTACATCGATCCCGCCAAGGTCTTCGACAACCTGTACTTCGTCGGTTCGAAGATCCACAACTCCTGGGCGCTCGTCACCAGCGACGGCATCATCATCCTCGATACGCTCTTCACCTACAACTCGGAAGAAGAGATTGTCGGCGGCCTGAAGAAGCTGGGCCTCGATCCGATGAAGGTGAAGTACGTCATCATTACGCACGCGCACGGCGATCACGTCGGCGGAGCTAAATTGCTGCAGGATCTGACCCACGCCAAGATCGTGATGGGCGGGCCCGACTGGGACGCGATCGAGAAGTCGGTTAATGGTTATCCGGAAGGAAAGCCGAAGCGCGACATCACCGCCGACGACGGCCAGCAGATCCGTCTCGGCGATGCGTCGGTCACTATCCTCACCACTCCCGGACACACGCCTGGCACGCTGTCGATGATCTTTCAGGTGAAGGACAACGGCAAGCCGCTGACAGTCGTTTATTCGGGCGGAACGGCGTTCAACTTCCCCAGCACCGGCCCGAATTTCGATATCTATATCAGGTCGCAGGCCAAACTGGCGGCTGCCGCTGCGGCGGCGGGGGCGACCGTGTTTATGTCGAACCACAGCGAATTCGACAATGCCGTGCCGAAGATCAAGATGATCGCTTCGCGGAAGCCCGGCGAGCCGCATCCGTTTGAGATCGGCAAAGAAGCCATCGCGCGCTATTTCGTGATTGGCCAGGAATGCGGCGAAGCGGCGAAGCTCAGGTTCGCGGACGTGAAGTAACCACCGGGCGCCCGGCGACCAAATTCGTGGCGCACGCACTTATGCGTGCAGCGTTCACACTCGTGTGAACGCGCTTCGAATCGAAGGCGCTAATTGAACAGTATTGCCCTTAGACCGCTCGCCGCAAACGTCAGGGCAGTTCCACGGAATTGCCTTTGCCCCAGTTGCCGTTGTACGAATTCCAACGTGCGCTCGCACTGCCCAGGTGACGGAAACGTTTGGTCCCTCACATGCTTTCAGTATTGATAGTGATGCATTCACGGTGACGCGTACAGAAAGAGTCATTTTATGAAGATCAGAACCATGGCATTTGCAGGGGTGTTGTCTCTAATGGCCGCCCTGGCCGTAACGCCGGCGAGGGCTCAAACAACGGCAACCGATGCGTTTGAAATCACTTTGTCCAATCCGGTGACGATCGGCCAACAAACGCTCCAGCCCGGAGATTATACGGTGGAACCGCTCGACATAGCGGGCGGCGAAACCCCCGTATTGCTCTTTCGGGGAAGCAATGACGCAAGGGTGCGGCTGGTAGCTAAAGTAATTCCCACGGTGGAAAATCGCATACAGCCTGAAACCCGCGTCCTGTTTCACCACATCGGTAACCGCTATTACTTCGATCGTATCTGGGTGAAGGGCGCCGCTTACGGATATAAGTTCGAGCTGCCCAAGAACGTGAAATCCGACGGATCAGAACGCTAAAGACCGCTGGATTTTAATCCCGCTAAAAAGCCGCGTCCGATTTGCAGAACCAGTCTTGCATCGGAACGCGGACGCATAAGATTCCGTCGTACACTGCGGGCATGTTACTGATGCGCGTAGTCGCGACTTCGCAGCGAATCGCTGAGGCGAGCAAACGGCTGGAAAAAATCTCGCTGCTGAGCGCGTTGCTGCGCGAATTGCGGGGTGATGAAATCGAAATCGTCGCGGCGATTCTTTCGGGGCGTGTGCGGCAGGGACGAATTGGTGTCGGCTCCCGGTCGGTCCGGGACGCCGGGACGTCACCAGCCTCCGAACCGGCCATCGCGCTGCTGGAGATGGATCGCACATTTGACGCCATCGCGCAAACCGGAGGCAGCGGATCTGAGCGGAGGAGGCGGGATCTGCTGCAGGATCTGCTTCGCCGCGCCACGGCGCCCGAGCAGCAATTCATCGCGGAAATCTTGCTGGGCGGACTGCGTCAAGGCGCGCTCGATGGCATCATGCTCGAGGGACTGGCATCGGCAACCGGCATCCCGCTCGATCGAGTGCGGCAGGCGGCCATGGTCGCGGGCGATCTGACCCGGGTCGCGCGTGCGTTGCTGGAACGAGGGGAAACCGGCGTTGACGAATACGCTGTCCGATTGTTCCAACCAGTGCAGCCGATGCTGGCCCAGACAGCCGAGGACGTCGTCGAAGCGTTAGACGATCTGGGTGAAGCCTCTCTCGAATACAAGCTGGACGGGGCTCGCATTCAAGTGCATAAGTCGGGCAATGAGGTGAGGGTGTTCTCACGCGCATTGAACGATGTGACGGGCGCCGTGCCTGAGATCGTGGAAGCCGCGCGCGCCCTGCCCGCCGACAATGTAATTCTCGACGGCGAAGCGCTGAGCCTGAAAACCGATGGCCGTCCGCAGCCATTCCAGATCACGATGCGCCGATTCGGCCGCAAGCTGGATGTGGAAAAAATGCGCGCCGAGCTGCCCATTGCGCCGTTCTGGTTCGACTTACTGTATCTCGATGGCGGCGACCTTCTGCAAGAGCCGCAGTGGCGGCGATTCGAAGTATTGAAAAAGCTCGCGCCGGCTTCCGTGGTCCCGCATTTTTCCACCGGCGAGGCGAGCGCCGGACATCGCTTTCTGGAAGAAGCGCTCGCGCAGGGACACGAAGGCATTATGGCCAAGTCGCGCGATTCGCTCTACTCGATTGGCGCGCGCGGCGGCGCCTGGCTAAAAATCAAGCGCGTGAAGACGCTCGATTTGGTCATACTCGCAGCCGAATGGGGCAGCGGACGGCGCAAGGGCTGGCTCAGCAATTTGCATCTGGGCGCGCGCGACATCGAGAAGGGAGGCTTCGCGATGCTCGGCAAGACCTTTAAGGGGTTGACCGACGAGATGCTCGCCTGGCAGACAAGCGAGTTACAGAAGATCGAGATTGCGCGGGATAGCTACACCGTGTACGTGGAACCAAAGATCGTGGTCGAGATCGCATTTAACGATCTGCAAGTGAGCCCGCGCTACCCAAGCGCCCTGGCGCTCCGCTTCGCCCGCGTGAAACGGTATCGAGCCGATAAGACCGTTGACCAGTCGGACACATTCCAAACCGTCAAGCGGATCGCGGAGATAGGAGCGCATGAGTAACCAACGTTTCCAAGCTTCCGCCTCGATTTGGGTTGGCGAGGGGCCTTCGCGCGCTGTGCCCCTCGATGCCCATCCGCAGACCGCTCGCGGCCCTCCTAACCTACAGTTATAATTGAACTTCCGCGAAATTGGCTTCGTTCCGCACTTTCTCCGGGCCCGCCAATAATCGCCCGGACGGCGGCCGTCCCCCAGCCTTTCAGCTCTCCAAGCGTCGACGTCGAGCGAGAAAATCCCGAAAAACGTTTAACTACCCCTCCTTTTGGTCAGTAACATTTGCTTCAAATCCTGTACCATAGAGGAATAGATGAATAATAGATGAGGATGAGTCCCGTTATGCGACTTCGTGCTTTACCCGTCATCCTTGCCGTAGCGGCCCTGCCCGCGGCCGGCGCCACCCCCGCGCTCGACCGCCAGTTCGAGCAAACCGTCAAGCCTTTTGTCACGAAATATTGCATCGGGTGCCACAGCGGCCAGATGCCCGCCGCTCAGTTCGATCTCAAGGCATACACCAGCATGGATATGGTGACCCGCGATTATCCCCGCTGGGCGCTGGTGATGCAGAGGCTGACGGCGAAAGAGATGCCGCCGAAGCCGATGCCGCCCCCGCCCGACGAAGCCCGCCAGCATGTGATCGACTGGATTCAGGCTCTGCGGGCCGAAGAGATAAAAAAGTCCGCGGGCGATCCCGGGCTGGTGCTGGCGCGCCGTTTGAGTAATGCCGAATATAACTACACTGTGCGGGACCTCACGGGCCAGGATATGCAAATCACGCGGGAATTTCCCGTGGATCCGGCCAACCCCGCGGGGTTCGACAACTCGGGCGAATCGCTAACCATGTCGCCGGCGTTGCTTAAGAAATACCTGCAGGCCGCGCGTGAAGTGGCCGACCATATGGTCCTCACGCCCGATGGAATCGACTTCGCGCCCTATCCGATGCTGGTCGAGACCGATCTCGAGAAGTATCCCATCCAGCGCATCGTAAACTTCTACGCCCGGCAGCCTACCGATTTTGCGGATTATTTCCAGGCCGCCTGGCGCTTCAAGTATCGCGCCGCTCTCGGAGAGCCGCACGCGACGCTGGCCTCCATAGCTGCGGATTCGAAGGTGAGCGCGAAGTATCTGCCCATGGTTTGGCAGATTCTGGAAGAGAAAGACCCGGCCGCCGAAGTTGGTCCGGTTGCCAAACTGCAGGGAATGTGGCGCGCTCTCCCGCCGCCGCCTGAAGCCAAGCCGCTTGGAACCAATCAGCCGGAGGCGCTGCGCGCCAAGTGCGTCGAGATGCGCGATTTCGTAGTCAAGATCCGCGCCCATACGGCGATGCAGTTCGCCGCGCCGGTGGTGCGAGGATTGCCCGCCGGATCGCAGCCCCTGCTGAACTGGAAGCTGTTCGCCTTCGCCGCGCACCGCCGTGAAAGCGATCCCAAGGATCTGCTGAACGATACCGACCCCACCCCGCCGGTGCCCGAAATCCCGAAATATCCCGGGCTTCATCAGGAAGCGGCTCCGCGCTGGGCCGCTCTCTCGGCGAAAGCCCGCGCCGGCGATCCCGATCTGGTGGTTCCGGCCGCCGAGCGCAGCCGCTATGAAGCCTCCTTCGCACGCCTCGCTTCCGTTTTCCCGGACGCCTTTTATGTCAAGGAGCGCGGCCGCTATTTTCCGGACGATTCGGAGGACAAGGGCCGCCTGCTGAGCGCCGGCTATCACAACACCATGGGCTACTTCCGCGACGATACCGCGCTCATGGAGTTGATCCTCGATGAAAAGGGCCAGAAGGATCTCAACCGCCTCTGGGAAGAATTCGACTTCATCGCCAGTTACACGGCCCACACATGGGTTCAGTACTACGTCAACCAAAGCGGCGAGGTTCTGGGTAAGGGCGCCGAATCCGGCTCGCCGCGCCCGCTCGATCACGAGATCACCGACACGGCAGTCATCATGCAAATGCGGGACCTCTATCTGGCCAAGGCCGCGGCCAACCCGAATAACGATCCTGTCGCCCCCCAGGCCATCCGCGAGCACTTCGAGCGCGTGAACGCCACTCTCAGGACTTTGGAAAAGGAGCATGCCGATGCCGAGCCGAAGCATCTCGATGCCCTTCTCCGCTTCGCCGCGCACGCCTACCGGCGGCCGCTTACCAAGGCGGAGCGCGACGACTTCGTGGCGTATTACCACACGCTGCGCGACAAGAACCAACTGTCGCATGAAGATGCCATCCGCGATTCGATTGCCAGCGTGCTGATGTCGCCCGATTTCCTCTACCGCATCGACCTCCTCGACGCTACCCTGGCTTCTGCGGGACCCGGCGCCGGCGGCCTGGTGACCAAAGCTGCGTCGAAGACGTCCGCGGGAGCCCCCATCCGGCCGCTATCCCCTTACGCTCTGGCGAGCAGGTTGAGTTACTTTCTGTGGTCCAGCATGCCCGACGATGAGTTATTGCGGCACGCGGCATCGGGCGATCTGCGGAGACCGGACGTGCTGCTGGCGCAGACTCGCCGCATGTTGAAGGACGACCGGGTGCGCGGCTTCGCTACCGAATTCGGGGGCAACTGGCTCGATTTCCGCCACTTCGAAACCAACAACTCGGTCGATCGCCAGCGCTTCCCCAGCTTCGACAACGATTTGCGCGAGGCGATGTTTCAGGAGCCGATCCACTTTCTCGAAGACGCTATTCAGAACGATCGCTCCGTGCTCGACATGTTGTACGGTCACTACACGTTCGTGAATCCGGTACTGGCGAAGCATTATGGCATGCCGGAAGTGAAAGGGGATAACGACACGTGGGTACGCGTGGACGATGCCGGCGCCTATCAGCGCGGCGGCCTGCTGCCCATGGCCGTCTTCCTCACGCAGAACTCGCCCGGCCTTCGAACCAGTCCGGTAAAGCGCGGATACTGGATAGTTCATCGCGTGCTCGGCGAAATCATCCCGCCGCCGCCCCCGGTCGTGCCTGAACTGCCGGCGGACGAAGCCAAGTCCGATCTGCCGCTCCGCGATGCGCTGGCCCAGCATCGGGCGAACCCGGTGTGCGCGGCCTGTCATGCGAAGTTCGACACGTTCGGCCTGGCTCTCGAAGGGTACGGACCGGTGGGTGAGGCGCGGACCAAAGACCTGGCCGACCGTCCGGTCGATACCAGTGCGGTTTTTCCCGGCGGCAGCCAGGGCATAGGGTTGGAGGGCATCGAGAACTACATTCGCGAGCATCGCCAGGAGGGCTTCGTGGATGGTCTCAGCCGTAAATTGCTCGCCTACGCCCTGAATCGCTCGCTCCAGCTTTCCGACGAGTCCATCGTCGAGCGTATGGAAACCAAACTCCCGGCGAAAGATTATCGCTTTGATTCCCTGGTGGAAGCCATCGTCACCAGCCCGCAGTTTCTGAACAAACGCAATCCGGCGCCGCCCGAAGCGCCTGTAGTACAATCCCGGAAAGGTGATTAAGAATGTCCCGATCGACAAAGACGTCAGCTCGTCGCATATCCCGCCGCACCGTACTTCGCGGGGTTGGCTGCACCATGGCCCTGCCGTGGCTTGAATCGCTTCCCGCTTTCGCCGATACGCCGTCGGCGGCCGCCTTCCCCAAGCGCTTTGGCGTGGTTTTCCTGGGGTGCGGCGTCAACGAAGATCACTGGAGCGCCGAAGGCGCGGGCGCCGCCATGAAGCTCAGCAAGACGCTTGAGCCTCTGGAGCCGTTGAAGCAGAAGATCAATGTGATCGAAGGCCTCTACGTCAAGGCGCTGACCGGCCAGGGCATTCATCCCGCGCAAACCGGAAGCCTGCTCTCGGGTGCGCACATTTCGAAAGGCGCCATCATCCACTCGGGCATCAGCGTCGATCAGATGATCGCCAATCGCGTCGGTGAAGACACGCCGCAGTCCAGCATCGTTCTGGCCTGCGATCAGCCCATGACGGGCTATCATGAGTCGAACTTCTCCCTGGCCTACAGCTCGCACATTTCCTGGCAGAGCCCGGATTCGCCCGTCCCGGTGGAAGTTTACCCTTCGCTGGCGTGGGACAACCTGTTTGACAACCGCGGCAGCCTGCTGAACGTCAGCATCCTCGACCGCGTGAAAGGCCGCGCCGAAGACCTCAGCCGCAGGGTCAGTTCCACCGACAAGAGCAAGCTGGACGAATATCTGACCAGCGTTCGCGAAGTGGAGAAACGCGTCGAGGGCATGCGCGCCAGCAAGAACGATGCGGACGACGCGGCAAAAGCGAAAAACACTGTCGCCACCACGATGGACCGGCCGGCGAATGGATTGCCCGAGGACCTGCGCGAGCACTCGCGCCTGATGTGCGACATCATTGCCATCGCGTTTCAAACTAACAAGACGCGTGTCGCGTCGCTGATTATCTCCCGCGACCTATCGGCGATGTATTATCCTTTCCTCGACGTCAAGGAAGGCCACCACGCCGCCTCTCACAACAATAACTCGGATGGATACGAGCGCATCGCCCGTTTCCATGTGAGTCAGTACGCTTACCTGGCGTCCAAGCTGGATAGCATGAAGGAAGGCGACGGCACGGTGCTCGACAACACCTGCCTGATGTTCCTTTCCAATCTCTGGATTGGCCGCAAGCACGACAACTTCAGACTGCCTTTAGTGCTCGCCGGCGGACTCGGCGGCACGCTCGAAACCGGACGTACCTTGAGCTATCTCGATGCGGGTCCGGACAACCGCAAGATGTGCAGTTTGTATCTGTCGCTGATGGATCGTTTCGGCATCAAACTGGAGCAGTTCGGCGACGCCCAAACGCGGCTGGAACGGCTGTAACTAGTAACTCGACTCTGGAGTTTCTACATTTCGGGAGCGATCGGGCCAATTGTGGGGCAGGCGCTTTCGCCTGCCAACCGCGCGCTCGACCAAGGCCAGGCACGGGGATTGGCTGCCAGGCTGGCGCTTACCGGGTTGTACTCCACATAGCTGAACCAGACGGTCCAGTTCCGCTTCATCCCGCACACGATGGTCGAAGGATTCATCCTGCCAGAAGGCCTCCCCGGTTCGGCCAAGAATCAGGTTGGCTTGTCGCGCGGTGCAGCCTTTCAACCAACGCATGATCACCGGTAGTGACATCCTGGGCAGCCGCAGTACAGGAACATGGTTGGGCATAATCACCCAGGCTCGGAGTGGATAAAAGTGCCTTCCGCTGTGGCCATACAAGAGAGCATCGGCCACTCCACGGGCTACTCGGGCATTCTGCAGCCATACCGGCCCGAAGCAGCTTTGTCCGCTTCACGGTCCAAGACGAGGAAGGCTCGGCCCGCGGATCGATTTGCGCCTGTGGGCGCCTGAAGCGGCCGGGCTCGCGGGATGGAGCCAGCTAAACGCCAAGTGACAAACAGGAAGGTCGCCTCTGTGAGATCGGGATGCCAATGGGGAAGCTTTCTGCGGCAGAAGATAACGAGTTGGCAGGCGAAAGCGCCTGCCCCACATATAGTGGGGTGGACACGTGGAAAATCGCAGGAAAATGTAGAAACTCCAGCGTCGAGTCACTAGTCACTAGTAACTCGACTTAGATATAAATATCCTCAAAGAAGAACGCATCCAGCACACGGACCGCCCTGCCTTGGATTCCCATCGGGGTCTCCTCGCCGCCGCGCAATTCGGGGACCGGCTTCCGCCATTCTTCCGCCGGCAGTACGGCGATTCCACACTTCTCCAGAATGCCCGCGATCTTCGCGCGCAGCCCTGCCAGGATCTTGTACGCCTCAGCGCCCTTCATTTTGCGGAATTGTTCTTCCAGGTCGATCCGCTCGCCGTCCTCAGTCTCGGCGTAGGATTCAATTTCCGCTTCGTCTGTGCTGCCGTCCTCAAAAACCACCACATCGCCCAGTTCAATCACCGCAAACGGCGCAAGCAGAGACACTGCCACTACCCAGCCGGTCCTGCCTTCGCCGTGTACCAGGCTTACCTCCGGATCGTCTTCCCAGTCGGGTTCCTCGAACTCTTCGTCTATGTCCTCGGGCTCGTTTATGGTTTCGGCTTCCGTTTCGTATGCGAAGGGAGCGCCATCGGGGCTGACGAAGAACACATGGTATGAGCGTGACTGTTCCATGTTGTTCGGCGCCTCTTCTTCACGGTCCGAATCATCCCACCAGGCCGGCTCTACTTCCGCTTCGCGCTCAAGCAGCCGGGTGCGCGGGATGCGGTCGAAGGCCCCCGATAGCTTCGTATAGACTCCATGGAAATACGAATCGTCCCAATCGAAGGGCATCTCCACGATACCGGCCGGCCACATGCGATCAATCGCCTTCTGCACATCTTTGCGCAAGCTTGCAGTCTGCTTCTTGGGACTGCCCGTGTCTCGCTTCTGTTCCTTGGGACTCATGGCTCTTTCAATATAAAACGCCGCGCGTCCGGCTTGCGGTCTAGAGCGGCGCGCTCACACGGCCCCGGTTGGCCAGTTCGCGTCCGCTGACTCGGCAGCCACTCGCGACCAATTCCCATTACCATGAGTCCCCCGGCTTGCGCGCGGGCGCCTCTACCAACGAGAATACGAATCGGAGATGCCCCTATGAACAGAAGACAGCTTCTTCGCTCCGTGGCTGCCATGCCCGCAGGCGCCGCGCTTTCCGCGGCAGCCACCCAGCAGAAACAGATCAAGATTACGGGACTGGAAACGGATGTGCTGAGGCGTCCCGCCGGCGCCCCTTACTACGATGCCATCCACACGTTCGGAACCGGCAGCGGCTCGGTGGCGCTGCGTATTCGTACGGATGCGGGAATCACCGGCTGGGCTAGCAGTTCCTTCGGCATGATCGCCGGCGGCCCGCGCGTGGTTCAAACTATTCTCGAAGAAGAAGTGAAGCCCGTGCTGCTCGGTAAAGACCCCGCATTTCCGCGCCGCATCCGCGCCGACTTGTGGAAGGCGCTGGAGTATCAGGGCGTGGGCGGCGCTACCCAATTTGCCATTGCCGCCGTCGATATTGCCATCTGGGACATCCTGGGCAAGAGCGCGAACCTGCCGGTATACAAGATGCTCGGCGCGTTTCGGGACCGCATGCCGGTCTATTCGATGTGCGGGTGGTATTACGACAACGACGGCGATCTATCGCACTTGCGGCGCGTCATCGGCGACGCGGTGGAACAGGGCTATGCCGCGGTGAAGATCAAGGTCGGGCGGGGCTCTCTCGACGACGACATTCGCCGCATCCGGGCCGCGCAGGATGTCCTCGGCAAAGAGAGGCGGCTGATGGTGGACGCCAACCAGGTGTTCAACCGCAACGATGCGCTGCGCCGCGGCAGGGTGTACCAGGAGATGGGCTGCTTCTGGTATGAAGAGCCGCTGCCGCCGCAGGAGATGGAAGGCTACGCGGAGCTGGCGCGGGAGCTCGATATGCGCATCGCCACGGGTGAGAATTTGAACACCAAGTATGCGTTCGCCGACCTGATCGCCCGCCGCGGCGCGGACGTGGTGCAGCCCGATAACCGGCGCGCCGGCGGCGTCACGGAATGGATGGAGATCGCCGCCGTCGCCGACGCCTATGGCCTTGAGCTCGCGAGTCACGGAGGCGGCGCGGCCGATCTCAATATGATCCTGGCAATGCCCAATGCCATTTACATGGAGACCAGCGGTCCGCAGAAAATCAAGAACGGCGAAATGGCCGCGCCGGAGGAGCCCGGCATGGGTAGTGAGATTCCGGAAGCGGAGATCAAGAGGTACAAGGTTTGACCTTTCGCCGGGACTGGGGCAGCCTAAGCTTAGCGTCTCGCGGCGAAGTCTGTTCTCTGTACCGTAGCCATTGGCGGGGACTGTTGCTTCACAATAGCGCCGTCGAGCCAAACTTCATCGGGCCGTGCTGAATCCGGCTGTTGCTGCCCAGCGTCCAGGGCGATGTCGGGCTGGCGCGAACCAGATGAAGGCTGTTGTGCCACTGCACCTGGATCGATACTATCTCCCACACGCTATCGAAGCAGCGCGAGCCTTCAACCCACGTTCGAAACAGCTGCTGCACCCACACCTCCGTGGCGTCGGCCCGGCTGGAGACTCCATTGGCAATGAGTTGCCGGGTGTTCGGCCCGACGCCCAAATACGCGGACCAGCCCGGAGTATCGTAGGCCCTGAGGAAAGGCGGATCCCACGACTGTACGCCGGGGTCCGGATTGTCCGCTGTCCCGGCCTGTTTGTTCGACCAGTCCAGCCAGCCGTTCACGAACTGAAAATCGTGCTCCTCCAAAGACTGGCGGACCCGGTAACTGCAGTATCCTCCCCGCGCCAGAGCGCGCCTCCGCGTTGCGGCGTCATCATCCTCGCGAAAAACGATCTCCATCGCGTTCAGCAATTGCCCTTGCGGCATGACGCCGAGCATCACCGCCGGATTCACCACGCTGGCGCCGCTGTTCAGAAATTGCGACCAGCTCATTGCATTTGGCACTCGAACCTTCCTCCTGGCGCTTGCCTGTTAGTCTATCAATGCTGTCCTGGCGTCGAATTCCCGGTCCGGTTACGTTGCCGATCCCATCCTCACTTCAGTTTCTCTTCAGCCCTCCGCCGAATCTCCGGACCGGATCCTTCGCCGCCTGCAACAGGTGAGCCCTTGCCCCGGCCGCATCCCCGCGCGCAGCCAGAATCGCAGCCGCATTCAGGTGCGCCAGGCCAAAATCCGGACGCAGCTTCAGCGCTGCCTCGATCTCCCGCAGCGCATCGTCGGGACGGCGAAGGCCCGTCAGCGTCGCGGCGAAATTGACGTGTGCCCCCGCATCGTTCGGACTGCGGCGAACGGCGAACTCTTCGATATTCCAGTAGCGATAGTAATCGTCGATATAACCGCTCGACTGATCGAAAGTCTGATAGAC
>JBEKNN010000259.1:0-13218 GCA_049522755.1 Bryobacteraceae bacterium | reverse complement strand
CGCGTGAGCCTTAGCCAGCGGCTTGTCGAGCGTGATTCCGGCGCCCAGCGGCTGGACGGGCTCGTTGCTGGAGTGGGCAACGGCCGTCGCCGGCTGGAAGGTGATCCCGGTTCCGCGAGCGCTAAAGGAGATGTTGGCCGAATGGTTGAACTTCAGCGGGGCGGCAAGGTCGAGGCCCGTGCCTAGATCCGAATCCTTTAAAGGACCGCTGAAGGCGTTACGCGCCGACTGCGTGCCGACGCGCGTCACCGTAACGGTCTCGATTCCATGTCCCGCGCTGTCGATGTCCAATCTGATCTTGTCCCCGGCTGAAATGTTGGCGAGGGAGGATACCTTGATGTTGGTGTCGCCGGCTTTCGCATTCGCTGTCAGCCAGGCTTGCGTGCCGGGCTTGCCGATTTCGGTGACCGTCGCCACTTCGTAACGCTCCAGGCCTCTTGCGACGGCGGGGTAGGTGGCGCCATAGCCGAGGGCGATCTTCTCGCCGACCGCGAAGCCGGCCACGCTGGTTACCGGCACATTGGTGGAACCGGCGGGGATCGTGATGACCGGCCCCTCGGGTAGGGGTTGCCACAGGGTGGTATTGTTGGCGGCCGCAGTCCCGACGCTTACGATCTTGCGGGTCTCCATGCCGGCGCCGGTATCCGTTTCGATGGTATCGCCGACGTTCATGCCGGCGGTGCTTCTCACGTGTATGGTGGTCTCGCCCGCGCGCGCAGGAGCCGCTAGCCCGGAATTGGATAGGCCCAGCAGATAGAAGCCGCCAACCGCGAGTTTCGTCCCGGCCGGAATCTTCACCGACGAGAAGATGGCCTGCTGGGTCTGGTGTTGGGTCAGGGTCCAGTTGGAGATGTCAACGCTACCAGCGCCGGCGTTGTAGAGTTCGATGAACGAATTCGTCGAGTTTGTGGTAGAGCCGTCGCTCACACGGAATTCGTTGATCTTGACAGGGTTGACGTTCCGCACCTTCTCGGCCGTGGTCTCGGAATGCGTCCTGCCGGCCGTGCCTCCAGAGGTCGGGTTCGTCCACGAGGCGTTGCCGACCAGGTCGCCGTTGAAGGCCGCCGGTCCGGAGGTGACCTTGAAGGTGGCGCTCACAACGGCGCCGGGAGCGACCGGGCCAGCGATTGTCTTCGACGTCTCGGTGGCGCCCGCTACGAAGGAGGTCCACTGCTTGGGCACTGAGATGCTCAACTTGACGCCCGCTGCGGGCGCTCCGGTGGTATTGATGAACGTCACGGTGGTGTCCTGCGAAGACCTGGGCGTGAACGTCTGAAGCCCGGGCGGCATAGCCATTGCTGAGGCCGGCGCGAGGCTCAGCCGTTGCACGTCATACCGGGCAGCCACGACGTTGGCATGCACCAGTTGGTCGGTGGCGTTTGTCGGGAAAGTGCCTCCGGCCGTCATCGCGCCCTCATAGAAGGTACCCTGCGAACTGTTGCTATTGTCGCCGCCGTTGCCGAGAAGGATGCCCCCCTGCTTACGCATCGGGTCATAAGTGGCGTTGACGCGCGGTCCGTCGAAAATGACCGCCAGGTCGCCGTGCTGCGCCTCGCCGCCCATGGAGGTCCAGTGGTGCGCTTCGCCCTTGGCCATCGCGGTCACGAAGCGCCATGGGATGTTGGGAATGTTCGGGCAGGCTTTGGTTCCATCGGAGTTGACGCAACCGACGAGGTTGTTCTCCTGGTCGGTCATGATCCACGGACCTGGGGGGTTCCCGTGATACCATGCGGCCGCATTACCGTAGTAGGTGGTTTCCATGGTGCCGTTGCCGTCGTCGCGGCTGTCGGTCTCGGCGTTGCCGTAGTCAAAGCAGCAGCCGGAGTTGTAGTGCTGGCCGTTAACCACCCAATACTGGCCCTCCGCCTGGTCGTCGACTGCAGTGCCCTTCGCGTCGTTCTGGCGGAGACCCATACCGGGCGCGATGAAGACGCCGTACGCCTTGTGGCCCATGATGGTAATCGGCGCCATATCGGCAATTGGCAGGTTGTTAAACCCGCCCATGGCGGGGCCGCTGAAGCCGCCGCGAGGCGCCTGCACGAGATTGTTGTGCCTGGGGGATTGGTCGTAGATCTTGGTGATCCAGCAGTAGGTGTTGGCGCAGAAGGCGTCCTGTGCGGCTGCGTTGGCGTACCCGCCCGCATCCGGGGCAGGGGACGCGACGGGCTGGACGACGCCGATGTCCAATGTCTTGCCGTCCGACTGGCGCATCACCTGGTAGAGTGGACCGTTGTAGGAGGCATATAGCGCGCGCGTGGTGCTGTGGGCGGCCACGCAGGGGTCGCCGCCGGCGGTGTAGATGTCACATGGGCCTTTGGGTCTGGGCGGAGCAGCACTAGACCCGGCCTGATCGGCCATCAAGAACGTGGCGCCAATCAGTGTGAGCGCCAGGGCGAACATTAGAACAATCTTGGTTCTGGTTTTCATGTTTTATCCTGTTTGCCTCGGTCGGAAAGCTCATCGATTTTGCCTTTGCTTTCTTTCCCAATCCCGTATGATTGTAATCGCTTGCGGCATTAGATGCAAAGGGTTATTGCGGCCAATCGAAAGGCAGGCTCGATTGCGATCTTAGCGTCGCCAATGGTCGCGCGCTGACGCTGCAAGCGTTTGCAGGAGGGAGTGCGGCACTCGCCCTGGCCCGGCCTGGATTACTATTCGCGCCACCTTTAAGGCTGAGCAGGAACTCCTGCCGAGCCTTCGGGTGTACCGGGAGTGCCGCCATCTCATCAATCCTATCTTTCATCTTCCCCAGTTCCTCGACAGACTTTAGGGTGATGGTACAATCGAAATTTCAGATTCCCTTTAATACCAGCCACATGCAGCGGCTGCATCCTCGCCGCAGCTCGGGGAATCAAATGAGCTAGCCCATGGCCAACGTGCTGCCCATCACCGTCCCCGTGCGGTCTGCCGCCGAATCGCTGCTCTCCACCATCGGCAATACGCCCCTCATCCGCCTGGAGAAGGTTTCCCGCGAATTCCCTGGCATCGAGATTCTCGGCAAGGCGGAATACTTCAACCCGGGCGGATCCGTTAAAGACCGCGCGGCGCTCAATATGGTGCTCGACGGCGAGCGCTCTGGCAAGCTCAACCCCAGCCGCATTATTCTCGATTCCACCAGCGGCAATACCGGCATCGCCTACGCCATGATCGGCGCTTTTCGCGGCTACCGGGTGCGCCTGGTGCTGCCGGGCAACGCATCACCGGAGCGGAAGAGGATTCTCAAGGCATACGGCGCCGAGATGGTTTTCAGCGACCCCGCCGAGGGCTCCGATGGCGCCATTCGTATGGTGCGGAAAATCTACGAGGCCGATCCTGACCTTTACTTTTATCCCGACCAGTACAACAATCCGGCCAACTGGAAGGCGCACTTCGAGCACACCGGACCCGAAATCATCCAGCAAACCGACGGCGGCGTCACGCACTTCGTCGCGGCCATGGGCACCAGCGGAACCTTCATGGGGACTTCGCGGCGCCTCAAGCGCGACCTGCCGCACGTGAAGGTTTACTCGGCGCAGCCATCGAGCGGCTTTCACGGGCTCGAAGGCCTCAAGCACATGCCCACGGCCATCGTGCCGGGCTTCTACGACGAGACGCTGGCGGACGGCAATTTCTGGATCGAAACCGAGGATGCGTACCGCATGGTCCGCCGTCTGGCGCGCGAAGAGGCGCTGCTGGTGGGGATTTCATCGGGCTGCAATGTCCACGCGGCCAGCCTGCTGGCGCGCGAACTGGCCGAGCGGGGCGAGACTGCTACTATCGTAACGATGCTTTGCGACAGCGCGGAGAAATACCTCAGCGAACACTTCTGGGATGATGAGGATTAACGCCGCATGATCCGCATCGAATCCGAACCCTGGACGGCCATGGTGGCGCACGCCCGCGCTACCTATCCCAACGAGTGCTGCGGGGCCATGCTGGGGTCGATTGAGGGCGACGAGAAAACCGTTCACGCCGCGGCGGCTCTCGACAATGCATTCGCGGGCGAGCAGGCGCGCTATTATCAGTTGCGCAGCGAAGATCTTCTGGCGGCCGATAAGGCGGCGCGCGAACGGGGCATGTCGTTGATCGGCATCTACCACTCGCACCCCGATTGCGGCGCTTATTTTTCCGAAACCGATTTGAAAAATTCCTGTCCGTGGTATTCGTTCGTGGTGCTGTCGATCCAGAAAGGCGAGTTTGACCATGCCAATTCCTGGCTGCCGGACGCCGACCAGACTAAAGCGGACAAAGAGGAGTTGATTTACTGAAATGGCTAAAATCCTGATTCCCACGCCCCTGCGCCAGTTCACCGGCAAGCAGGACTCGGTGACCGTTACGGGCGATACGGTGGGTTCCGCGCTCGCCAATCTGACGGCGCAATTCCCGGACCTGCGCAAACAGATCTTCAACGACGAAGGCAAGGTGCGCAGCTTCGTCAACGTGTATTTGAACGACGAAGACATCCGCTATCTTTCGAAGACCGATACGCCGGTGAAGGATGGCGATGCCATCTCACTGGTGCCGTCGATCGCCGGCGGCTCGGCCCTCGGTGGATCGGTGCTGGCCGCGCCTCCGGAAAAAGCCGCGCCTCCGCCAGAGGCCGCGCTCACCAAAGAAGAGATCCTGCGGTATAGCCGCCATTTGATCATTCCCGAAGTCGGCATCGAGGGGCAGCAGAAGCTAAAGGCCGCGAAAGTGCTGTTGATCGGCGCGGGCGGCTTGGGCGCGCCGCTTGGGCTCTATCTTGCCGCCGCCGGGGTGGGACGCATCGGACTGGTGGATTTCGACGTGGTCGATTTCACCAACCTGCAGCGGCAGGTGATCCACTCCACCGCCGACGTTGGCCGCAACAAGATCGATTCGGCCGCCGAGAAGATGAAGGGCATCAACCCCAACGTCACCATCGTCAAGCATGAGGTGGCGCTGACCAGCGAGAACGCGCTAGACATCCTGAAAGACTATGACATCGTAGTGGATGGCACCGACAATTTCCCCACGCGCTATCTGGTCAACGACGCCTGCGTGCTGCTGGGCAAGCCGAATGTCTACGGCTCCATCTTCCGCTTCGAAGGGCAGGCCACGGTGTTCGCCTATGAGGGCGGACCTTGCTACCGCTGCCTCTATCCCGAACCGCCGCCCCCCGGATTGGTTCCAAGCTGCGCCGAGGGCGGCGTGCTGGGCATTCTGCCCGGGACCATCGGACTCATTCAAGCTACGGAAACAGTGAAGCTCATCCTCGGTATCGGCGAGCCGCTGGTAGGGCGTTTGCTGCTCTACGATGCGCTGAGCATGCGGTTCCGCGAGCTGAAGCTGCGCAAGAATCCCGAGTGTCCGGTTTGCGGCGACCATCGGACGATTACGAAACTGATCGATTACCATCAATTCTGCGGAGTGCCTTCCCCGAATCAGGCGCCGGCCGCTCAGGAGACCAGGATGAACGAAGGCGATATTAGCGTGATCGAACTCAAGGAGAAGCTGGACCGCGGCGAAAAATTCGTGCTGATCGACGTGCGCGAGCCGCATGAATACAAGATCTGCAACATCCCCGGCGCGAAGCTGATTCCGCTGGGCGAATTTCCGCAGCACGTGGGCGAATTCAGCCCGGATGACGACATCGTGATCCACTGCCGCAGCGGCGTACGTAGCGGTAAGGCCTGCAACGTTCTGCGCGCCGCGGGCTTCCAGCACGTGCGCAACGTGGTGGGCGGCATTCTGGCGTGGAGCGATCAGGTAGACCCGAGCGTGCCTAAGTACTAACATCGGATTGGGAGCGCATTGTGGCCACCACAACCGGATTGATTACGGTCGAGCAGTATCGGAAACTGCCGGAGACTGGTCCTTTCTACTACGAATTGCGTCGAGGGGAGCTTGTCCAAGTGGCTAGACCGAAGTGGGAACACGAATTGATTCAAAGACGGCTTTTCCGGCTGCTTGACCGCGCGCTTGACGCAACAGGCGTGGTTATGACCGAGTTTGCGTTTCGCGCGCTCCCCGAGTACGAACTGCGCGTGGCGGACGTTGGCTATGCCGTTCGCGAGCGCATGGCAACCGCCGACGATGAGGACAACCTTCACGGCGCTCCCGATCTCGTATTCGAAGTGCTCTCTCCATCGAACACGGCGCGCGAGATCCAGGAAAAAGCCGACCTCTGCCTTGCGAATGGCTGCCGCCAGTTCTGGGTGGTCGATTCACGTCTTCGCCAGATCGCGGTCTCCACGCCCGATGGCCTTACGCGCATCTATCGATCCGGCGAATCGATTCCGCTGGTGTTCGCCGAGAACCAGTCGCTGAAAGTAGATGCTGCATTTGCGGACGAGTAGTGCGCAATGCGTGAAGCAACCCAGCGGATTGATGATTGCCCTCCGCGTCGAGAGTGCCTGCCGTGATCGGCGGGCTCGAATCAACCAAGTCTCCACGGCGGATGGCCTCTTGCGCACCAATCGATCCGGCGATTCCAGTCCGCTGGCGTTCGCTCAGAACCAGCCGGTGAGGGTTGATTCGGTCTTTGTGGACGAGGCGCGGGATGGTATTGTATGAGCATGAACGCCGTGCTGGCGCAGATCGAAGAGTATCTGGATACCGACTACTCCCCGGATCGGGAGTTTGTGGATGGCATGGTCGTGGAGCGTCATGTAGGGGATAGAGGGCACAGCCGCGTCCAGTTTAATGTGATCTTTTCTCTCGGGAACCGATTTCCGAAGCTTTTCATCTGGCCGGAACAGCGGGTGAGGACCACCAGGAATCGGCGCCGGATCCCGGACGTGTGCGTTACGACGCAAGATCCGTTTACAGATGTCTTTGAAACGCCGCCGTTGATCTGCATCGAGATTCTCTCTCGCCGCGATGAAATGAGCGATGTGCTCGAGAAACTCGAAGAGTACGCCGCTGCCGGCGTACGCTACATCTGGATTGTCGATCCGCGCCTTAAGAAGGCGTTCTTCTATGATGGCGGTTTGCGCGAAGTGACTTCCGGCGTTCTTGTCACAGCCGACGAGCCCGTTGTCGAGCTTCCTCTCGCCGAGGTGTTTCGCGATATCTAGCGCGGCGCGAAAGCGTCTCCGGCGGGGCCATCGCTGCGCGTGAACACGGGCCGGATCTTGTTCTACTCAGGGGTGGAGTATGCTTTAGCCTGCCCGGCGGTTGAGCTCACCGCTGCGCCCACCCAGGCTACGACGCTAGCAGATTCCGGTTATCGCGGTGCTGAAGAATTCCTTCCAGCATCTCGGGAATCTCGAACACCGCGGAATTGTGGATCGCCGCGGCCGCCCGGCGGTAGCCGTCGTAACGCTCCGGCGTCAGCATTTCGCGAACGGCTCCGACGATCTGCGCAAAGTTTTTGATGACGATGCCCACGCCCAGTTCTTCCACCCACTCGGTGTTATAGCGCTCCTGCGGCAGCGTCCAGGCGTTACGCTCCACAATCACCGGCAGGCGCATGGCAATGGCCTCGCTGATGCTGCCCGGGCCGGGTTTGCCGATGAAAAAATCGGCCAGCGCCATGTAGTGCGGAATTTCCTGAGTGAATCCTTCGACCAATATCGGGATGCGCGCCGGCAGCGCGCGGATGGCGTCGACGGCGCGCTGGCTTCGGCCGCAGAGCGCAATCAATTGAACGTCCAGATCCGATTCATTGAGCAGGCGCACGATGCGCTCGATCTCAGTGGAGCCTTCGCCGCCGAACAAAATCACACCGGTAGGCAGGCCGGGGCGCAGCCCGAGTCTGGCGCGGGCGGCCTCGCGATCCACTGGAAGCGGCGCGTAGAACTTAGGGTTGAGAATCACGCCGGAAGCCGGCAGGATCAGCCGGTCCGCCAGACCGAGCGCGCGCGCTTGCCGCACGGAGCGTTCGGTGGGACACACGACGAATTGGTTTTGCCGTTCCATCCAGAAGTTCGATGGGTAGTCGGCAAAGTCCGTGAGTATGGTCACATAGGGCGCGCCGGGCCGCACGCGCGAGAGCGCTTGAAACATGGCGCGGTTGTAGTGCGGAATCAGAGACACTACCATGTCGGGCGGATCGGCCTTCCAATGTTCCTCGAGGATACGAACCTGCGCGGCGTGCGATAGACGAATGAGCGTGTGCGCCACCGGCACCAGCGGCGGCGTGACGATGCTCCAGCCGCGCCGCAGGATGATGTTGTAGACCTCTTGAAACTCAATGCCGGTGGATTTGCGGATGAAATCGATCCGGTTTAGCAGATCCTGGATGGATAGCAGGCGAATGTCCCACGGGCGGTTCTGCCGGCGGATGACGTCGAGCAAGGCGTTCGCCGCGGCGCGGTGGCCGCCGCCGGAATCCACGCAGATGAAATCGATCCTGGGGTTCAATTGTGCGCCTTTCCCTTTGTGAGTAACATCCGGCTCGTCTCGATTCGATTACAGTTCGAAGAAGGTTCAGCTTGCGATGGGATGTTTCACACGCCATTGATCGGATTGAAACGTTCCTGGGTCAATCTGTTCTATGCAGGAGGACCGCCCATGCGCGTCAAAAGGATGAAGTCCACGCTGCTATTGCCGGCGGCGGCCGTGGCGCTGTTCGCGCAGTCGCCGGCGGAAGAGCTGATCGAAGCGGGACATTGGAAGCGGGCGAGGACGCTGGTGGAGGCGCGCATGCGCGAGGCGCCGGACGATCCCCTGGCGATCTACCTGACGTCGCAGATCCGCTTCGCGTTCGGCGACGCCAATGCCCCGCTCAAGCTGGCCGAAAAAGCGTTGGCGCTCGATGCCAGCGCGGCCAAATATCACCGCCAGGTGGCAGAGGCGACCGGCGTGATGGCGCAAAACGCCAATCTGTTTCAGCAGCTCTTTCTCGCCCGGCGCTTCAAGAAGGAGATCGGCTCCGCGATTGCGCTCGACCCGCGGGACGTTCAATCGTTGCGCGACTTGATGGAGTTTTACCTGCTTGCGCCGGGAATTGCAGGAGGGAACAAGGAGGAGGCGCTCGCGGTGGCGGAACGTATTGGCCGCATCGACCGCGCGCAGGGGTTCACTGCGGAAGCGCGGCTGGCGGAGGTCGATAAGGATATAGGCAAGGCGGAAGCGCTGCTGCGCAAGGCGGTAGAGGCCGCGCCGGCGAAATACAAGGCAAGGATCGAGCTGGCGCAGTTCGAATTGGCGCAGGAGCATCGGAACCCTGAGGCTGCCGAAGCGGCGGCGCGAGAAGCTCTGCAAGTGGATGCAACGCGCGTGGACGCGTACTCGATATTGGCGGACGTCTATGCGTCGCGAGGGCAATGGGCGGAGCTCGATGGCTTGCTGGCCGAAGCGGATGCGGCCGTACCGGACGACTGGACGCCGCACTACCGGGCGGCGGAAGCCATGCTGCGGACGGGCAGGAACCTGGCCGCGGCGCAACGCAATCTACGCAAGTATCTGGCGCAAGAGCCTGAGGGCAACCAGCCGACGGCCGCGCAGGCGCGGGAGAAACTCGACCTGGCGCGCGCGGAAAGCACGCGGCCTCAGTAGGCCCAGCGCCAAAGGCTGGCGCCGACGGTGTATCCGGCGCCCACCGCCGCTAACAATGCCAGATCGCCCTTTTTGAGCAGACCCAATTCGATGGCGTCGCGCATGACCAGCGGAATGGTGGCGGCCGTGGTATTGCCGTAACGGTCGATATTGATCAGCACTTTTCCGGGCGCAATTCCCAATCGCTCCGACGCCGCATCGATGATGCGCCGGTTGGCCTGGTGGGGAAGCAATACGGCGATATCGTCGCCGGTGAGGCCGTTGCGTGCCAGCAGCTCGCGGCAGCTTTCATACATCTTGCGAACGGCGTATTTGAATACCTGCTGCCCTTCCTGATGCACGAAGTGCAGGCGCTGGTCGACCGTTTCGTGCGACGCCGGCCGGCGGCTGCCGCCCGCGGGCATCTTCAGAAAATCGCCGCCCGAACCATCGATCTCGCCTATGAAATCGATGAAGCCGGCGTCCTCACCGGCGGCAGCGGCTTCGACGATCACAGCTCCGGCGCCATCGCCGAACAGCACGCAGGTGGAGCGGTCGGTGTAATCGAGAATGCGGCTCATGGTGTCGGCGCCGATCACCAGAATCTTGCGGTGCGCACCCCCGGCCACCAGATGCGCGGCCGTGGTGGTTCCGTAGACGAAGCCGGAGCAGGCGGCGATCAAATCGAATCCCCAGGCGCCGCGCGCGCCGAGGCCGTTCTGCACCAGACACGCGGTGGAAGGGAACAGCATGTCGGGCGTGACGGTGCAAACGATGATGGCATCGATCTCCGTTGCCTCGATGCCGCGCTGCGCCAGCGCGCACCGGGCCGCGGCGATAGCCATATCCGAGGTGGCCATGCTTTCGTCCAGAATATGGCGCTCGCGAATGCCGGTGCGTTCGACGATCCACCGGTCGTTGGTTTCGACCAGCTTCTCGAGATCCTGATTGGTCAATATCCGCGGCGGAACGTAGCAGCCGAGCGCGGTAATTTTCGCCTTGGGCAAAGTGGAGTTTCCTTTAAGAACTCAGGGTACCTTAATTCGGGGCGGGGGACCGGGTTGATTACGTAAAGGTTGGTGTGAACTTTCGACGCTGAGACGCGAAGACGCCGAGGCCACGCAGAGAAAAACTAAAAGATGATGTGGTCTTTCATCTCAGCGCTTATCTCTGCGTCTCCGCGTCTCAGCGTCAAAGCCGTACCCCCAGTGACGGTAGACTGATGGTGATGATGCCGGAGTCTGACGCCGCGCCGCTTACGGAAAGCTTGCAGAGTTCTCTCTTTTTCGAATCGGCCGCGGAGATCTATGCGCGCGTGTTTCGCGAATTGAAGCCCCGCACGCCCGTGCCGCCGCTGACCGTGGAGTTTTGCCGATTCGCCAACCCGGATAGCTTCATCCGCCTCGAGGGGGGGCGCCTGCAGATCCGTATGTCCGATCTGCTGGAGGCCGCGCCGGCTCCGGTGATGGAGGCGCTGGCGCATATTCTGCTGGGGAAACTCTACCGCAAAGCGACGCCGCGCATGTATGCGCACCGCTACCGCCTCTACTTGAACCGCAGAGACGTGCGGCGTCAGGCGCATCTGGTGCGGCAGATTCGCGGACGCAAGTTTATCTCAGGGCCGCAAGGGGAACTGCACAACCTGGAAGAGATTTTCGAGCGGCTCAACTCCCGTTTTTTCGACGGGTTGCTGGGGCGTCCACTGCTCGGCTGGAGCCGCGGCGCTTCGCGCAGCCAGTTAGGGCATTTCGATCCGTCGCACAACGCAATCGTGATCAGCCGAATCTTCGACCGCCCGCGGACGCCTGCGCTGGCCTTGGAGTATGTGATGTTCCACGAGATGCTGCACCTGCGCTATCCGGTGGACCATACCCGGGCCAGGCGGTGTGTTCATACAACGGAGTTCAAAGAGGCGGAAAAAAAATTTCCCGGTTGGAAGGAAGCAAAAGAAATGCTCAAGCGGCTTTGAACGCCTCTCGGCGCCAGCCGCTCGGTTTGCCGGATACGCCTAAGCGGCCATACGGCCGGCTGCGGGAATCATCGTCCGCAGTTCGACCCGCATGGAATCGAAGATCTTCACGAGTTTGGAAACTTCCACGCCACAGACCCCCAAACTATAGAGGAACACGCGGGCGCGGACCGAAAGCATGGCGCACGCGAAAGTGATCTGTTGCCGGACCAGGGCTTCGGCCAACTCAGGGCGGTCATGCTGAGACTGCAACATGACTACCTTGATTGCCGCGCACACGCGGCCGAAATCCGTTTCGAGGTTCCGCAGATAACCGCGGAAGATCTGCGTCCGCTGCGTGCGAAGCTTATTAGCCATGTCTGGCGTGAAGCCGGGTTGCGAGCGAAGGAAGGCGATATCGCCGCCGTCCAGCATGTGTACCATCGGGCGGTAGCGGTCGAGTGAGAGGTCGTCGATCCACTCTGAGGTTACGGGAAGCCCATTACTGCCAAACCCGACCTTGCGAATCAAATAGGCTAGCACTGAAACCAGCGCCAGCACTGCTAACAGCGAGATTGCAATTATAAAATTCATCACAGTCCAATTTATCTTCTACATTCGAGAATACAATGTATTTGCAGAAAAATCAATTGAGGATTAGCAAATACAGTACTACATTAACTAAGGATATACCTTATTTCCCCGACGCTTTTAATAGTGTGGCGTTCAGGGACTCCAGTTGACGGAGGGCGTTCTTCTCGCGCTGGGGACTGATTGAAGGAAGATGTTCGTGCCTCTCTTCGCCGCGCCGACCGAGAAGGATCAGCCAGGCTGCGATGCAGGCACAGGCCAGACCTGTCATTACGATGTTAAGAGTCTCGGTCGCGACGATCTTGAAAGTGCGGAGGAAGACCGCAAACGCATCCGAGAAGAAGAGAATGGTGTAAAGTGCGGCATGGACAATCACGTTACGGCTCAACTTCATCGGATACCGGCTAAGGAATAGGAGGATCAACACCAGGAACAGGGCCAAGCTGAAATCGATGCCGCGTGCGGTTGCGAATTCGTAGCCCATGTACCTCGTCTTATCCGGCGTGTGGATCGTGAAGTGCGGGATCAGGCTTAGTATGGATATAGGAATTGCGACTGCCAGGGCAGCATACATGGCCCAGCGGCCTAAGGTGTAGATTCCTTTATGGTCTTCGAGAACCAACCGGTAGAGCTCGAATACGACGAGGATATGGAAGAGCCAGGCGACCGGCTCGGTCAGCATCCAAAGTCTTTGATAAAGACCGGAATCCGCCTTTAGAAAAAGCGGCCAGGCGGAATCGGGAACGCGAAAGGTAAAATACCAAAAAAAGACTGGATATCGTCTCCAAAGGCCGGTTTGGAAGAGTTTAAGACAAAGAAGAACAGCGCCGAACAGCGACACCACCTGAAGAACAATTTCTAAATCGACACTCGGCATAAATCGTCAATATCAATTCTAACACCGAATGCTGCGGATTGGAAATGGCGATATCTCAGCGGACCCAGTCGCAAGGGTTGCAGGTCGGGAACGGCTGATCACCGGGCTTCACAGTCCGGGCGGTCGCTAAAAACGAAAACAAAGCCAAAGTCAAGAGCAGGAGCTTTTTCATTTTGATTATTCTTCCTTCAGTGAACGCGAGATCAACGGACCCAGTCGCAGGGGTTGCAAGTCGGGAACGGCTGATCACCGGGCTTCACAGTCCGGGCGGTCGCTAAAAACGAAAATAAAGCCAGAGTCAAGAGCAGGAGCTTTTTCATTTGCGTACTATCCTTTTTTGCCGAGGCGAGTTTCTAACGGACCCAGTCGCAGGGGTTGC
>JBEKNN010000258.1:0-13218 GCA_049522755.1 Bryobacteraceae bacterium | reverse complement strand
CCTGCCGTAACCGACGTTTGATACCCGCAGTTGCCGCATTCCAGGAGCACCGACCGTAGCGGCCAACCCTTCGCGCCGCCGCAACGCGGGCACCGATACCCATCGGGCCAACGGAGCTGGAACAAGTATTTCCGGCAAGCCCCTTCGCTGCTGAAGCGGGCTTCCAACTCGCTGAGATTACGAGGATAGTCCTCCATGCCCCCCTACACTACATCTTGGGTTAACCTGAGTCAAGTAAATACCCCAGTTGGCGACAATACGCTCGGCACTTGGCTACGGCGCTCCAGTTTGGCGCGTCGGGCGTTATGCGTCAACGTCATGCCGAACAACCAGCTTCCGGTTGGGGCGTGATCCGCCCCGGATTTGACGAAGAATCAAGATCAACTCTCCTCTCGGAACCGCCATTGTCCTCGGTTCCGCGCCGTCCCCAAGAAACGAAGCCGCTTAACCCTGGCGTAGACGACGGGCCTCGGCCCCCGCTTCGAGGATCGAGTGTAACGATTTAGCGACTATACTAATGATGAGGTTCGTGGCGTGAAGCGGCATTGGAATATTCTAAACTGGGCAGGATTCGCGGTCATCCTTGTCGCGCTCGTGAGCTATATCCCATTCTTCGCCTTGTTCCCCTCCACCCGCGACGTTCCCTGGGCAAACTATCTCCTATTCCTGATCGGCGGCGCTCTGATTGCCGTGGGCATCAGGCGTGCGTTCCGCGATCCCGAGCACAACCGCGGCAAGATCAGCGGCTCGATCCTCGCTGCGCTGAGTGTCCTCCTATTCGCTCTCTTCGTTGCGAGCGTTACCTACTACTCGAAGCAGATCCCATCCGCAGAAACCGCCTTATGCGTGAGCCGGAAAGCGCCGCCATTCGTGCTCGCGAATACCGCTGGAACAGAAATCTCATCCGCTGATCTTTTGAGGGATCATCGCGGACTTGTACTCGTTTTCTATCGAGGATACTGGTGACCGTTCTGCAACTCCGAGTTGCGGGGTTTCGAGCAGCGCCTGAGCGAGTTTCATCAGCGTGGCTTTGAAGTCGTGGCAATCAGCGTGGATTCGCCCGCCGAGTCACAGAAGCTCTGCCAGTCCCGGGGCTATACGTTTCCATTTCTCTCCGATCCCAAGGCTGAGACGATTCGGCAGTACGGAGTGCTGCATGCGAAGGGCGGCGCGGGAGGTAACGACATCGCTCGGCCAGCCGAATTCCTTGTTGACGCGGCCGGCACGATCAGGTGGGTGAACCTGACGGATGATATCCGTGTGCGGGCCAGGCCGGAGTCGGTTCTCGCGGCGATAGACCGGCTTTGACGCTTTTGGTGAGGTGGTAGCGGTCAACCAAACGTGTCCTTGCGGCTCAGGAAGAGCAGCCTGGGGTTGGCGAATCGCCAATGATCCAGAATCGGCAAACGAATCTTCGTACATCGCTCGGTCGACGATCCGCTACTCCACGACGCAATAGCAATAGATGAACCGCTGCGTGGTCCGGACCACGCAACCGTTCCTCTAATTTTCCACGCCTGGTCCCCTATTTTTTCCGTCCGCTCCATTCCAAGTACGACGCCCACTCCGACTTTCCCGGCATCTGCATCTGAAATTTTCCCAACATGTTGCCCTCTCTTAGTTCGTACAAGAGCCGAAATCGAGGGCCCGGCGTCCCTGGGTCAGAGATAAAAACTGCGCTGGTCGGCGTCGGCGCACTGACGCTGTAGTGAATAACATGCCCCTCGTTATCGAAATAGATCGCCTTAAGAGGCTGCGCGGCCCCGTCCTGGTAGATGTAGAGCAAATCGCCATGATCACAATCGAAGTCGGCTGGGCCCCTACATCCGTCAGCGCTGCTATGCCGCGCAAGAATATGGCCGCCGAGCTCCTTTTCAAAAGTGTACGTCCCAACGGCATTTGCTTTTGAAGCTCCCCCTTGCGTCCTCGCCTCCCACGTTCCCTCTAAGAATCCGAGAGCGCTCCATTGTTCCTTGTCTGTCGATAAGGTCTGAGCGTTGAGCAGGCCCGCTGCTATCAATGCAAACATGGTTATTAGTTTCACGATATTTCGATCCCTCTCACTTATGATCGTCTCTCACCATGTGTGAATACAAGGCCCAGAACACACTCTAGGCACAGCGCCCCCCGAACCCGACTGAACGTGTTGCACAAGGGGCCTCTACGCAACGTGAGCGCGCCTGCTTCGTTGGATCTCGCCCGAGCCGCCGAAGTGGGCAAAGGGCCCGCGAAGTCGCGTTGGGGGGAAGCGTCGAGGAAAGGCGTCAGACCGCGGCCTGATCTCCTCGAAACGCCGTTTCGCGCCAATGACCGGATTTCACTCGCTTTTGCAGCGGAGAAAGGGCAGAAAAGAATAAATAAGACGGTCAAATTCTGCTCGCACGAAAAACGCAGCGTTAAAGTTATGGCACGGACTGCGGAGATATATACGCAAACCGCGCGGCCCGGTATCAGGTAATTGGCGTTTCGGGGCCTGTGACCGGAACAAGAGGCATGCGGTAGGTAAGGACGCCGCCTATTGCACGAGCCGGTAAAGATCTACGCCGCCGTTATAATTCGGCACATAAATTTGCCCACCATCAATTACGGGAGGATTGAATTTATTGAAGAGAAACGTAATGGCAAATTGCTGCGAGTCCCAGAGAACCTTGAGCGACCCGTCGGGGGCCAGGTGCACGGGATCGTAGACCAGTAATCGGCCGCTCACGACGTTGGTGTTGGCATCGCCGTATGGGATTGTGCAAACGAGGATTGCCGAGTCCGGGTCGGCTCCGTTGCTCGATCCCGAGCAGAAGCCGCCCGGCATGCCTCCGGGAGGAACACCACGCACGTCTGTGCTCGCGAACTCGTGGCTCTGTGCGATATACGTCAGGGCGCCGGTCGAACTGACGGCCCATTTGTGAAGCTGGGAATTCTCTCCCCAGACGAAAATCGTCCACGAGTTTAGCACGGGATCGAAGAACTGCACCGGCGTCATGTGGAGATGCGCTGTGTCGCCGTTGGGAAAGAAATTCAAGGTTCTCGGATCGTCCGGGCAGCTATCCACCTGGCCGGGGCTCATGGTCAGCCAGACCGGCGGTGAGGCGAGCTTGTCACAGTTGTTTTTGGGTTTCGCGAGATCGGCGACAGTCGTTCCGCCTAAGTTCGCCGTCTTGATGGGATAGCCGATGCCATCTTTTCCGGCTGCAATGCAAACTCCGACGGAGAAAATGCAGGCGGGGCCGGCCGAGCCCCAATCCTCGTCGGACCAGGCGCCGGTGGCCATCGCGGCCGGGACGACCTGCACGGCGGGGACGCCGCGGCTTGCCACCGCCGCCGCGACCTTGACCGTAGCTTTCTCCATGGACATGCTCATGCCGGCGTTCACTGGCCGCCGAATCGCCTCCGATGGCGCGCTCAGGCCGGCCATTTTCAGCGGCAGCTGGGCCTCGCTCTGTCCGGTCCTGCCGAGGTCGGTCCAAGGCGTCCAGTGATCTACCACTTGAAGCGTGGCGGCGTTCCCGCCGCCGGCAGGCGTGTATCGTAGTTTGAGAAACGACTCGCCGAAGAGACTCTTTCCGTCGAAGTCGCCGTTTCCGGTGACGAGGTAAAGTAAGCCCTGCATATCGGCGGCGACGCCTTGTCCGCCCATCCATACGCCCGCACCATCGCCAGCCGTCATGGCCAACATGGGACCCATTTTGTTAGTGGCCACGTCGAATGCGAAGCAAAAGCCGTCGGCGCCGGCGCCGGTCTCGAAGATGGTCCCGGAACATCCGAACACTGTCTTTAGTCCGTTGACGTTGGTCTCCACCAGCGACGATCGCTGCTTGCGCATTTGCGAGTTGAAATCTTGTCCCTGACTGGTGCCTTGGATCAGCACCGGCGGGACCACCTGCGTGCCGTCGGCAACGTTCAGCACGAACATAAAATATCGCGCCGTTTGCGGGCTGCCGGACTTGTCGGGCGAGACCCAGCAGACTTGGTAGAATCGCTCCGTGTCGGGGTCGATGACGCCCGTTGAGAGGCACCCCCAATGCTGATTGATGTTGTGGGAGTCGATCTGCTGCGATCCATTTATCGGCATGCCTAAATTCGCTTGCCAGATGCCGGAACCATCGTGAGCGTCAACACCACGCACCACGTTTGCCATGGAGGGAAGCACCATCACGTCGTGGGCGCCGAGATCGGTCTTTACGTTGGGCAAGACGAGCGGCTGCGCTTCCATGCCGCGCGCGTCCCCGAACAGCGGAATGATGGTGGCCCGGAATATTCCCTTGGTCTGAACGGAGGCTTGCGTCAGTTGGATCTCATGCGGATTCCACCCGCTCCGTGAGTTATCGAAGGACCGGGTGAGCCACGGTTGCATGGTCGATTGCGCCGCGCAGTTCTGACGTCCGGCGAGAAGCACTGTGATGATGAGAAGGGAACGTTTTAAGGTCATGGTCTCTCCTACCGCTTATGATCTTCATTGGAGGCAGCGACGGGGCAGCCGTCTAAACGAGGTTCGTTCAGTTGTTTCAGCCGATCGGCAGTGCGCCCCGCGTCGTTTGGGCGCACTTGCCGGTTTAAGAAACCTCCGATGCCGATTACTGCCCGCCGAAAGTCTTGCGGAGCGTTGCGACAGAGACGTGTGGCCAACTGAACGGCACGGGGGCTGCCGGGGGGTTGATGATGGGGAAGTTCAAGATGACCGTCTGCACGTACTGAAGTTGCATGAAGTCGTGGAACGGGTGTTCGATCGTCTCAATCCAAAAAGTCGCGAACATTACCGCGGCATTGGCATTGGTTTGGAGGAAGGGAATATTCTCGATGCCACCGCCGCCTCCCGTGACGGGTTTGACACCCGTGGGATTCGCGACCGTGGCGATGTTGATTACGATCATCTTCTTGATGTTCTGGCCTTTGATCGCCGCCTGCAGGAGCCGTGTGGGATCGTTGATCACCGTCTGCATGGGGACGCCGTTGATGTCCCCGGGAAGCGGTATAGGAGGCATATTCCCGAACGGAGTTCTTGGATTGGCGGCCGACTCGGGCACGGCGAGATCGAATTCCGGAAACCCGCTCACGGTTCCCCCAGGCGGCATAGGGTCGCCTATCTTAAAGGGAGCTGTGTTGACCGGATCGAAGTTGAACGTGCCGCCAGCAGGGCTCACTTGAATGGCCGTGCCCTCCGCCAGTAGGGCGTTCCCGTGCGGAATCGTCGCCATGCGAGTAACGTTCAGTTGATTGGGCGACGCAGGGTCATCAGGCGTCCTCACCCAGATGCCGGGCTCGATGTGCAGGGCGCCGCCGGTGACGGAATCGCTGATCTTTTGGAGATAAGTCAAGCCAAATAAGTCGATATCGGCCACAGCATCGCCGCGATTCGGGATGTCGGAACCAATTTCGTCAATCCGTAAAGTCTCACTGGTCTCATTGAGCTCGAGAAATAAGGGTTGGCCGCCCAATCCATCGGGCCGCGCTATGAGGTTAAAGCCTTTGCCATGCCAGGTGCCAGCGAGTTCGGCGAGAAAACCGAGCTCTTTCGAAATGTCATCGTTGGCCGGGCTGATGCGTACGGAGGGTATCGCGTTGTTTATGGGCATGATTCGCTCCTCTGAATGGATAGTGAAACCAAACCCAATCCCGTTTCAAGGTCAAATATTCGCTATTGTAGGCAGCCGAGGTAACGCTCTGTAGTCTGCACCGATGCGTGGCCAAGCAGAATGCGGGGCAAGCTTATCGATGCCGGCGCGCTTAACGGGGGCTTTCACCACATGCCAAAACGCCTTTGGCGTAATCCCGGCGCGCCAAAGTTTGCTCATCTAAGCGTCAGAGCTAAGTTTAGCCGATCAGAGAAACGATACATCCTGTATCACGGCGCATCCGGGAGTTGGACTCCAATTCGCTTGAGTTCAGGCCCACGCAGTCCCGGTTAGCCTGAAGTCGGCATCTGGGAGATTCCCACCGAGGATTGGCCGATTTTGCAGCGACCGAGCTCGGCCTCGGGCCAGATTGGGATGTAGAGCTTGGCTTGGTCGGCATCAAAGGCCTCCATCTCTACGCGAGTTCAGGCCCCACCGCAACTATTCCGCTCGGACCGATCCGAAGCTCTGAGGTTGTTTACCGGATGGTCCTGCACGACAGGAAAGATGCCAGCCTCAGTAACCTTCTCCTCCAATTCTTTTCTCAGGTCTACGATTCTACAGGGCAATCACGGCCAACGAATCTTTTTGGTTTCCCGGCGGCGCGCCCGTGCCCGCAGTCGGGGCCACTCTCTTACCTGTGAGGGAGATTGGTCCCCGCAGTAGCTGTTGCACCGCTCGACGCTGGCATCGCACGTAACTGCTCCCCGATGCGTTTCTGAGATTTTACCGCCGGGTAGCGATAATTGCGACAGCCGCGCCAGGTTAGGAACAGGAAGCGCCGTTGCATTCGCATTCATCTCGGCCGGCAGTTTCCGCGCGGTCGGCCGGCGCACCTGCCTCGGCCCGGCGAGGCGGCGATTACGCGCACGATCTACCCAGCTCTGCTTCGGCCGGGTCACGCGCTACTCGTACACGGCTCGGATTTGGGCGATGCGGGGTTAAGTCCGCTTCTGGGAGATGACGAGTCTGGGGATAACAGCCGCCCGTGACGCTGCCCCGGATCCCAAAGCGCCAGCCGCATTGCGTCCGCGGCGCTCGGTGAAGTACGCCCGCATGCCGTTAGCCGTGAGTCTGGAGCCACAGCGCCAGCCGCATAGCACACACCGCCCGTTGGGCGTCCGCGCCTGGCTTTCGGGTCCCCCGTCGTCGCTCCCCGTCGCCGGAGGCCGCCGGCCGCTTCGCGCATATTGTGAAGTGCGCGCACATATTGCGCCCGGTAAGCTGAGCGCCGCAACCCCAACCGCATTTCATCCGCGGTCCCGGTGGGTTAACCCTCCGAGTGCCTCCCTCGCCCGTCCAGGTGGTCGGAAGGAAGCCGGCAAGTACGGACATACTGCGAAGGGCGCGCGTATCTGCGGCCTCGGGTGTCCACGCTTGGTTTTCGAGCTCCTCCCGCGGCGCTCCACGCGGTCAGAGGCTCCTTTCGCCAAAATCGAGCAGTCGGGAGCCAGGAAAGGCGACCGGGACACGCAACGCTTGGCTGCCTGGTTCCGCGTAGCCGGAGCCTCTAGTTCAGCTTCAGTGTCCTTTTTAGCCACACGATCATATCTGCCTTGTAGTGCTGCTGGTCCGCATCCTTCCACCCGCCCATTCCGTGACCGCCGGCTTCCACTGTGATGAGGTCGCAAACAGCGCCCACTTTATGGAGAGCGTCACACATCATCGTCGATTGTTCGTAGGGCACTTGATCGTCACGCGTTCCGTGGATTTCGAGGAAGGGCGGCATGCCCCTGTGTATGGCGTGGATTGGAGAAATTTCCCTTAGCTTCGCGAAACTCGCGTCATCATAGCCCTCCACCTGGAAAAACCAGATTCCGCCGCCTTTTGCCTGATGGCCGCTGATGGATGCCATATTGAAGCGCGCCGGGTAATCCTTGCGCTGGCGGGCGATTCTCTCGTAGTCTGTCGGGCCATAAAAATCGACGATGGCCGCAACTTGCGTCTGGGCCGTCTCATGGGCTGCCGCGTAGTTCACTAGATAACCGCCGGCGGATTCGCCGCTCAGCACAATCTTGGATGCGTCAACCTTGTAGGTTTTCGAGTTGGCCTTTACCCATTTGATGGCGCTGTCCATGTCTTCCCTCGCTTGGGGGAATCGAAATTCCGGGGCCATCCGGTAGTCGATGCTGAGCCATGCAAAACCCGCATCGGCAAGCGGCTGAAAAGTGGGAGCCATATTCGTGCCGCGGGTGCCGCCATCGAATCCTCCACCATGCACGAGGATCGCGACCGGGAATGGCCCAGCACCGTCGGGAATGTGTAAATCGAGCAGTAGAGGGTGACCGTCCGGCCTTGCGAACTCGACGCCTTTTTGATCGATTGGCGCGGCGGCAAGACTGGTGATGCACGCGATCATGAATATTGCTTGTTTCATCAATGCAAATTCTATCAACGTCAACGGCGTCGACGCGACCGCGGCGCCCCGTCGACGGAAGTGGCCGCCCGAACTCGACATGCACGATGCTGGCGTTTTGATCAGATTGCAATCTGGAACAGACTAGCAATGAAATGGAATTGGCGGACAATCTGACCGATGCCGACCCACTCCGTTCGTGACTGGTCACTGGCGGCAGCAGCTTCTCGGGTATGTTCCTGGGCTTCCTGCCGAGTACCATGCGTGCTTGTGGGGCCAGTCCTACGAAACAATAGCTATTGAAGCGCTGGTTTCCACTTTGCCACCGGTGCAACAATCGGCGTTATTCCCGCTCCAAGTCGACAGACGTGCTTTGGACCTACAATCTGGGAATTACTGACACGGCTGCCTCTCCACTTTCAGACCCATTGACGTTTTCGGGCACCGACCTCATTGCGTGGCTCACCGATTTGAAGACAACCCAGACGTCCTGGACATTTGGCGAGGTTTCGCAGGACTTCGATGGAACAAGCGGTGAAGATTTGGGAGGCATTTCTTATCAAGGACAAGGTGTTATTACGGAGATCGACGCCACGCCCGAACCAGCGACGATGGCAGCGCTTCTTATATTTGAAAAAGTACAAAAGTCGCTTGACAACTTTGCCCAAACGGGTCCAGCCTATTACACATCATGGCAAATACCGTTCGGCGAGCTTCTAGAATTTCTGGCTGGTTTTCATCGATTAGGTGGACTGAAGTGGCACTGTTGTTCTTGGTCGCAGTATTTCCGTGTTGGAGCGCCACGCTCACATGCGGGGTGGGAGATCTCGACCCCGCTATTGGCAACGTGACCACGGTCAGCGGACTCAATGCTTCCGTGGTATGCGGTACCCCTCCCGCAACTGCGTCTGTCTCCAATGGTACAGACGCATCGGTTAATGCTCCATCAGGGTATGAGAATCTTGGTGCTGGGGCGGCGTCAGTTGAATTTGATGTCATAGAAACATGGACCGTTCTGGGTGGCACTGGTAGTGGCTTGATTTATATTGAAGCCGTGCCTCCATTTATTAGTGCGGCGGTTTTAGAAGATTATTATGCGGATGACGATCTCCTTGTATCCGGACTCCTCGGCTTTGAGGTTTCAAGCACTGAGGGATACTATGGTTTAGATGGCATTCCCTTCACATTCGGTGTACCGTTTTCGTTTGACGTATCAGTTCTCATTGACGCATACCCTGGGTATGATGGTGGCCGAGCCAGTGTCAACTACGATACGACATCAGAAACATATCAGATTGAGCCCATAACTAGCCAAACTCCTGCCCCTTGGCAGTTCTATCAGGCCGGGACCAATCTGACTTCAATAACTCTCGAACGGAGTGCGGAGATCGGGGTCTTAACTCCAGAGCCTTCCCTGTTATGGCCTTCACTTGCGGTGCTACTCGTTCTGGGAACGCTCCGGTACGGCCCGATGAAGAACCCGACTCTGTAGGTCATCGTCGGAGTTCTCTCAGGCCCACCAAATTCTCTGAAAACATCCCCGGCCCCCACCGCACTACCTTTCCCGTGCCGCCAACAAGAAAAGAAGTCCTCCGGGAAATCGATATTCTCAGAGCCGCTCTCCGATTCTCCATGTCCACAATCTGCAAGCTCAAAGCGCATCAGGCCGTGGATACCGGAGCCGTTCTTCGCAAGCTGGGAGCCGTCAGGCAAGAGGCAAAAGCGGTCAGGGATTCTGTGCAGCCCGTCGCCGGAAGCTTACAATACCGTGCTGAGGCACCTCCGGCAAAGCGGGTTCACGCTGGTGGAGGGCTCCAATAATCGCCGCACCGTTAATGTCAGCGGCACACGCGCGCAAGCCGAGGCGGCGTTCCGGGTTAGCATCTTGGATTATCAGCGCGGCAGCTTTCGTTCCACGTACCGTCGCAGAATCCATCCCTGCCGGCCGCGATCGCCCCGCTGATCGCCGGCATTTCGGGGCTATCGAATGCCGCCCGGCCGCTGCCGATGTCCCTTACGGGCTCTCCGGCCACGTCGCCTGGGATTGGCGCCGGCTACAACGGAGCGATTGTCGCGGCCGGCCATTCATAAGGCATTACGTAAGCGCGAGGGGACCGAGGTAAGGCAGCCATCCGTGGGCAAAAGGCCGGGAGCAAACCGGGATGAGTACCCCGGTGTCAGTACGCACACCACCCGCAATTCCTTGCTGTCTAAGGCCCCTAAAGTTAGAATAGAAACTTGCAGAGCGACACAGGCGACTTCAGATCCGAAATGGCGGCCCTCTTACGGGACAGCCGTATTTACTTTCCGCCTTTGTAACGAGCGGCGCGTGATTCCAGGCGCTATTCGTTCTTTGATCAGCCAAACTTCACTGCATCAGCCATTGTGCCGCGTTCTATCGGCGCACGGCTAGGACCTTTCGAATTACATGGAGGCTGTTGTTCCGAACTTCTGGCTCGCTTCGTTATAAGCCGTAACGGTACCGGGACCGATGTGATATACCCAACCATGCAAGGCGAGATCACCTTGTTCCAATCGAGACGCAACCGTAGGATGTGAGCGCAAGTTCTTCAGTTGTGCGACCACATTATTTTCAGCCAGCGTGAGAAGAAATTCTGCGCTCGGTTCTGCTTCGCGGTGTTCCACTCGCGCGTAGCGCAACCATGCGATCACGTTGGGATAAGCTTGCAGCGCCTCTGGATGGAGCGCGCCTCGCATGACACCGCAATCGGTGTGGCCGCAGACGATGACCTCGGGCACCCGCAGCACACCCACCGCATATTCAATCGTGGCCGAAACGCCGCCAAGCGCATCAGGATATCGCATTCCGGTCAGGATTCCCTGCTCCGCATCCGTGAGATTGCGAGCGATCTGGCTCATCCACAGTCCATTCGCGATACTCGCCATCCCGGCAATCTGGACCTTCCGCGTGGGGAGCTCGATGAAAAACAGAACCATAAATCGTTGCAGCCCTCGCCGGGTCCACACTTCCACGGTGAAGAAGTCCGTGGCCACGATCAGATCCCAATGCTGGCTCAGAAACTCCTTCCACGTCGTCTTCCGGATCCGTTCCGGTACTGGCTCGATGCCGTGGCGTTCCAGGATCTGCGCGATCGTGCTGCGGGCTAGCTCGTGCCCCAGATTGGACAATGCACCCTGGATTCGCCGATACCCCCAATCCCGATTCTCTTCCGCCATGCGCACCACTAAAGTCTCGATTTTCCCTGCGGTACGCGGTCGCCCCGGCGCACCATGGGCCGTTCTATCGTACTTCTGGGCGATCAATTTCCGATGCCATGCCAACAAAGTCTCGGGCGTGACAATGGTGGCGATTTGGCCAGCGCCTTCCGTCCCAACACCTTGGCCTTAGCGGCTAATCTCCGGCGCTGATGGTCATTGAGACGCAGTCGCCGATCGCCGAGTTGCTCGCGAAGCACCCGGTTCTCCTCGCGAAGGTAGTCAATGACTTGCAGTTGGCGTTGGTTCATCCATCCGGAAACGGCAATCAGCAGAAAACGGAATGGGTCGAAAACTTTTTTGGGGTTTCAAAGTCCATTATCGCGAGTACGGAGCAATGGTGGAACCATCGCAGGCTCATACAGATCCAGTTTTCGGACCATACAGGTTTGCCCATTTTGTACCAGAATTTTTTCCAACCGCTGTATGTGATTGAAAATCAACTGGCGGAGAGGGGGGGATTCGAACCCCCGGTAGAGTTTTTGACCCTACGACGGTTTAGCAAACCGCTGCTTTCGACCACTCAGCCACCTCTCCGTTTTTAACGCACATGATTTCAACGCGAACGTGTGCGGGTCGATGCCACTACATTATACTGCAATTCTCTTTCGCCTTGGTTGAAACGATTGCCGCTTTGCCGCTGGGTGCTTAACTGTACTACAACCAACTCACAGAAAACAAAAACTAGCGTAAATGTTTTAAAGCCAAATGTCCAGCTTTATTTTCAAGTCGACCCCGTTGCCCTGTCGCGGTTCCCCAAAACGGTTAAGCACCCGTGGAAGTATCGCGGCCCTATTACCTGTGCCCACACTGCGATAAATGGTCAGTTCCCCGCCGACGTCGAACTCGACATCCAAGACAGGGAACTTTCTCCGGGCGTGCGCCGCATGCTGGCGATGGTGGGCCTGGAGGGGCCCTTCGATGACGGGCGGCAACAGATGAAACTGCTCGCCGATCTGGAAGTGACCACCACAGCCGTGGAGCGAACGGCGGAGGCGATTGGACAGGATATCGCCAAGCGCGAACGGCAAGAGATGCAGCGCGCCATGCAGTTGGACCTACCCATGATCGTCGGTGAACCGATTCCCATTCTGTATATACAGATGGACGGAACGGGCCTGCCCGTAGTGAAAAAGGAAACTGTAGGACGGGCAGGCAAGACCGAACGACAGGCCGCTCACACGCGCGAGGCCAAGGTGGGATGCGTGTTCACGCAAACCACCTGGGATAAGGACGGCTACGCGATCCGCGATCCCGATTCGACTACCTTCGTCGCTGCGATTGAAACCGCCGAAGAGTTTGGCAAACACTTCTATCCGGAAGTCTGGAGGCGTGGGTGGAACCGGGCGGAAACCAATGGTCGCGATCAGCGACGGGGCCGAATGGATCTGGAACCTTGCCGATCAATATTTCCCTGGCGCCGTTCAGATCGTCGATCTCTTTCACGCCCGCCAGCACTTGTGGGACCTGGCACGCAAACTGCATCTGAACCAGCAAGCCGAACAGAGACGGTGGATGATGGTTCACCAGGACATACTGGACGGAGGCAAGATCGAAGATCTGGTAACCGCGATCCGCTCCATAGATTCCTCCAGCTCCGAGTTAGTGGAAACGATCCGCATCGAGAGCGGCTTTTTCGAGAAGCATGCCGAGCGCATGCGCTACCCCGAGTTCCGCCGTCGGGGCCTCTTCGTGGGGTCGGGCGTCATCGAAGCCGGCTGTAAGACATTAATCGGCTCGCGCTGCAAGCAGTCGGGCATGTTCTGGACTGTGCGCGGGGCGAATGCCATCCTGGCGCTACGATGCTGTCAGTTCAACGGTCGTTTTGAAGATTACTGGGAGACGCGGCGGGCTTGATTAACGGTTCTTCATCACTCCTGCGTCGAACACCATGCAGGGAGTGGGTGCGAGGGCGGCCAAGCAGTGATTCCGTAAGGTAGGGAGGGCGCCAGCTCCCCGCCCCTTTGTTTACGGGGCTTCCCCTTCAAGTTCAGTTTGACTGAGTCTGGCTGGCATTCT
>JBEKNN010000257.1:0-13247 GCA_049522755.1 Bryobacteraceae bacterium | reverse complement strand
TAAGCACGCTGCTGGCAGCCCTGCTGGCCGCGCTGATAATATTCATCCAGCAGAACGGGCAGCAGCTCGTGGGCATGCATCAGGACATTGCGCGGTTGAACCGCCAGATTCACGACGTATCCATCGAGAAGGCGCGCCTCGACGGCATTATGCGCCAGCCGCAGAACTCGTCGGTGCTCGAATGGAGCGTCCTCATCAACACGCTGATCTATCAAAAAGCCATCAGTTGGAGCCTCTTGTTTGCGGATCTGGAAAAGACGCTGCCCTACGACGTGAAAGTGGTCGCGCTCCATCCGCAAGTGGATACGCTAAACCACGTGAAGCTCGACATCACGGTGGGCGCCGATAAGTCGGGGTCCATTGTGCTGGCGCTCAAGGCGCTCGAAAGCTCGCCCTCGTTCGGCACGGTGAAGCTTGGCTCCAGCTTCCCTCCCACGCAGGCCGAGCCGCTCTACCGCTATCGCTTTACGGTGAACTATGCTCAGAAACTCTAACCCGCATTCCTCACTACCAGCCAACCTTGAGCTGAGGCACTTTGTGGGGCAGGTTGTTAACCTGCGGCCGATTGTTAATCGGCCTCTTGTGGGGCAGCCAATCCTGGCTGCAGCCGGCTTTCAGCCGGCTCTCTTCCCCTGCACGCGCGTCGGTTTCCGCCTGCACACCACAAACCCGGAGACCCATGCGGCATAACCTGTCATCCTGGAAAGAGCCGCGCTTCCTGCTGCGCGGCGTCATGGGCGCGCTCCTGGCGGCGAATCTGGTGGCGGCGGTGATTGCGTTCAAGCCCTTCGGCGGATCGGCCGACGATTTGCAGCGCGAGGAAGCGACTCTGAACCAACAACTGACGGGGTTGCGCGACCACGTCGCCAAGAGCAAACAATTGGTTGTAAAGCTGCAAAACGCGCGCAAGGATACCGACCAGTTCATGGCCAAATACGTCACCGACGAGCTCCGTGGCGCTTCCACCATGGCGGGCGAGCTGGACCGCATCGCTACCGAAGCCGGCGTCCGGCAACTACCCGTGAGTTACAACGAGCAGGACATTAAAGGCAGCGACGGCATGAAGATGGTCTCGGTGACGGAAGGCTGCGAAGGCAATTATGCCAGCCTTGCGAAGTTCATCAGCCTGCTGGATAAATCCCCGCGGTTCCTCATCATCGAAGGCCTGCAGACCGCAGCGCCGCAGCAGAATGGGGCGCCGCTCACAGTGCAATTGAAGATCGATACGTTCGTCAATGGCGCGGAAGGCACGCCATGAACCTGAATAGACAGCAAAAAGGCTATGTCGCCTTAGGCGTGGCCGTGGCATTTCTCGGGTACATGTTCTATTCGAATGTACTCTCGGATTCGTCCACGCCAGGCTCCTCTTCGGGGGGTGCGCGGGTAGCCGCGCCGGAGACCGCTTCCGACGACGCCGCGCCCACGCGGGAGCAGATCGCATCGCGCGGCCGCGATGACTTTCTGCCGGTGTTGCGCGCCCCCCATGCAAAACCGCTCGACCCCACAGCCGTGGACCCGACGCTGCATGTGGAGCTGCTGGCTAAGTTGCTCGAGGTGCCGCCGGCCGGCAGCGGGCGCGATTTGTTCAGTTTTGGCAAGCCGGCGCCGGTGCTCAAGGATGCGGAGCCTATCGTGAACGTGGCTTCCAATATAGTTGGGCCACCGTTGCTTAAGCCGAAAGTCGATCCCGGTCCGCCCCAGCCAGCCCCGCCGCCGCCGATCAAGCTGAAGTATTATGGCATCGTCACCACCCTGGCCAATGGCCACAAGACGGGGTTTTTCATGGACGGCGACGAAATCCTGCTGGAGACCGAAGGCGTCACCTTCAAGGGCCGCTACCGGCTGGTGCGCATCGGCGTAAACTCAGCCGTAGTAGAAGACATCCAATACAAGCACGAGCAGACGCTGCCCCTTACCGAGGATGCCCAAGGATAATATGCCCACTCTCCAGAAACCCTCCAGCTTTGTGGGGCAGGTTGGTAACCTGCGGCCAATTGTTAATCGGCCTGGTCGTTGCGCACGCACTTATGCGTGCAGCGTTCACACTTGTGTGAACGCGCTTCGCCCCCCCACCAACACCTCTCGAGATGGAGCGTCCCCTCACCGCAAAGATTCCGGATTCGCGCTCTTGCTGGTCTTCCTGATGGCGTCGATGATTGCCATCTCGCTCTATATGGAACTCCCGCGCGTGGCCTTCCAGGCCGAGCGGCAGAAAGAGCAGATGCTGATCGAGCGCGGCGAACAGTACAAGCGCGCCATCGGCCTTTTTCTCCGTACCAATAAGAACGTGCGCTGGCCGGCCAGCATCGAAGAGCTGGAAAGCTACAACAACCACCGCTCCCTGCGGAAGCGCTACCTCGACCCCATGACGGGGAAGGATGAATGGCGCCTGATTCACATCCAGAACGGCGTATTGCAGGATTCCGTCACCAATAAGAAGACCAACAACGCGAACCAGCAGGCCGGTTTGTCCAACGACGGGTTCATCACCGAGCTGCAGGGCTTGGGACAGCAGGCCCCGGATTCGCAGGCCACTAACCCCGCGCTGCGCCGCCGGGCGAGCGATGGCGGCCCCCCCGAGTTGGGTCCGGATGGCCAGCCGCTGCCGAACGCGGCAACCGGTTCCACGGGAACCTATCCAGGCGCGCCGCCGGCTCCGGGCTCTGCTCCGCCGGGATTCGTACTGCCGGGAATGGCCGGGGCGCAAGGCTCGTCCAACGGCCAGGCCGGAATTCCAGGATTGCTGGGGATTCCCACCATGCCAGGCGCCGCCGGTCAACCCAGCGCATACGGCGGAATAGGTGCGGGCGGTTCCCCGTTGGGCCCGACACTCGGGACTCAGCCGACCACTCCCGGCGCGCCGCCCGGTTTCCCTGGCGGGCTCAGCGCCGCCCAGAGCAGCGGCCAGCCGGGCGGCGTCCAGATCAATCCGTCGGCGCAAGCTGCGGCCGCCGGTTTGCTTCAGAATCTGCTCACCCAGCCGCGGCCCGGTGGTTTGGCCGGCATCACTACCGGGGGACAAAGCGGCGCCATCATGGGCGGAGGCATCGCCGGAGTTGCCAGCAAGGCGGAAGGCGAATCCATCATGGTTTATGGGGACCGCACCGACTTCTCCGAATGGGAATTCATCTACGATCCGATGAAGTTCCGCGTCCCGGCGAATCCCAACAGCGGCAGCGGCGGCGGCGGAGTTCCGGCTTCGCAGTTGGCATCGAACGCAGGGACGTCGGGACCCGGCACGCCGATCGGAACCGGACCGGGCGGCACTCAGGCGCCCAGCCAGGGACCCTCCGGCGCTGGCGGCGCAGGCGGCATTGGCTCGGGAGGCTTTGGCCAATCATCTAGCCAGTCCAGCCAAACCGGCGCGTCCGGCGCTACCGGCGCATCTGGCTCGGCTCCACCAGCCGGCGGCGGATCGACCGCGTTCGGTCAAGCGGGCGGTCCGGACATACGCCCCGGGAAGAAGTAGCCATCCATTCGTCCGCGCACGCTGCTATCCTGACATTACTTGTAGGGCGGACCCCCCGGTCCGCGGCCGGCCCCCCGGCCGGCCTGCCGCCGCTGAACAAAAAAGCCGCCCAAAAAAGGAAAGCCTGTGAACAAGGCTAGGACTGGAGCCTGTGAGTTTGACGGATCAAAAAAGCGTAGTTGTAGCCATCGACGGGCCCGCGGGCGCGGGCAAGAGCACCATTGCCAAAAGGCTGGCCGGGCGGCTGGGCTTTACCTACATCGATACCGGCGCCATGTACCGCGCGGTAGCGCTGTGGGGCTTGCGGCAGGGCGTCGACATGGGCGACATGCACCGCATGGAGCAGCTTGCAGCCGCGTGTGAGATCGACCTCGCGCCCGGATTCATCGCCCTCAACGGCGAAAACGTCACCGAAGAGGTCCGGCGGCCGGAGGTATCGAACGGCGCCTCGAAGATCGCCGTCATTCCGGGCGTGCGCCGCGCCATGGTGGCGCTCCAGCGCGCCATCGGCGAGCGCACCAGCGTGGTGATGGAAGGCCGCGATATCGGCACCGTGGTGTTTCCCGGCGCCGCCGTCAAAATCTATCTGGACGCGGAACTTGGCGAGCGCGTCCGCCGTCGCCTCGAAGAGCTGCGCGCCAGGGGGCAGGAGATGCCCGAGGAGGACCTGCTGGCGCAGATGAAGGAACGCGACGACCGCGACAGCACGCGCGCCGACGCACCGCTGGCGCAAGCCCCCGACGCCGTCTATCTCGATTCCACCAGGCTGACGCTGGACGAAGTGGAAGAGGCGATTTTGAAGATAGTACGGGCTCGAGTGGCCAACGGCAAGGAGTTCCGTTGAAGATTACAGCCGGGCAAAGGCGGAATTTGACGCAGAGACGCAGAGACGCGGAGAACACTATAAATATCTTCGATCCGTTGCCTCAGCGTCTCAGCGTCTCTGCGTCGAAAAACATTTCGCGATCGAAAAATATCTCCGCCAAGGAGTTCCATTGAGCGGCCTCTTAGTCATGAAATTCGGCGGCACCAGCGTCGGCTCGGCCGATCGCATGCGCGCGGCCGCGCGGCTCGCCGTGGAAGAGAGCCGCAAGCGTCCCGTGGCTGTGGTAGTCTCGGCGATGTCGAAGATCACCGACCTGCTGCTGGGCACTATGCGCCACGCCGAGGCCGGAGACCACGCGGGCATGGAATCGAACCTCGCCGCCCTGCGCGAGCGCCACCAGCAGACGTGCCGCGACTTGCTGCCTCCTGCGCGGCAGCCCGAGGCGATGAAAAAGATCGGCGGATTGATCGACGAATTCGAACGCATCGTCAACGGCATGGCGATGCTCAACGAGCGCCCGCCGCGGTCCGTCGATGAAGGCGTCGCGGTGGGCGAGCGTCTCTCCGCGCTGCTGGTTTCCGAACACCTGCGCGCCGAAGGCGTGGACGCCGAAGCCGTGAACGCGTGGGACGTGGTGGTGACCGACGCCGTTTTCGGCAACGCCTCGCCGCTGATGGAGCCCACGCGCGTCAAAGCGCAGGCGCGCCTCCAGCCGCTGCTCGACCGCGGCGCCATCCCGATCGTTACCGGCTTCAACGGCGCCACCGCCGACGGACGGCCCACCACTTTGGGCCGCGGCGGGTCGGATTTTTCAGCGTCCATTGTCGCTGCCGCGCTCGATGCCGCCGAGTTGTGGATCTGGACCGACGTGGACGGCATCATGAGCGCCGATCCCCGCCTGGTACATGATGCCGAGGTGATGGACGAGATCACCTACGCCGAAGCCGCCGAACTGGCATACAACGGCGCCAAGGTTCTGCATCCGCGCACCCTTGCGCCGCTGGCCGAAAAGAAGATTCCCGTGTGGAGCAAGAACAGCTTCGCGCCGGAGAAACCGGGGACTAAGATCGTACCCGTGACTAAAGCGGAGGCTGGCGTGCGCGCCGTGGCGTCGATGACCAACGTCGCGGTAATATCCATCGAGCCGGCCAGTCCTGAGGTCAACGGCACGCTGGCTATGGCGCGGGCTCTCGAGGCGATCGCGCGGGCGGACGTGGAAGTGCTGGTTGTGTCGAGCTCCAGCTACCGTCAGAGCTTCTGCTTTCTGGTCCGGTCTGAGGAATTGGACCGGGCATTGCAAGCGCTCGAATCGGCGCTGGCGCTGGAACTGGCGCATGGATATCTGCGGCCTATCGCAGTGGATAACAACGTGGGCCTGCTGGCGGCGGTTGGGGAAGGCATGCAAGGCAAACCGGGCCTGGCGGGTCGAATCTTCACCGCCATTTCCCGCGTCCAGGTAAACATCATCGTCATCGCGCAAGGGTCCAGCGAATTGACCATCGCTGTGGTGGTGCGTCGCGACGGACTGGAAAAGGCTGTGCGCGCCGTACACGCCGAGTGCGGTCTGGGGCGCAGGCCTCCAGCTCCAGTATTCCCGTCGGGCCGGTTGACGCCCCGCCCCGGATGCAGAGGGTAGGCTCGTGGGACAGACGTTTTCGTCTGTCAGTCCCGTCTCGTGGCGCACGCACCCTCGAAAACACCCTCGAAAACACCAAGCGAAGCGTGTGCTTTCATACCTTGCCTTGCCCCGCCGCGGGGCAGAGCAACACTCTTGCGTGCAGCGTTCACAATCGTGTGAACGCGCTTCTCCCAAAGCTTCAGGCTGGCAAGCAAGCCGCCGCGCCCGTTATATAATGAAGAGACACCCCTTTTAGAACACAGGAGTTCACTCAAAAATGTTTGATCTGTTTCGCAGCCGGGACAAAGCGGTCCGCATTCTGTTGGGCGGTTTGCTATTAGTAGTCGCAATCTCGATGCTGACTTACCTGGTACCGAATTACGATACCGGCGCGAGCGGCGCCGCCGCGGTGGTAGCCACCGTAGGGTCCGACCAGATCACGTCGGCCGACGTGCAGAAGATGGTGCAGAGCACCATGCGCGGCAAACAACTGCCCCCCGAAATGCTGCCCATCTATCTCCCTCAGTTGGTGGATCAAATGATCGTCAACCACGCCTTGGCCTATGAGGCCGGCCGCCTGGGCTTCGTGGCGAGCGACGACGATCTGCGTGGCGCGATCCAGCAAATGATTCCGAGCCTTTTCCCCGACGGCCGCTTTGTAGGCAAAGACATGTATGCCGCCATGTTGGCGCAGCAGCAGTTGAGCATCGCAGACTTCGAGACCGACTTGCGGCGGCAGATCGTGATCGCGCGCTTAAAGGACGTCGCCGTAGAGGGAAGCGTGGTGACCCCGCTCGAAATCGAGAATACCTATAAGCGGAAGTACGAAAAGATCAAAATCCAATACGTCAAGCTGACCACCGATCAGTTCAAAAAAGACGTGACGCCCAGCGATGCGGAGATGCAGTCTTACTACCAGGCCAATGTCGCCAAGTATCAAACGCCGGAGAAGAAAAACCTGGTGATTCTGGTGGCCGACCAGGCGAAACTGGAGCAGACCCTCAACCCCACCGATGCCGATCTCCAGAAGATTTACAACCAGAATCAGGCGCAATACCACAAGCCCGAAAGCGCTAACGTTCGGCACATCCTCTTCATGACGCAGGGTAAGCCGCCCGCCGACGAAGCCAAAATCAAGGCGCAGGCCGAAGACGTGTTGAAGCAGCTCAAGGCCGGAACCGTCAAGTTCGAAGACATGGTCAAGAAATACTCGGAAGATCCGGGGTCGAAGGACAAAGGCGGCGAGTACCCAGGCGTGCAGCATGGCCAGATGGTGAAGGAATTCGAAGACGCCGCCTTCACGCAGAAGCCCGGCGACCTGGGATTGGTCAAAACCAGTTACGGCTATCACATCATTCAGGTGGAATCGCGCGAGGCCGCGCACCAGCAGACCTTCGACGAAGTGAAGGGCCAGTTGGCCGCCGATTGGAAGAAGGCGCGCGTCAGCGAAGCCCTGCAAGCCATCTCCGATAAGGCGCAGACCGAACTGACGAAAGACCCGCTGCATCCCGACAAGGTGGCTGCCGATCTGCATATGGAAGTGGTGCACGCCGACAATGTGGAACCGAATAAACCGATTCCGGGAATCGGCGCCAGCCCCGATTTCGACCAGGCCGTCGCCGCCCTGAAGCAGGGTCAAGTTTCGCAAGCCGTCGCGTTGCCCGGCAACAAGGTTGCGGTGGCGGAGGTGACGGCGATCGTTGCGCCGCGGCCTTCGACCTTCGATGAAGTCAAGGACCAGATTCGCGACACTATGATTCAGGCCCGCCTGACCGTCAAGGTTCGCGATACCGCCAAGCAGCTTGCCGATAAGGCCAAAGCACTGGGCGGCGATCTGGAGAAAGCCGCGAAATCGATGAATCTCGAAGTGAAGACCACCGATGGATTCGCGCGCAACGATTCGCCGGCGGGCTTCGGTTCGGCCAACTATGTGGCCCAGAATTTCTCCAGTCCGGATAACACCATCGCCGGCCCGATACTCATGCCGGATGGCACGGTGGTAGTGAAGGTGCTGGCGCACATTCCGGCGGATCTTTCGAACCTGCCCGCGGAGCGCGTCGCGATTCGCGACCAGATCAAGACCGATAAGGCCAAGCAGCGCGACGAGTTGTTCGAAGCGGGCCTGAAGGAGCGCTTGATCCAGGAAGGCAAGATCAAAATCCACCAGAACGTGATCAACAACATCATCGCCGGATACCGCAGCTAAGGACTAGAATGCTTACCAGTCATCGTGGCGCACGCACTTATGCGTGCAGCGTTCACACTCGTGTGAACGCGCTTCGAACTAAGCCGGGATCGGCAAACAGTCTGGCAGCCGAATGATCCATGCCATTTTGGATTTTCTGCGGTCGCTGACCACCCCCGACGGCCTGCGCCATATACTGGAGCAGATCTTCTCGGGCTGGCTGGGCTACGCCGCGCTCTGCGTGATTGCATTCGCCGAGACGGGCCTGCTGGTGGGAGTCATCCTGCCGGGAGATTCGTTACTGTTCACCGTCGGCGTAGTAGCCGGCGACGGTTTGCTGAACATCTTTCTGGTGATCGTATTGCTTTCGCTCTCCGCGATGATCGGCGATTCCACCGGCTATTTCCTGGGGCGGCGTACCGGCCAAGCGATCTTCAACCGTCCCGATTCGCGATTATTCAAGCGCGCGCACCTGTTGCGCACGAAAGCGTTCTACGAAAAGCACGGCGGCCAGACCATCGTCTACGCGCGCTTTGTGCCTATCGTGCGGGCGTTCACCACGTTTGTCGCCGGAGTGGCCGAAATGCCATACCGGCGCTTTCTTCCGTACAGCATCTGCGGCGCTATCGGCTGGGTATTTCTGATGACGATGCTAGGTTACGGGCTGGGCAGCGTGCCGTTCGTGCGCCGCTATTTCGACAAGGTAATCCTGGTAATTATCGTAGCGTCGCTGATGCCCACGGTGCTCGAAGTGATCAAATCGCGGCGGGCCTCGGCCGCCGACGCTGCCCGGTAACGCCGGCGGTCGTTGCCGCACCGGTAGCGCCGGCGGTCTTTGCCGCCGGTTCTTTTTCGCCGCCGGTTCTTTTCTATGGAGTAACCTAACTTCCATGAAGCATTTCGTCTGGCTGCTGCTCTCCACGCCCGTCTGGCTTGCGGCCCAGGACCGCCCATTGGCCTCGCTGCCATACACGCCGGTCCTCGACACACACTTTATCGACCGCTCCGTGAATCCCTGCGTCGATTTCTACAAATTCGCCTGCGGTAATTGGATCAAGCAGAACCCCATTCCCGCCGATCAGTCGCGTTGGGACGTCTACGCCAAGCTCACCACCGACAATCAGAAATACCTCTGGGGCATTTTGGAAGAAGCGTCGAAGCCTTCGGCCGGCCGCACCGCCAACCAGCAGAAGATCGGCGACTACTTCGGCGCATGCATGGATGAGACCGCCGCTGAGAAAGCCGGCGCCGCGCCGTTGCGTCCGGACATGGACGCCATCGCGGGGCTGAAGCAGATCTCCGGCCTTCCGCCCTTGCTGGCGCACCTACATCTGGAATCCAGCCAGACCAGCCCGATTTTCGGCTTCAGCTCTTCGCAGGATTATGCCGATTCGAGCCGCGTGATTGCGTTCGCCACCGCCGGCGGCCTCGGCTTGCCCGACCGCGATTATTACGTCAAGACCGATGCCAAATCTCAGGAAACGCGCGCCAAGTATGTGGAGCACGTGGCCAAAATGTTCACCCTGCTGGGCGACGCTCCTGCCCGGGCCAGCGCCGAGGCGCAAACCGTAATGGCGATTGAGACCGCGCTAGCCAAGGCGTCGCTGACGCGCGTCGAGCAGCGCGAGCCGCACAACCTGTTTCACAAGCTGACCGCCGCGCAACTGGCCGCGCTCACTCCGTCGTTCAACTGGCCGGCCTACTGGGCGGCGTCCGGTCTGCCGGCGCAAGCCGAAGTCAATGTCACCGAGCCCAAGTTCTTCGAGGAAGTGGAGCGCCAGTTGAAGACGCGCAGCCTCGCCGATTGGAAAGCGTATCTGCGCTGGCATCTGGCAAGCGATAAAGCGCCTTTCCTCTCGTCCGCGTTCGTCCGCGCGAATTTCGATTTCTACCGCAAGTATCTCCGCGGCGTCGCCGAGATGCAGCCCCGCTGGAAGCGCTGCGTGCAATATGTGGATGGCGACCTGGGCGAGGCTCTCGGCCAGGTCTTCGTCCAAAAGACGTTCGACCCCGCCACCAAGGCGCGCGCGCTCGCCGATACCAAAGAGATCGAGAAGGCCATGCAGAACGAGATCGAGCAGCTTACCTGGATGGGTCCGGAAACAAAAAAGCAGGCGCTGGCCAAGCTGCACGCGGTGGTGAACAAAATCGGCTACCCGGACAAGTGGCGCGATTACAGTTCGCTCAACATCGTGCGCGGCGATTTCCTGGGCAACCAGAACCGGGCCGCCATTTTCGAATCGAAGCGGCAGTTGGACAAAATCGGCAAGCCGGTCGACCGCTCGGAATGGCAGATGACTCCGCCCACGGTCAACGCCTACTACGATCCGCAAATGAACGATATCAACTTCGCCGCCGGCGTGCTCGAGCCGCCGCTATTCGACCCCAAGTTGGATGACGCGCCCAACTATGGCAACACCGGCGCGACCATCGGCCACGAGCTGACTCACGGCTTCGACGACGAAGGCCGCCAGTTCGACGCCCAAGGCAATCTGCGCGACTGGTGGACCAAACAGGACGCCGCACAATTCGAAAAACGCGCCGCCTGCGTGGTCGATCAATACGCCCAATACACCGTAGTGGACGACATCAAGCTCAACAGCAAGCTGACCGAAGGCGAGGACGTAGCGGACCTGGGCGGCACGGTATTGGCTTACATTGCCTGGAAGAACGCCACGCGCGGCCAGACGCTGAAGCCGATCGATGGTTTCTCTCCGGACCAGCGGTTCTTCATCGGTATGGCGCAGTGGGCGTGCGGCGACGAGCGTCCGGAAAGCAAGCGCGTGAACGCCATCACCAACCCGCATTCGCCGCTCGAGTACCGCATCGACGGCGTCGTCTCGAACATGCCAGAATTCGGAAAGGCTTTCGCGTGCAAGGCTGGACAGCCGATGGTGCGGGCACAAGCCTGCAGGGTGTGGTAACGCCGGCGGTCTTGCCGCCGGATGACGAGTGACCGCGCTGGAGTCAACCGGACGAGATGAGTCGCAAGAACACATTTCTCACCGCCGAGTGGAACAACCTGTTAATGCTCAACTATGCGGTCGACGCCTCTCTGCTGGAACCATTCGTTCCCGCAGGCGCCGAGTTGGATCTATTCGAAGGAAGAACTTACCTCAGTCTCGTCGGCTTCGAGTTCAACCGCTCGCGGCTATTCGGATTCGCGGTTCCGTTTCACCAGCAGTTCGAAGAGGTCAACCTTCGGTTCTATGTGCGGCGGTCGTCGAAGAGAGGCGTGGTATTCATTCGCGAGCTCGTCCCGAAATACGCGGTTGCGTTCATCGCCCGATTTGCATTCCATGAAAACTATTCGTGCGTGCCCATGTCGCATACAATTGAAACCCGCGCCCATGGCGCCGTCGACAAAGCCGAATATGCGTGGCGTTCGGGACCGGATCGATGCATGATTCGGATCGAAACCGAAGGGCCGAGTTTCCTTCCGCCGGAGGGCTCCGCAAGCCAATTCATCACGGAACATTACTGGGGCTACGCCGCGCAGCCGGGCGGCGGCTGCCTCGAATACGAAGTGCAACACTCGCCATGGCGCGTGTGGAATGCGAAGCGGGCGGCTTTTTCCGGAAACGCGGCCGGCCTCTATGGGACCGCTATCGCGCAAGCTCTGGCGCATGATCCGGATTCCGCCTTCCTTGCAATAGGATCTCCCGTAACTGTATTCCAAGGGACGAAAATCGGCTAATGCGAATTCTATCGGCCGACGGATGCTTCATCGACTTCAAGACCGGGCCGCGGGGCCGGGCTCCGACCTACTTTTTCTTCACCACCGGCGGATCGTCCACGGTGTCGAAGGTGATGTCCGAATCGGCCGAGTACTTCCGGTAAGTCGAGAACCGCTTCTCGATCTTGCTCCGGAAATCGCTGCCGCCCATGATCACTTCCAGAGTTGACGGCAGCAGGAAGGTATGTCCGGACAGGTCCTGATCGCGGTAGACCAGGGTACTCTCCGCCGCTTGCACCGGGAAATCCTTCGGTAAGTCCTCAGCCTTCACATTCAGCTTCACCACCGCGCGTGTCCGCTTATCCACCACGAAATAGCCGCTGTATGCGGCGATGATGCTGCGGTGATCTTCGGCGGAAATCTGATAGTTGGATCGCTCCCGGGAAACGTGGTAGTCGAAAGTCATGGATGGCTGTCCATCCCATGTGCTCCAGGTCCGCCACTCGAAGCGGGTCTGCGTGGTTGGCTCGAAGATTCCTCGCAGCATGCTGCCGAAATCGCCTATGGATTTCGAACCCTTCAGCTTGTCGTAATCCTGACTGGTCAGTTTGCCCGCCACCGAAACCGGCCTATAGTCCTCTTTTTGCTGGAAGTAAGTCAGCCTGCTATCGACGTCGTTATCGAGCTTGGTCCAGCGATCGCTCGAGCGCGGAGCCTGGTATTCCTTCATGGTTTCGTAGCAGACAAAATCCGGCAGGCTTTGGCTGTAATTGAGGGCGTAGGCGCGGATCGAATCGAGTATGGCTGCCTGCTCTTCCGATGAAGGGGGCGGCGGCAGTTGTTTGGGCGCGACAGTCAACGACAGCGGCGCGGCCTTCGCTACGGGCAGGCTGGCCGAGCGTTCTCCCAGCGCGCGGAGCGCGGCCACGGTCAGCGGCCCGGCGCCTTCGTTCTGAAACTCTTCGATAGTCGCATCATCCAGCCGCTCGGTGAGCTTCATCCTGGCAATGAAGGCCGCGGTCTCCTTATCGGACTGCTTACCCTTCATTTCATGCGTGGAAGAGTGAATGAATTCGGCCAGTTTTTCGACGGTAAGAGTCTGCGCCAGAGCGGCCGCGCAAAAGACAAACACACAAGCTGGAATTCGTTTACGCATTTATTGGTTCTTCTTGGTTGTATCGTTGGTCTTGGCCGGCGGCTTCTGGCCCGGGTCGACAGTCTCCTGAGTCTTCGCTTCCGGCACATCGGACGGAATCTGGGCGTCGTCGAACGTGATCTCCGAATCCGCGGAATACTTCCGGTAGTTATGGAAAGTCTCGTCGTTGCGGGTCAGAATGTCGCCGCCGGTCATGAACACCTGGCCCTTCAGGGGCAACAGGAACGTATGTCCGGAAATTTCCGTGTAGTCGTAATCCAGGACGGTCTTGGCGGCCTTGATGGGGAAACTGGCGGGTATATCTTCCGCCTCCACCG
>JBEKNN010000256.1:0-13271 GCA_049522755.1 Bryobacteraceae bacterium | reverse complement strand
CTGTCTTGTGAGTCATCGTCGGTCCTCCATACCTGCCGGGATCAGGACCGACCTTACCAACTGCGCCTAGGCAGTGTCATGCAGGCTTACCGAAAGGACACCGACACTGAAACCGTTTGGTTTCGAGGCCATCTTCAAGACTAATTCCGTCAGGACCGACGCAGGTATCGTATCGGTCGCGCCAGTTGTCAGCAAACCATAGTTTTCGATCGGCACCGTATCTAACGAAAGACTGGTAATGAGCCGTTCGGCTCCGCGCTGCCCAACTCCCGCCGCGGCTTGAAGGGCTGGAAGCAGCCAGGTCGTCTTGGCATCGCCAAGAAGGCCGTCTAGCACCTCGTCAGTAAGCGCCAGGTTCATTTCACTCAATTCCCGCACAAAGCCGCGCAAGATTTGAATCTGACGCTCCGATTCTGGCGTTGTCAGGAGGGTCTCAAGTAGCCGCCGCCATGTCCTTCGAGGATCGAGGGAGCCACGTGCAAGACCCACTCCAAAATTGCATAAATGACCTGCGTCGCCCCGGACTATTTCCGGCAACAATTCTTCAAACGTCTTCTCGTCGATTGCGACCGCCTCGCCCAATTCCTCGGAAAGGTTTGATATTCGAGCGAGCCCCGCGCTCACGTCGTTCAGCCGATCAGGGTTTTCTGTCGTGTAAAGGCCCGCGTGGTCTTTCGAAAGCACGATGGCGCGAACTTTCTGAGCCAGATCGCGTGGCCGTAGATGAGCCTCGATGGAAGCGAGCCGAGATGCAATTTCCGGAGTAAAGCCTGCACCTTCATGAAATTGGATCTGGCGAATGGCGAACCATCCTTCGGGCCAGAAAGTGTGATCCGAAATGGCGAAGCAGGCTTCCGCGAGCGCGTCATAAGCATAACCAAGACCCCAAATGCCGCGTAAATTGTCTGCAACCACATGCGGAACGTCGGCCGCAATCGGCGAAGCAGAACACGCAACGCGCGTAGCGAGGGCTAGGGCGAGAGCGAACCAATGTCTCTTCTCCTCGACGGAACTAGGCCAAAATCCGTAATCGCGAGAACGTGATCCAAATTCAAAATTTCCAAATGGGCGAAGATACGTAGACAAGACGGAGTCGAGCGCTTGCAGCCCAAGTCCATGGTCTTGGCCGTGAGCGGATGAAAACAGCTCTTCTACGACCGCCAACCGCTGTTCAATCGATGCGTGTGTTCCTGAAAAACCGACCTGGAAAAGGGACTTGAATGCCTCCATGGCCCGATTGCCCCCTTCCCCAACTCCGATAGCAACGGCGATTTTCCCTAGTAATGCCGTGCAGCGAGAGAACATTCGGGCTTCGTAGGCGAGCTTGCGTAATAAGACCGCGTCGTCTTTGCGCGTCCGAAGTATTTTGGCGTCGTCAATTGCACTAAGGGCTCGCTCGATTGTTTCCAGCGTTGCCTCTGGCAACACTGGTGCAATATTCTCGAACGCCGCACGATGAACTTGATCAAGCCTAAAGAGGTCGCCGAGCGGTCCAGGCGGGCCTAACCATCGCCGCGCGATCTGGACCGCCTCCGGGCTGGAATCAAGATAGCCCAGTCTCCGCGTAAACGATTTCAAGACTCGCTCGGGCGCGGTGCGGAGCAGGTATTCTTCAATGGTTGTGGACGGGATTCTCTTCAAAGCATTCGCGGCCAAATGATTCGCGATCGCCTGCGGAAGGACTGCCCGCCAAATGCCGCGCCGTTGGACCAGGCCACGATCCAGCAGCGCGGCGACGTGCCTGAACACTTCATGTGCGCTCTGCCCGATCAACGCCCCAAGCCTCGCCAACTCAGAGTCATTTCCGACATCCTCACCATCGAACGAATACACGAGAGAGCAGGCTTCGGCGGTAAGCAGGATGGCGGGATCGTGCGCATGTCGCTGCTCGATCAGTCGCTGCAGCAGATCTTTGTCGTTTAAGCCGGCGATAGTTTCATTTCCGCGCAATGTCGATGCGAGAACCATTGCAACACGCGCATTACCATCCGAGAAATTAGCGATTGTCTCAGCATCCGTTGCGGAGATCGCTGTGAAGCGGCGGCGGACAAGCTCTTTGATTAACTCGCGAGATGACGTGTCGAGGCGGAAGACCTCGGTGCCTTCTGGGATGTCGTCCTGAATGTCGTATTCAATTGTCAAGGCGCTAAGCTTGCTGACAGAGGCGCGGCAAATCTGCGATAGGCGTCCGTGGAGACCGGATGGGCAGTTGTCAACGATTAGGATTTCCCGTTTGCCGGTCGCGACTAACTGAGACGCGAGATCAGTCGGGGCCGGATCCGGCTGGTCGGCAATGTCCGTATACGCGGCAACTGAGGGGTCAAGGCTATCCTTTCCGATTTTCTGGAAGAGAGCTTGCGCGAGGCGAGTCTTCCCCACGCCGGAAAGGCCGACCAACCGGACGATGCCGTGGGGCTGCCTTAGCGTGTTGCGAATCTGTTCTAATCCTGCCATGGCCGAAACGCCATCGGGCATCTGGCCTGTCGGGAGGTGAATGCGAAGCCTTTCATCCGAAAGATACTCGCCGCTGGCTTCTTCCGAGACATCCGCCCAGGGTCCGAAGGACCGCCAGCCCTTTAGAACGTGGCCGACTCTTTCCCTCACCCAGAGGATCACACCTGGATGGTCATGAGTCCAGGTTGCGAGTCGTTGCCTATCGTAGAAGTCCAGCACGAGTGCGTCCGCACCGGCTAGGCCTCGCACAGCTTCACGCATCGCCGCGCGGCGGTTTCTTAGCGCTTTATCAGTGACCCCTTCAGAGCTGACGACAATGTATGCTCCGGATCGGGCGGCGAGGTCCGCGATGATATCTCTGACGACATCGTCCGGCCGCATCTCCTTTAGGATCTCGGCTCGCGGCATGCTCTTTTTCCTTACCTGAAAGCCGGTGGCTGGCCGTGGAATCCACCCATCGATTTGCACGGTGGCAGCAAGCTCAACCCGAACGTCAATGCCGGCGTCGGCGGCATCCTGATGTCCGCCCCATGTTACGGATGCAGTAGACAACCCCAGTTTGGCAACTTCGGCTTCGCACAAGCGCGCCGTCAATTCGCGAAGGTCGGAATCGCCTAGCAGCCGGATGTCGTCGGCAGTGATATCAAACATGCGTTAGAGAAATGAGCGCGCCGAACAGGACGACATCTCATAACGACCGTAAAAACACGCCCTTTCTCTAGTGTGTCATCTCGGTCGCAAAAAAGCTTACTTCCCCGCCTGTTTCATCCTGCTGCGGAGAGGGGGACTTGTTCTTTGGGTGGCCATTGATAACATGTAAGTTGTTGATTCTGCGTTGTGCTAGAAAGAGCAAAAGTGCCAGAAACGCAGGTCGTGGGCACAATTTGGGCACGCGGATCTTGGGGTGAACCTCGCCGGCCGGCTCATGCTCGGGATCGTGCCCGTGTTTATGCAGGACCCCGATGTAGTCGCCGGAAGCGTACCGGACGCTCCTCGATTAGGAATGATGCACCGCGCCCATCGGCAGCTTGCGTTCCGCGAATCGCCTTTTGTCGCGTCGCAAACGGCATCCTTTTGGAGCGGGCAAGTGTAGACTGTTGGGATATTTTCTTCTGCCCTGAATGCCGTCAAAAAGCCTTCTGCCCGACCCGAATCGGCAGCAGCCCTCCAAAACAAGTAGAGTTGACCGACATGACGCTGCTCGCTGTCAAGGGTCCCGCCGCCACTCCCGAAGGCCCGACGGTGAACCGTAAGCGGAACAGGCACAGGTCCCGGCAGTTCCAACGATGCGAACTTTCCTGAGGCGATATCGAGTACAATTGCCGCAAGGCCAAAAGAATGGTCTAGGGAGCGCCGGGAAATCTCTTTGCGGGTCGAGTTCGGCAGGACTTGACCATACCTCGCAACGACCACTTCTCTCTCCGCGGTGCTCCCGTAAAGCGTTCGCCAATGGAAAGGGAACTTGAGCAAAAGCTGTTAGGAGAGTGCAAAAAGCATATTAGTCGATATATGGCCAAGCTCCGTGAGGCGGACACCGACCGACGGAGGTATGAAAGGCGCACGGGCAAGGATGCGCTACGTCCCTCTGACTCTCTACCGAGACACTGGCGTTTTGATCAGCAGTTCGATCCCTTCTATGTTCGCAGCCACAGCGCGTCGATCGCGCACGCGGTAACCAAGAAAATCAAGAGCGGCCTCTACGAACCGAGGCCTTGCCTTAGGTTAGAGATTCCCAAGAAGGGCGGCGGTACGCGGGGAATAAGTATATTCACAATTGTTGACTCTGCTGTATCATGCTGGCTGCACGAGAAACTGCTTGATCGAAATTACCCCGCTTTCAGTGGCTACTCTTACGCGTACAGATCCGACCGAAGTGGACATCACGCGATTGAGCACCTGGCGGCAGCGATGAAGACTAAGCAACGCGCGTACATTTTAGAGTATGACTTCAAGAAATATTTTGACAGCATTCATCCAGATTATCTTCTCCGTGTGATTAAGGCTCACGTGAAGTGCACACCGCGGGAAGAGAGTCTAATTCGGGCATTTTTACGATATCAATTTGCGGAAGGCGAGCCCGGCTACGAATCTGCAACCTTTGCGTCCTCCATCATCGGATTCCCACAGGGCACGACAATTTCGCTGTTCTTTGCCAATATCGCCTGCGTTGAGTTGGATCGCGAGATCGAGCGAACAGGCGCAATGTTCGCACGCTACGCGGACGACACGGTTATCGTCTGCGATGATTATGGTACCGCAAACCGATTGGCGGGCATAATGCTAACGCATGGCGTTCGATCCGGTGCGGGCATTAATGAAGAGAAATCTGAGGGAATATCGCAGGTCGGGGAGGAACGGCTAACGGAGCTTAAGAAAGCGAGCGAAAGCTTTGTATTCTTGGGGCATCAGATATCCACGCGTGGCGTAACTCCTGCATCGCGAACGGTCGAAAGGTTAAAGCGCGAACTGGGGCTGATCATCTACCACAATCTGCTCTTGTATCCCAAAAGAGGAAACATCAATCCTGCTCGAATCGCGAACGGCGTCGATTGGGATTTAGTCGATTGTATTGCCGAATTACGTCGCGCTCTGTACGGCGGCCTCTCATCAGCCTATCTCAACAGCGCGTTAGCTAAGACGCAGCCGCTTCGACTTTCGCTCTGTAAGCTCAGTTACTATGCCCTGGTGGAAGACGCGGAGGAGTTCGGGAGGCTGGACGGATGGCTTGCAGACGTGCTCTCAAAATCCTACAATCACAGACGGCATATTCTGCAACAGATGGGTCACACACTACCGGGGATCTCGAAATTAGCGCTAGTGGATGGAAGTTGGTATTCAAGCGTAGTCAAGGATGAAAATTCGCTTCCCAGCGTAGTTAAATCATGGCGATACGCTCGAAAATGCTACTTGGCTTTCGGCGCTAAGTTATGCCCGCCTCCGCCCCGGTATGATGCATAGCCGGAGATCGCATTATTCCAGAAAGTGTGTCCAGATTCCTGACTTTCCAAGGCTCCGGGATAAAGTTCACAGCGTCATCCAATTCGACCAGGAAATTGAAAAAAGTGCGATTGATCTGACGTATCCCGTAGCGTTCATCGTACATCGCTCGGACGTTTTCATCGTTCCGAGGAAAAACTGCATACCAGGGAATGGTCCGCTTCTCCTGCGGATTACGAATCGCGTACAGCGACGCCGCAATGTCGAGATCCTGAAAACTGTAGCCGATGAAAACTACGCACGCGTTTTCAGTATTTCCCAGACACCTATCAGGCGCTTCTCTTCGGTAGCGCAGCATCTTTATGTAGTCAAATTGAGTGATGACGATGCCGCCATCGCCAATCGGTTCGGTTAGGCGCTCCAGGGTGCCATGCGGCTTATACAGGGGAACGTGCGGAGTAGTGTCGGGCCGTTCGTCACGATAGTAGGGGCGAAGCCGCGCGATGCCCTCAGCAGACGAGTGCAACCTCCATCCGTCCTCGATAAGCGAGTCATAGTTTGGGCTGAATATAGCGGAAGGCTGTAGGAATGGCAGCACGGCATGTTGCCACAACGGAGCCTCCACATGGAAAACGCCAGCCAGTAGCTCCAGCAGAGCGGCGCGCCCAACACATCGTTCGGCCAGCGCCGCTGCATGCTCAAGCGAGACCAACTGGATGTCTTCTGGCTTGAACATATCGGGCGCATCGCACATGAATGCGCGCCAGATCAGATTCCTCAAACTAAATGCTGTCGGCAGAGGGTAGCCGTTGGTTTTACTTCGGGCCCCCACGGAGGCCCCTGCTCCCAAGAAAACAACTAGCCGCTGACGGTAGTGGCTCCAGTTCATCAGCAAATTCGCAAATTGGGGGTCGGTCGGCAACAGCGAGCGCTCGTATGGGTTAATGTTTACCGGTCTCGGGCCGTTATCGCGACCTGTTGCCATTTCACAATAGTACTCGATTGCTCATTTTGTGAAGGTCAGGCCAAAATCGAAAACTGGAGAACGCTGCTCACAAATGAATCAATTCGCCGGACCCAATGAACAAGTCCCTCCTGTTTCCGGCCCACGCAGACAGGCCGTGCCCTGGACGCGACCTCCCTTCCTGCCACACCTTACAACCGGCTCGCCAAGTCGGAGATGGTGGCTAAAGCGATGCCGAAACTCTGCCCTTCACCATAGACCATATCCCGGAGGAACGCGGCATAACGGCCAGCGAATCCGGGATCGGCGGCCATGCCGGCGACGGCACGTACGGATTCAGCAATCGGATTATCCCGGTAGGCGGGGAATTGATGACCATAGGTTTCGACATCCGCGCGCATGATTATTTGCGCCAACGCGACGACTGCACCGGGATCGTAGTGGGCGCGAAGCACATGGAGATCATACACATGACGCACGAGGGTAGAATCCCGTGGACCTCCGGCATCTGCGAACTCGGCGCCCGCGCGTCGCGTCAGGGCGACGAATTTCTCCGCGACCGTTTCAACAATCGATACACAAGGGATCACGAGTACTTCGGGCGGAAGATTGAACGCTTCTGCCATGAACGAAGTCACCGGCAACGCCACTGCAGGCCGACGCAATGGCCAGACCGCCGTTTCAATTTGAATTTCGGGCCGTAAACTCCCCTGCCCCTCGGCTACAGGAGAGTAGGGCAACCGATACAAAGTGTAGCGGCTTGCATTGCCAGATTCGCGATGTCCGGGATTTTTCGGATCGAATTCAAACCCGGCCCTCAACAGTGCCTTGGTGATAGCGTCACGCAGATTGCGGAGAGCCGGGCGGGTGAATTCGCTTTCGCAGACGATCTTCAGGTCAATATCTTCCGACATACGCCGAATCAGACGGTGGGCCCTGCTCAGAGCCGTTCCTCCACCAAACACCAGGCGGAACGGTGCGGTTTCCGCTTGGTTGATCGCCGCCAACGCCTTGACGACATACCAATCCTTCTCCACAAGAGCCGGACTGGGCAACCCAAAATGTTCTTGGACTTCGAGCAACTCCTGAACGGATGGTTTATCGCTCAAGGACTAGTTCCCGATTGCCGTCACGCAACCGCCGTGAGAAGCGCCCCCTCACCCGCACAACCGGATTGACAGGTACTTGAGTTGAACGGCCCTCATTATAGGCGCGTTCCGCTTCCGTCGATTCCCAGGCTACGCCGAGCTTGGTAAGGGCTTGTCGAGCCGCCCCTAGAAATCCGTCCGGGCTGTAGAGAATCGGCTTGCCAGAGAGGCGCGAGACTACGGCGCGGCCATAGACGCCATAGCCAAGGCGCACCAAGCGCTTTTCGCGTATTAAGCCACGGAGCACACGCAACACCTGATCCTCGCCGCCGAGATCGCGGAATTCACGCGGCAGGAATACGTTTTCGCCTCGCTTCCTAGCGATCCGTGCCTCTATCCTTTCGCGCAATGTCTTTTGTTGACGCATCTAGCCATCCTGCAAAAACCCGACACTTATAGTATACAAAAACCCGACATCCTGCAAGAGGAAATATGCGCTTCCGGACACCCTCTCCGCCCTCTCCACACTTAGCCTTTCGTGCCGATGCTGCGCAGCTTTCTCTTTCCTAGTGGTGGGGCTCGGCGCACGTTGGGGTGGGGGCTGCGACCGGCGAAACCAGCAACGGCTCTGTGAACACCTGGCATTTGTTCCGAATCCAGGCGGCTCCAATTCGGTAACGGTGAAGCTCGACGGGCCAGGATACTCAGGGATCGAAGGATCATGGCATTCCGGTCTATCCAGCTCGACGTGTGAGGAAGTCCCGCTGGCCCGGCCGCCTAAGTTGACCGATTTCATTGCGATCTTGTAGCAATGGCAGGTGCGTTTCTGAACTCGAAGTGGTGGACGCCTACTATGCGGATGTTCTTGGTGACTTGCGCCACGCTAGCACCGACCGCAGCCTTCGGCGTATCCGCCCGGCAATTTGCGATAGCCTTGGAGTTTCAAGGCCATGCATCGTTACTCCGACTTGCGTCGCAGCGCTGTGGATTTTGTTTCTCAGTTCTCCGCCGCGGGTTCGGTGCTGGTGCTGGCGCCGGTCCGCGCCGCGGCGGAAGAGGTGGCGCTGGCGGCGTGCGGAAGTGCTCTGCTGGGCGTGCGCCGCTTCGCATTTCGCGAATTCGTAATGGACCTGTCTGCCGCGGAGTTGAACCGCCGCGGACTCGTGCCGGTGGGACGGTTCGTGCGTGAAGCGCTGGCCGCGCGCATTACTGCTGAAGCTCTGCAACGCGGCGAACTCACCTATTTTCATCCCGTTGCCAGATTTCCCGGCTTCCCCCGCGCCCTAACCGCGACCTTTGAAGAACTGCGCCTCAATCCGGTGGAACCTGAGCGTCTGCGCGCCTGCGGGCAATCCGGACCCGATCTCGCTCGCCTTCTCGACGCCTACGCGCGCGAACTCACCGAGCGCGGATTAGCCGACCACGCCAGGCGCGTCGATCTGGCGCGCGACGCTTTTTCCGCCGGTTATAACAGCCTGCGCAAGACGGCCATCGTCGCGTTCGATCTCGTACCCCGCACGCGCCTTGAGAGAGAGTTGCTCGCCTCCGTGCTGGGCGCGGCGCGAATCGCCCTGAATTTGCACCTTTCGCCAGGCGACAGAGAGCCTGCGTCTTCGCTTGAATCGTTGCAGCGATATCTCTTCTCAAGCGAAACCGTCCCGGTGCGTGAGGAGGATGGCAGCGTCGTCATTCTCTCCACATCCGGCGAAGCTCTTGAGTCTGTGGAGATCGCTCGCGCCATACACGTAGCGGCCGCCGAGGACGTGCCGTTCGATCACGTCGCCATTCTGATGCGATCTCCGGAGCGCCACCAGCCGCTTATCCTCGAAGCTCTACGCCGCGCCGGAATTCCTTCGCTATGTACCCTCACCACCCGCCGTCCCGATGTTGCAGGGCGCAGCTTGCTCGCGCTCCTCTATTGCGCGGGCGAGGGGCTCTCCGCCTCGCGTTTAGCCGAGTACTTCTCGCTGGGCCAAATGCCCGAAGAGGATGAACCTGCGACGCCCGCGTTGTGGGAGCGCATGCTGGTGGATGCCGCGGTGATCGGCGGCCTCTCGCGCTGGGAAACGCGCCTCGGCGGGCTGCGAGAGGAATTCCACCGGCGCTACGCCGCCGAGCAGGATGAAGAGGCCCGCGCGTTCCTGGCTGTGCGAATCGAGGCGGTGGAGAATCTCACGCGCCTAGCCTTACCATTGATCGCCCGCTTGGCGGCGCTTCCAGCGCGCGCCCTTTGGGGCGAGTGGATCGCCGCGCTTACCGATCTGGCGGAGTTCGCGTTGCGCGACGCCGCGCACGTCATCGAGCTGCTAGAGGAGTTGGAGCCGATGTCGGACATCGGCCCCGTGTCGCTCGACGAAGTCCTGTTGGTATTGGGGCCGCGGCTGATTGCGCTGGCAGCCGCGCCCAAAGAGTCGCGGTTCGGAAGGGTCTGGGTCGGCGGCGTGGAAGAAGCACGCGGCCTCTCATTCCGCCGCGTCTTCGTGCCCGGCGTCAACGAGGGCATGTTTCCGCGCCCGCCTGCCGAAGATCCACTGCTGCTGCAGGCGCAACGCCGCGACCTCGGAATCGAACTGCGGGCCGAGGACACCGAACTGTTGCACATCGCTGCTGCCTGTGCCAGCGAGCGCCTGACTCTTTCCTTCTCGCGTCTGGACCTGCTGACCGGGAGGGAACGCGTGCCTTCCTTCTACGCCTTCGCGGCGCACCGCGCAGCCGGAGGACGCGAAATGGGTGTCCGCGAATTTGAGCTGCGCGCCCGATCCGCTACCCAGACTCGCATCGGCTGGCCCGCTCCGGCCAATGCCGCGGACGCCATTGATGACGCCGAGTTCGATCTCGCCACTTTGGCGCCGCTCGCCAAAGGTTCGGGTCAGTACCTGAAGCGCCTGCCTGGCCGCTCAGTGGAATCATTGCGGTTGCGCTGGGCTCGCTGGCACAAGCCTTGGAAGGCTGCCGACGGTCTCTTCATTGAGGAGATTGGTAGCGACGCCCTATCGCGCTACCGGCTTTCGGAACGGGCCTGCTCGCCCTCAGTACTGCAGCAATATGCGCGTTGTCCCTATCGCTTTGCGCTGCGCGGAATTATTGGGTTGCGGCCGGCAGAGCAGGCGATTGGTATTCAACGAATAGACCCGGCCACGCGCGGCGAGATCTACCACGCGGTGCAATTCGAACTGCTCCGTGACCTTGCCGACAGGCAAGCGCTGCCCTTCACCGCGGACAACCTCGACCTGGCGCTCGATCGTCTCGACGCAGTATTGCAGCAGGTGGCGCTGCGCTTCGAAGCCGATCTTGCGCCGGCCATCCCGCAGATCTGGCAGGCGGAAATCCAGTCCCTTCGCGCGGACCTGCGCGGATGGCTCCAGCAGAAAGCGGCATCCGAATCGGAGTGGACCCCACAGTTCTACGAACTCAGCTTCGGCCTGCGCGACCCCGCCGGCCGCGATCCTCGCAGCCGCAAGGAGCCGGTCGAAATCGATGGCGGTTTCCGCTTGCAGGGATCGATCGATCTTGTCGAGCGGCACGTGAGCGGCTTACTGCGCGTGGTAGACCACAAGACGGGCCGCGTTCCCGAACCGCGCCCGGAATTGATCGGCGGCGGCGAGGTATTGCAGCCAGCTCTCTACGCGCTGGCCGCCGAGCGACTCTTGGGCGAGCCTGTGGCCACAGGGCGTCTCTACTATGCCACCATCGCGCAAAACTACACGACCATCGACGTGCCGCTGCAACCTTGGATGCGTCAGCGGGCGACGCAGGCGTTGCGCGTCATCGAAGATGCCATCCGCAACGGATTCCTGCCCGCGGCGCCGCGCAAGGATGGCTGCAAGCGCTGCGAGTACCTGCCCATCTGCGGCCCTTATGAAGAAGAGCGAGTCGCGGAAAAATCCCAGCCGGAGTTGAAGGCCTTGAAGGAGCTGCGCTCATGGCGATGAATGGCGCCGCCGCCGTTGCGGGGTTAGATCAGAGTTGGGTGGTGGAAGCTTCGGCGGGAACCGGCAAGACCACTGCGCTGGTGGCCCGTATTGTGGAGGTGATCGCCGCGGGGACGCCTGTTGAGACCATCGTAGCCGTTACTTTCACGCATGCCGCCGCGGGCAACATGAAGTTGCGGGTACGCCACGAACTGGAGCAGCGGCGCGCCGGCGAAATTGATCCTGTAGTAAAGGCCCGCCTGGGCGAGGCGGCTCGATCGCTGGATCGTGCTTTTATTGGCACCATCCATGCTTTCTGCGCCCAACTGCTACGCCGCCGTCCGGTGGAGGCCGGTGTCGATCCCGTGTTCCAAGAATTAGCTCAACCCGACGCATTCCGCGTGTTCAGTCGCGTGTTCCAGCGCTGGGTCGGGCAACGGCTTACCTCGCCGTCTCCGGTGCTGCTGCATGCCTTCGCGCGGCTTTCGTGGCGGGAGGATCACGACGGCGCCGAGCCGCTCGATGCCCTGCGTAAGGCTGCCTGGTCGCTTACGGAGTGGCGCGATTTCAATACTCCCTGGGACAAGCGCGGCTTCGACCGCGCTGCCTCTTTGGACACCGTGCTGCAGAAGGCAGAGGGCACGTTGGACCTACGCAATCGCTGTTCCCGGTCCTACGATATCTTGCACAAGAACCTGCGTCCGCTAGCCGAATTCCTGGAGCGCGTACAGCGGGCCCGCGCCGCCGGCCGCTTCGATGTCAACGTGGTGGAAAGTGAGATCCTCCGCCTGCCGAACGACCTTCGCTGGCTCAAGACCGGCGCCGGCAAGTATGGCGACGGCGTTTCGCACGAAGCTGTCGTAGCGTCATGGGAGGAACTGCGGATCTCTATTGAGAAATTCGGGCGTGACGCGGATGCCGACCTGGCTGCGCACTTGCGGGACGAGCTTTGGGATGTTGTCGATCTCTACCAGCAACAGAAAAAGGCCGCCGGTCAACTCGACTTCATGGATCTATTGCTCTATGCCCGTGACCTTTTACGGCACGATGGCGCGCGCGCCCAATTGCAGCAGGATTACCAACGCATTTTCATAGACGAATTTCAGGATACCGACTCGCTTCAAGCGGAGATTCTACTCCTGCTGGCCGCTGCCGATCCCTCCGAGCGCAATTGGCGTAAGGCTACACCGGCACCCGGCAAACTCTATGTGGTGGGCGATCCGAAGCAATCCATCTACCGCTTCCGCCGCGCAGACGCCCGCCTTTTCAGCCGCGTGTGCCAAGATCTTACCGATGCCGGCGTCGCCTCCCGCGAGTTGAGCAGCAGCACGCGCAGTACGCGCACCATCCAGGAATTTGTCAACGCCGCGTTCGCGCCTATCATTCCCGGTTATCTGCCAATCGAAGGCGGAGTGGAAGATCCACTGCAACAGCCTTGTGTGGTCGCTCTCCCAATGCCCGAGCCGTATGGCACGCGCAATATCTCTAATGCCAAAATCGAACAATGCTCGCCCCACACGGTGGCGGCCTTCATTGATTGGCTGTGCACGAATAGCGGATGGAAAGTGCGCGACCGTTCCACCGGCGATTGGATACCCGTCAAGCCGGAACACGTCTGCATCCTATTCCGGCGCTTCACTAATCGTGGTATTGACCTTACTCAGGAATACGTGAGAGCGCTTGAGGCTCGCGGCATCGCGCACCTGCTGGTGGGGTCGAAATCGTTCCATCGCCGCGAAGAGGTTGGCACGCTGCGTACCGCACTGCGCGCCGTCGAGTGGCCGGACGATGAACTGAGCGTCTTCGCCGTAGTGCGCGGAAGCCTGTACGCGGTTCTCGACCATACGCTGCTGAAGTTTCGCAACGCCCATGGGCGCTTCCACCCCATGCGCGATCTGCCCGAAGATCTCGACCCGG
>JBEKNN010000255.1:0-13275 GCA_049522755.1 Bryobacteraceae bacterium | reverse complement strand
GCGACGGGCTTGCCCTTCACCAATTCGCGAGGCTGATTCAGGTGATTGAGGATCTGCATGTCCGGATCGATCCCCAACGCGTAGTACACCGTCGCCAGCAGATCGGCCGGATGGACCGGCTTCTCTTTAGGCGACGAGGCGGTGGCGTCGGATTCGCCGTACTGCATTCCGCGCGCGATGCCCGCTCCCGCCACCACGGCGCTATAGCAATACGGCCAGTGATCGCGCCCGTCGGGGGAATTCGAGTTGCCCGAAGTGGAGACTCCCAGGCGCGGGCTGCGGCCGAATTCGCCCACGGCCACAACCAGAGTGTGCTTCAGCATTCCGCGCTGATCCATGTCGTCGAGCAGCGCCGACAGACCGCGGTCCAGCTTGGGACAATGCAGGTTCTTCAAAGGGCCGAAGTTGGAGGCGTGCGTGTCCCAGGCCGTGGTCTCCGGATCGCCATTCGCCACCGACGGCCAGTTCACCTGCACGAACCTGGTCCCGGCTTCGATCAGCCGGCGCGCCATCAGCAGGCTCTGGCCGAAGGTGTGCATGCCATAACGCTCGCGCACTTGGGGCGGCTCTTTTTCCAGGTCCATGGCGTCGCGCGCCTTGCCCGACAGCACCAGATCGTAAGCCTTGCCGTAATACTCGTCCACAGCGAATTCGCCCACGGCTTTTTCCAGATCGGGCATCGACCCGTTGATGCCTTTCAGCAGCTCGAAGCGGTCCTTTAAACGATCCGGCGGAATCTCCTTGCGCAGCGACAGATCTTCCAGCTTCACCGCTTTGGCGGGATCCTGATACATGCGGTAGGGATCGTATGCCTTGCCGAGAAAGCCGGCGCTGCCGCCCTTGCCGATGATGCCGGATTCCTGCAGCGGGCGCGGCAATTCCACAAACGGCAGGACCGGATCTTTGGGCGGCTTGATCTTCGATACCTGGCTGCCCGCAGTGGGGAAATCGGCGGGCGAAGGCGGCTCCAACTGGCCGGATGGGGATACTTTGTCCGGAGGATAACCGGTCAGCATCTGGTAGATCGCCGCGGTGTGGTTGAACAGTCCGTTGGGGGTGTAGCTCATGGAGCGGATCAGCGTCGCCTTGTCGAGATGGTCGGCCATCATGGGCATGTGCTCGCCTATCCACGTGCCGGGGATCTTGGTCTTGATGGGCTTGAACTCGCCGCGGATATTCGCTGGCGCATCGGGCTTGGGATCCCAGATATCGATGTGAGATGGTCCGCCCTGCAGGAAAATCATGATCACGCTCTGCGCGCTCTCCCACCCGCGCGCGCCGGCGTACTTGCTGACGATGTCGGCGGCCTTGGCTTGCTGGCGCCATAGAAAGAAGTGCGGCAGACTCAGACCCATCATTCCGATGGAGCCGATGCGCATTAACTCGCGCCGGGTGGGGCCCTCGCAGGTGTAACAGCGACGTCCGGGAAGGTTCAGCATGGTGGTGTCCTCTTAGTCTCGAGATAAGCTTGGCACTTCGGCGTGGCGCGAAGCGCGTTCACACGAGTGTGAACGCTGCACGCATGAGTGCGTGCGCCACGGCTTTCTTCGGCGATGTTATTTCGAGACATTCACTTCATCTCTTTGACTTAGTAGATGTACAAAAAGCCCTTGCTGTTGAGCAACGCCCACAGCAGATCTTGAGCGCGGCCGGCTTTCGCGCCGCCCGCGAGATACTTTACGCCCCGTTCGCTCTCCGCCCCGGTGGGCAGCCGGCTCAGCGACGCAAGGTATAACTCTTCGACGATGGCCGCGTCGCCCTTTCCACTTAGAACCAACTTCGCGACGCGTCCCTTGGGATCGGCGACCGCGTCCGAAATGGTGGTCCCGTTTACCAGGTTGAGCGCCTGCGGCAGGCTGAAATCGGACCGCCGCTCGCATTCGCAGGAAGACTCGCGCGGCGGGCGTCCGAACACGTCCAGAAATCCCTCCTGGCCGATATGCGGGTCCACCAGTTGCTCGGCCATGGTGTCCTTGGGAACCTCGGGGAAATGCGCCGGAGCGCCGGCAGCCGAGGAAACCGCGTCCATTAACTCCTCCGCCGTAAGCCGCCTTGGCATGGCATGGGAAAAGTTGTCGCGGTCGTTCTGATTCCATTCATTAGTGGTGAACGACGCCTGATAAGCGCGGGAGTTAGCGATAGTCCGCATCAGTTGTTGCAGGTCGAAGTTATGATCGAGGACATCTTTTGTAAGTGCCTCGAGTAACGCCGGATTAGTCGCCGGATTAGATGCCCGGATGTCATCCACCGGGTCGATGATACCCCTGCCGAAGAAGTAACTCCAAATCCGGTTGGCGATCGCCTTGGCGAAAAATGGATTGTCCTTCGAGGTCAGCCACTGCGCCAGCGCGTCGCGCCGCCGCTGGTCGTCCGGAACCGGCAGCGGCCGGTTCAAAGCCACCATGAACTCGGGTTTGACCACCCGCCCCTTGGGATTCTTCATCTCATAATCGGACCGCTGATCGAAGACGATCTCTTCGCCCACCTCATAGCCGGCGCGCAGACCTACCGCGGAGAAGAATGCCGCCATCTGGTAATACTGACTCTGTGTCCACCGTTCAAACGGATGATCGTGACACTGCGTGCATACCATGCGGACGCCCATGAACACCTGAGTGGTTTTTTCCATGGTCGGCTTAGCTTCGCGAGTGACACGGAAGAAATTCGCCGCAGGATCGTCATAAGTGCTGCCGCGCGCTGTCAGCATCTCATACACCAGCTTGTCGTAGGGCTTGTTCGACGCCACCGAATCGCGAATCCATTGCTGGAACTCGTAGGCGCCTTTTTCGCCGAGGTACTTGCGGCTGGATTGCAGCAGATCGCCCCACTTGACGGTCCAGTGATCGACATACGCCGGGCTGGCTATCAGCCGGTCAATCGTCTTCGAACGCTTGACGCGCGCGGGCGACGGATCGGCCAGGAATGCGCGCACGGTCTCGGGCGGCGGCAGCAATCCCGTCAGATCGAGTGACACGCGCCGCAAAAATTCGGCGTCGCCGGAGATGGGGGAAGGTTGAATCTTCAGCCGCTCCAGTTTGGCATCGATCAGTTGATCGATATAGTTGGGCTGCGGCAAGGGCTTCCACGCGAAACCCGGCTTGGGATTGAGCACGGTCACCGGAATGGTGGAGAATTTTCCCTGATACCGCACCAGCAGCGTAGCCTCGCCGACGCGCTCGCCTTTTACGGCGGCCTTGACATCCACGGACGCTACGTCGGGGATGTTCGATTCCACCGACGTCTCACGCGACACATCGCGGATGGCGCCGTCCGCATAGCGGACCACCACTTTCACCGCGGCGGTCTCACCCGGCTTCGTCATGAAGATTTCCTTGGGCTCGACGCGCATTTCGACCACCGAATCCTTGGCCGGATCGCCGAAAGGAACACCCTGCGCGATCCAGTTGTAGATGGTCTTGTAGTAGTCCGAATCTTTCTCGAACCGCAGGCCGCCGCCGTGGGCGATTTCCTGTACCGGCTTGGCGAGCATCAGGCTCTTTCCGGGATCGGCCCGGTTGAAGCGGCGCCCGGAGAGATCGTAAAGCAGAGCTTCGTAATCGAACTGCGGATCGTATCCACGCAGCGAGAGCTTGAATCCGTTTTTCCCTTTCGCCGCGCCGTGACATGGACCCGCCGTGCACCCGGTCTTGTTCAAAATGGGCGCGACGTCGCGCAGGAACGTGACACTCTCGGCCGCCGCAAGCGGGGCCGCGGCCAAACTAGCGGATAGAACCAGTTTCAGCAACATTGGCAGCTTTGACCTCATCGACTTCTACTATGATCGGACGCGATACGATTTCTTCCTGCTGGCCGTCGGCGGTGACCCTTCCCGTGATGTAAAGATCGTACCTGGCGGGGCGCGTGAGTTTGGTGGTGGTGACGAGAAACGTGCCGGCGGTGCGGTCGTCGGAATCCTGCTTCATATCGATCACGCGGATATCCGCCGCTCCCACCATCTCGGCGCTCACGGTTTTGGGCAGCGGCAAAGAGGCGTCGCGCGGGTTCCACTTCCAGCGGAACTTCAACTGATCGCCCTCTTCCATCCGCTTGCGCTCGAGCATGGTCACTTCGAGCGTCGCGGCCCCTGGCTTGGTCCGCGCTATGGGCAGATCGAGCCCCAGCCACGGCGCGGTGAGCGGCCGCTGCCGGTCCACCGAACCCTGCTCGGTGGCGCCCGCCACATTCACGATCATCGCAGGCGCTTCAGCGCGGCGGATGAGACTCGAGCCGTCCGGCAGCTTACCTACGCCCTCCACGATTAAATCGGGCGCCGATATTGTGACGCCCGGGTCGGCCGTCAGGATCAGCGTGCCGCGGCTGTTTCGATTTTGCGGAGTCTCCTTGACGGGGCCGCCCGCCACTACTGTGCCGGCTTCGACGCGCAGGCCGGGCGGCGCGTTGGAAATCCGCAACTGCACTTCTCCGTCGTAACCTTGCCGCTGCACGGTAACCGGCAGGATGGCCGATCCTCCGGCAGGCACGTTTACGTAGGGCGCGTTCAAAAACACCCGGAAATCTTGCGCCACCGATTCCACGTTTAGCCGGTAGGCGTAATTGGCGCCGCCGCGAAGCGCGAGATCCTCCACCGTGACCACGACGTTGCTCGCGCCCTCCGGCGCCTTGACCCGTAACATGGGGTCGCCGGCGGTGCGGCTCTGGTTCACGTTATACACATCGTCGGCCAGCGGCTCATCGCCGGATCGCGCGATCATCTTGCCCTTCTCATCGAGGACCGTGATCACGGCCATCAGCTTAGATGTGCCCAGTTCGCGAGCCTGTATGCGGAACGCGAGGGCCTCGCCCGACGACACGCGCACCTTGTAACGGTCCACTTGCCCTGGCTTCGCGAGCCGGGCGTTGATGGTCGCGGGCAACCCGATGGCATCCGCAACCGGCGCGGTCACCTCCGGGTCGTCCCCCACCGCGAAAGGCACGGGCAGTACGGCGCTGTCGGGCAGATTCACGAAAAGCTGGTGAGTGTTCGCGTCTACCTTGCTTAGATCCACTTTGATTTTCTGGGCGCCCAGCGAAGCTTCCACCACTTCGCCGCGCCGTCCGCCCAACGGAAAGATTTCCTGCGGATAGGCGTAGGAGCCGATCTTGAGGCGGTAGAAGTTGGCGGCCTGCGTGGAATACCGCGAGTCGTGCACGACCACATAGAAATAGCCGTCGCGCGGGAAGGTCACCGCGACGCGCGCATCGAGGCCCAACAACGGCGCATCCTCACTGCGGGCCAGAGTCTTTCCGGACGCATCGAGAATCTCGAGCACCGGATCGATGGCGGAACCGAGGCGCCGCGCTTCCACCTCGAACACCTGCTTCTCGCCGCTCTTGGCCTGAATCCGGAACACGTCGCGCTCCGGCCCTTGCAGCGCGCCATTCAGCGTCAAGGGCGCCCGCGGAAGGGTTTGCGCGGTTTCGATGGTGTCGTTACTGTTGGGCAACGCGCCCGGCCGCGATTCATCCTCGACATATTCGGGGAAGGTTCCTACGGCTAAGAGTTGGATATTCGAAATACCGTCGGGCGTTTCCACGCGAATCGGGTAGGCGCCAACGGCCAGATCGCCGGCGGGTTCCACCAAAAACGTGGCGGTGCGGCCTTCGGTCATGGGGCCGGTGTGTTCGGGAGCGAGCAAGGTGAAGCTGGCAGGCATGGTGGAACGGATCTTCGCGGCGTCGAGGTTCTTGCCGGTGAGGGTGAGGGTGAACGGGCGGCCCTTTTGTATGCCGCGCGGCTGAAGGTCGGTGATGACCGGCTGCGCGTGGAGGGACGCGGCTGCTAGCAGTGTCAACGGGACCCATCTAATTAGACGCCTCCACGGGACGTCGCAGGGCATGGCCCCGCGCCACTGAATCAATTCACACCTCCGGCGCCTGCGTGGTTGGGGACCAGGGGAACGGGGATGAAGGCTTTTTCCAGAGTGCAGTCGGCGCTGCGATATAACCTCACCTGGCCGTCGAAGCCCCCGGTTGCCAGGTGGGCGCTGTCGGGCGAGAATGCCACCGAATATATCCCCGCGGAATGGCCCTTGCAGGAAGCCGTGAGCGCGCCCGTTTCGGCGTCGTATAGATTCACGCTGGCGCCGGCTCCCGCCACGGCGATGCGCTTGCCATCGGGTGACCAATCGAGCGCGAAGATCACGCCGTCCTGAGGCTCGATCATGCGGACCAGCGTCGCCTCTTCGCCGACTTTCATATTCCGTGGACGGTCCATCCAATAGACGTAAGGCACGCGGTCTTCGCCGCCGATGACGATCTCGTCCTTATTGGGATGCCGGGCCACCGCCGTCAACTCGCCGCGCGCCTGGTTGACGTTTTCGAGAAACTGCCCGGCGTTGGCGTCGATCAGCTTGGCCGCGCGGTCGCGCCCCACCGATACGAGGCGCTTGGAGTCGATCCCGAAAACGATTCCCAGGGGCCAATTCTCATGGCCGCCGATCTTGTAGAGCTCCTTGCCGCTGGCTGTTTCAAACTCGCGCACAGTGTTGTCGACGCACCCCACGGCAACCTTGGCGCCGTCCGGCGAAAGCGCGGCGCCGAATACGGTGTCGCTGGACACCTTCTGCGTCCGCAGCAGTTTGCCCGCGAGCGGGTCCCACCATTGGATCTCGCCGAACTGAGCGGGAGTGCCGCCACCGGCCGCCATCAGCTTGCCATCCGGGGAGAAGGCGATCGAGAGAATCCGCTCCGCGTCGCCTTGCAGACGCTTCGCCAGCCCGCTTCCGTCGGCGTTGTGCAACAGGATTTCGCGATTGCCGCCGACCGCGAGAAACTTCCCGTCGGGGGAAAAGCGCAGGGCGGTGATCACGGGAGGCTGATGGTAGACCGTGGGTTCGGCGGAGGTGGTCTCGATCGGGGTGTCGTCCCTGGCGCCCGACTTGATCCAACCGCGAATCGTGTCGATATCCGCGGCGGGAAGCGCGGGCCCCGAGAGCGGCATGGACGGCTTCATGGCGCCGGTGATGAACTTCACCGCCAGACTTTCTTCGGGAGAGCCGGCGACGAATGCCGGACCGCGCGCGCCGCCCGCCTGGAATCCCGCGTAGGTGGTCAAATCGAGCCCGGACGACTTCACGGCCGGCTGATGACAGCTGGTGCAGCTCCTACTCAGAATGGGACGGACGTCGTGAAAATAGCTGGGTTCGGCGGCCCCGAGATGTAAGGGGACTGACAGCAGGGAGATAGCAGCAACGCAACGCGTAGCGAGGCTGAAGCGCATGAATCCCCCTTGGCCGGACTCTGATCTCAGGTGCAACTCACCGTGGAAGCCGCGATCTTCATTTTGGCTTCGAAACGACGAATAGTATATCACCGATCGCGGCCGATCATCCTATGGTGAGATGTGGTGATCCAGCCATTGTTATGATGGCGGCTGGACGGCTTGGATCGCTCAATCGATGATCGGCGAAATTCTCGACGCTAAATACCGGATCGACAAACAACTGGGCGCCGGAGGAATGGGGAACGTTTACCTGGCGACGCATCTCGGAACCACTCGCGTGGTCGCGGTGAAAGTGATCGCTCCGAGGTGGGCGGCGGAACCGCAGTTTCTTGCCCGTTTCCAGCGCGAAGCGCAGGCATGCGGCCGCCTGCGTCATCCGAATATCGTGAACGTCACGGATTTCGGCATCGCGAAAGCCGCTCGCGGCGATATGCCGTACCTGGTGATGGAGTTTCTGGATGGACAGACGCTTTCGGATTTCCAGAAAGCGAATCCGCATATCGCACTGCCGCTGGTCGCCGACATTCTGGATCAGATCGGCCTTGCCCTTGCCGAAGCGCATCGGCGCGGAATCGTCCATCGCGATTTGAAGCCCGACAACATCTGGCTGGAACCGAACGGCCGCGGCGGATATACAGTGAAAGTGCTCGATTTCGGAGTGGCCAAGGTGAATTTGCTTGGCGATTGGGCTGCGTCCGCACAAGAGGCGCCGCAGTTGCCCGATCCGCGGATTGCCACCCCCAGGCCCGCTCTGCCGGGCGACGAAATGGAAACGGTGGCGATCGACATGCCACACGAAGCGCGATCGTCGAACGCGTTAGCCCGCGCCGAGGAGATCGAGACTGTCGCTATTGCGCCAACCCCCTTCGGCGCGTCTTCTGGGTCGTTCGACAGCGGCGCAGGCGCGCAAACCATGCCGGGCAGCCTGCTCGGAACTCCTGCGTATATGTCGCCGGAGCAGGCGCTTGGCAAGGAGATCGATTTCCGCTCGGATATCTACAGTCTGGCCGTGGTGGCGTATGGAATGGTGTGCGGCGAACTTCCTTTCACGGGGAAGTCTAACGAATTATTCGATTATCATCGGAGCGATATTCCCCGTTCGCCTGCGAGTATTTGCAAGATTCCGGCGGACGTATCGGACGTCATTCTCGCCGGACTCGCGCGAAATCCCGCGGATCGCCCGGCGTCTGCAATCGAGTTTACGCAGCGGTTCCATAATGCCGTGGACGCTGAATTTCTGGCGCTGCGGAGGTCGAAGGCATTTTTGCTGCAGCATCTCACCGCGTATGCGCTTCTGTTGATGCCCATCTACACAACCGTGTTATCGGTGACAGCCCTGCTGGTCTCATTCAGCCGGAGACTGCTGCCGCTCACCGCGGTCCGATTCGTGCTGGTCCCGCTGGCGGCGGCGATGCTTTTCATTTTTTCCGACAACCTGTTGCGCGCCGCCGCGGCGTTAATAGCGATGGACGAGCGGGTCCGCGTCAGAAGGTTTTTATCGTTCCGGGTCTTCTGGAGGCTGGTGCGGATGATACCGGTTCTGGCGATAACACAGGCGCAATCGGTGATATTCTTTGGGCCCGGCTGGGTGATCGGCGATTGCCTGTGGCCGGTAATCTGCGTGGTGGAGAAGTTATCGGGAAAAGCCGCCGTTCAGCGGTCGCGCACTCTGATGACTGGCTTGAAGTCGGCCGGCCGCGCCCTGGCGATTCGTCATCTGGCGCTTGCGGCATTCGCGGTTGCGGAGGCTGTCAAGTCTCTCGGTTTCCTTTTGCGAGGCGGATCGATCGAGCAGGGGAATGTGGTTATCACCGCGACCTGGTTTCCGCTATTTGCGCTGTTCGCAGGGGCTCCGCTGTTTCTGTATGACCGGACTGCCGCTAATGAAGGTGCTCCGTTGCTGCAGTTAGACCGCACGCCAGAGGTGCGAATCACCGCGCGAACGTTCTCAGTCAGCTCCATGCTCTGGTTGGCGGCTGGGACGATCTATTTGCTATACCAGCCGATCAAGCTATGGCTGTTCGGCGGGCGCTGATTCGGGTGAATGAAAATTTTCGGCCAAACGCGATAACTCATCGGCAGTGTCCTGCATGGGTAGACCGTGGCCTGCCGCAATCACCGTGGGTCGCAGACCTGCCAGGAGCTCCACCGACCGTCGAGCGTCTTTCCAGTTCGAGGTAGCGGGCACAGGCGGCCGGCACACTTGATTACGTCTGGCGACTGTGTCCCAAAAGCTGTCGAGGTTCATGGTTGTCACAGCGTCGCCAGCCAGCAGCACCGCATCGCTGCGGCGGAAGAATGCCACGTGGCCCGGCGTGTGGCCGGGAGTCTCGATCGTCTCCCAATCGGGGAGACCCGGAATGACTTGCTTCGGGTCCAGGGCGCTGACGCGCGTTCCCAGGTTGACGGTGCTGGTAGGGAAGAACCTCGCAATCCGTGTGAAGAATCCGCGTGAGCTTAGATCGAAGGGCGGGTAGTGAGAGTGACCTGTGAGGTACGGGAGTTCCAGCGAGTGAGCGTAAATGCGGACCCCCCAGGAATCGGCGAGCGGACCGGCCGACCCGGCATGGTCGAAATGGCCATGCGTGAGCAGGATAGCGCGGGGCCGGCTGCCAAGGCCGAAACGGCGTTCCGCTGCACGTTGGATCAGACTCTCGTTTCCGGGCGCGCAAGCATCCACTAAGATCCATGATGCGTCGTCGCCGATCAGATATGCATTGGCGATCAGCGTGGATATGACAGCGACGCCGGGCGCGATTTCTCGCATGCCCTATCTTGCAACTCCGGCGGCTGCCGGGCAACCGTGGAAAGGAACGACGTGGGCGCGGGTGTTCCGCAGTTGCGACGACCGTACGAATCGCCACCTACCCAATCGTTAAGATCCTTTTGGCGGCTGCCACTGCTACGATTGACCCCAGGGCCGATACAGGGTCAGGTACATTCCCGGTTCCGAAACTTGGCGTTAGTCTTACTTGCCGCTCCGCCGCTTTCCGCGCAAGTGAGCGTGCTCATGTATCAATATGACACTTCCCGCGACGGGGCCAACCTCAGCGAATCCGTACTCACTAAGGCTAACGTCACCGCGAACCAGTCCGGCAAACTGTTCGAGTACCAAGCGGACGGTTACATCTACGGACAGCCGCTCTATCTCTCCATCGGGTGAATGTCACGGCGCCGCAACTAGCGCCCGGGAACTACCCGTTGCAGATTTTCGCGAGCAGCATGGCGAGTAACGCGGCGACCATCGGCGTCCGCTAAGGTTCGGCATGCATCGCCGACGGGCCGGTATCGCGCTTCAGCCAGACACAAGCCGGCTACTTCCACGCTGACCTCAATTCCCACACGTCCACACTGATGCGCGCCTTCACCCCGTCAGTAGAGAACTCCATCCCATGAGCGCCGGCCGGCGGGTAGACCAGATTGGTCATCGCCACCTGCCCACCCTGCGCGAAAATTTCCAACGTAGATCGGTCGACGAGGATCGTCAGTTCCAGCGGCGCACTGCCTATTGCGAGTGGGGCCGAGGTGCGCGCCGGAAAGTCCGGGCTGAAACCGGTGACGCCCGACTGCGTGCGGTCCACAAACAACTCGCCGTTGGCGTATCCCGCGGCCGTGTACTTCCCGCCGCTGGCCAGCAGCCTCCACGCAAACGCCCCGGCCGCGCCCGGTAGCACAGTGCTGCGCAATTCGAAACTTGTCCAGGGGACTTTCTGTTTTAGCGCCAGGTTGAGTTCCGCAACGTTCGTCCCGCGCCATGCAAAATGGCCGCCGCGGAGTCCTTGAATTGCTTCTATAGGCTCCTGCATCAGCCGCAGGCCTGCAGGCAGCCGCCGCAGTTGTAGCCGCCTTGGGACGGTCATCTGCCCGCGCCAGGGCTGTGTGGGCGCCCTGGCTGCATACTGCCAGTTGCTCATCCAGCCGATCATGATGGGCGGTTTGCCGCGCGGCATCGCGTTGTAAGTCAGGGCGCAATAGCAGTCCTTTCCGTAGTCGGTCCAGAAGGTCGTGGAAGATGGGTTGTCGTTCGTGAACCGCGAGCCGTCGAAGTTCCCCACGAAATACTGCTCGCCAGATCCACCTTGCAGGCCTCCAGGATTCAGTCCTACCTTGAGCACCCATCGTGTCTGCGAACTGTCCGCAACCTGAACCTGGGTCAGCGTCGGACATTCCCACTGGCCGCCGATAGCTCCTGCGGGACCGAACTCGCTCAGACGCTCCCAGGCTTTCAGGTCGTGCGAGCCGTAGAACAGCACCTTGTGGTCGTTCGGCAGGGCGACAGCCATTACCCATCGGCGCGCCTGTTCCGCCCAAAAGACCTGAGGATCGCGGAAATCAGCCAGGTTCAAATTCAGCACCGGGTTGCCCGAGTACTTGATCCAGGTTCGTCCCCGGTCGTTGCTATAGGCCAGGTTCTGCGTCTGAAGCGCGGGCCGAGCCGGGGTGGGCGGAGTGTAGCCGGTGTAGACCGCCACCATGCACGGTTGGCGGTCCGCACAGAAGCCACTGGTGTTGTGAGTGTCCACAACGGTGCTGCCGGTGAAGATCATGATGCCGTTCTCTTCGGGCAGCGCGACTGGCAGCTCTTGCCAGTGCGTCAGGTCGCGGCTCACTGCGTGGCCCCAACTCATGTGACCCCAGACATCGCCGAACGGGTTGTACTGATAGAACAGGTGGTACTCGCCATCGAAGTAGACGAGGCCGTTGGGATCGTTCGTCCAATGCTCACGCGGCGAGAAGTGGTACTGGGGACGGTAAGGTTGGTTGTAGGCGGATGGCTGGCTGAAGCCGAAGACACAGGCGAAGAGGATGAGGGCCAAGCGGTACATGACATGAGCAAGTTTGACATAAGTCCCGTGACATAAGGCTCAATGGTCGACGGCACGTCTTGGCCCGGCTATTAGCAACATTGTGTTACTATCACGTTTCGGCCGCTTGTGTTACTGCTACAATTGGACACGCGAGTCCGATTCTGAGACTCAGTAAACATCGGAGTTATATGCCCACTAAACTAGACAATGACATTCTCGCTGCTGCCATCGAAGGGTTCGAGGCTCAGAAGACGCGCATCGACGCGCAGATTGCAGAGATACGGCAACAATTGAGCGGCGCCAGCGCCGAATCCGCGGCTACGCCGGAGGCGGGGCCCAAACGCCGCAAGGTCAGCGCAGCCGGCAGGAAGCGGATGGCCGAAGCGCAGCGAAAGAGATGGGCGGCCAAGAAGCAATCCGCCGCGGGGCCGGAAGCCGCGGGCCAAAAGCCCAAACGGAAGATGAGTGCGGCTGCCCGGAAGAGAATCAGCGAGGCCACCAAGAAGCGGTGGGCGTTGGTCAAGGCGGCAGCTTCCAAAGCGGGGAAGTAACGCCGCCTGCGCGCGGAACGCTTATTTAGAACCCGCTAAGCCTGATTCAGGCCCGAACGTGGGCCTAAGAAGGCTAAGAACAGAAGCGGTCAAACGCCGCCGTGAGCAACTCGGCGATCTCCGTTGGCTCGCGGCGCTCGATATCGCTACGGTGGATCATATACAGCGGTTTGCCGTCGCGAAATAGCGCCATGGACGGCGAGGATGGCGGATACTCAGAGAGAAGATCGCGCAAGTGGGCCACGGCGGCTTCGTCGCCGCCAGCGAACACAGTGGCCACGCGTGATGGCCGCACGGGATGCTGAAGGGCCAAGCCAATCGCCGGGCGGGCCCGGCCTGCGGCGCACCCGCAAACCGAATTCACCACCACCAGCACTTCGCCGCTTCCAGGCCCAAGAAGCCGATCGAGATCACCGGGAGTTCTGGCCTCTTCCACGCCGTATCGAGTCAGATCCGCGCGCATATTCGCAATGAGTTGTTCAGGGTAAGGCACAGTCTGATTCTAACAGCCGGCGCCAAGACGCGCCCGACATGCGCTGCTCGATCTGACGCGTTTGTCGATTCCGGCCGATTCGGCGGATGATAGACTGAAGCGGAGTTTACCACGAGCGTTTCGTACGTCAGCGCAACGCCAGTGGCAGGCGATGGCAGGCTTGCGCCGAGCGGTCGATTGCCATCGAAAGCAAACAGATCG
>JBEKNN010000254.1:0-13316 GCA_049522755.1 Bryobacteraceae bacterium | reverse complement strand
TTCAAGCGGCATCGGAGTTCGTCGCGCTGGAGCTATCGCCTCTGGGTCCGTTTTCCTCGGCATCCACGCTCGGGGGGACGAGCCAGAACAATGTTGTAACAACCATTCGCAATGCCGAGGTGCTTGGCGATCCAACTATCGCGCTGGCCTTGGAGGCCGCCCGCCGGCGGCGCTCCGCCGATGTGGTTCGCCTGTGCGCCAGTCACCGGGTCATTCGCTTACAGCCGTTCGACGTACCCGGATACTCGCCGCACTTCCGCCTGTTTGGTCTGGTGACGGCCGGCCGCGATACGGGCTCATTCCGCTTCGAAACGGCACACCTGCTGGAGCACGTGCGCGTTTACCTGCGAATGTTTCGGATTCTGACCGCCGGGGGAATTGCGCTCCAGAGTCCGCTGGTTGAATTCGCCGACATGATGGCGGTAGAGGCGGCACTGGCCGCTGCCGGAGTGTCCCGCGATGAAATCCGGCAGGCCGTACGCGCTCACCGGCTCGGCGGGTCGGAGCGTTTTCTCCGCGAACGCGGGATTGCTGCACTGCCGGACGCGCAGTGCCCGCAGCTCGAATCGGACGTAATCGCGCCCTTGCGCGATGAGTTCCCAGAAGCCCGGTTTCGTGTGAGCCAGCAGCGCCTGGAAGGCTTGGGTTACTACCGCTCGTTCACGCTCCGGATCTCGCCACAGGCGCCGGACGGGACGCGCTATCCCATAGTTGATGGCGGATTTACGGATTGGACCGCCCGTCTTCTCGGCAACCGAAAGGAGCGGTTGTTGATTTCGGGCATTGGAAGCGAGTTCGTTTGCCGGACCTACCTGCCGGACTCATCGTGCGCACCGGCTCCGGAAGGTTGAACGGTTCCGAAGGGGCGTAGAGCCCGGCTGGTAGAAGCGGAATCCATCGGATTAAAGAGATCACGGCGGACCAGGCCGGCAGCACAGATAACAACACCACCAAGCACACTGTTCGCATCATCGGATCGCTCCAGGGCTATCGCGCGTGTCGTTCGCCAGCCGAGGAACCGGCGATTCGTGGGGCAGATTGGCAATCCGCCTCCGGGCCTTAGCGCGCCGAAGCCGCCTCCGCCACGCGGCCCCGCCCGACCTGCCAGAGGCCCGTCCCACTTCGGTTGTTATCATGAACGCATGGATTCGCGCCGCATGTGCCCGCAATGCCGGGCCTTCATCACCACGAAGGACAAGATCTGCCCGTATTGCAACGAACCCGTGGCGCCCCGCGCTATCGATCGTCGCAATCCATCGCCGATTCTGGGCGGGTTGATTCCGCATGCGCGGTTTCTGACGGTAATGATCTCCACCATCAACGCCGGCATGTACCTGATCACCGTGCTCTACAGCATGCGCGCGGGCAACAGCAGCGCTTTGATGGGCCTCGATACGCGCACGCTGGTGATGTTCGGCGCCAAGTTCGGTCCGGCCATACAACTCGGCCAATGGTGGCGGCTGTTGACGGCCGGATACCTGCACGGCGGGCTCTTCCACATCTTTATGAACTCGTGGGTCTTGCTGGATGTTGGCGCGCAGGTGGAAGAGCTTTATGGCGCCGGCCGCATGTTCGTGTTTTATACTCTAGCCACTATTGGCGGCTTCTATTTGAGCTTTTTATGGTCGCCTGGAGTTTCCATCGGGGCCTCGGCCGGCATCCTGGGCCTCATCGGCGTCATGATCGCGTGGGGAACCGCCCACCGCAGCGCTATCGGCGACGCCGTCCGCGGACAATATGTACGCTGGGTCATTTACATGCTGATCATCGGCCTTCTGCCGGGGTTCAACGTGGACAACGCAGCTCACGTGGGCGGATTGGCCACGGGATTCGGCATCGCCTGGCTGGCGGGTACGCAAAGATACGAGGGCTCCCCGGTGGAGAAGCTTTGGAAGGTAGCCGCCGGGTTTTGCATTTTGTTAACTGCCGCCTGTTTCGTGGAAATGTACTTGTCGTTTTCGCAATTTGCGCAACAATAAATTTGCGCAATAATAGAGGAACCATGAAGATTCGCAGTTTGGCTCTAGCTCTCGCGCTCGGCATGGCGGTCACGACAGTGGCCGAGGCGAAGAAGAAGCCCGTCTATAGCGCCAAGGCTCAAAAGGTAAAGAAGGCGCGCAAGGCGACGGTGAGCAAGTACAAGCCCGGTAAGCGCAAGGTATCCAAGTACAAGGTCAAGGCCGTTAAGCACAAGGCATAGGCCGGTCGAATGAGCCGTTACGCGCGCCGTTATGCACTTGCCGCTTGGGCTGGTTGTGCGACGTGCTGTGCGTTATGGGCGCAGACCGGCGCAGCTCCGAATCGCGCTCCCATTCTAGTAGAGCTTTTCACCTCTGAAGGCTGCTCGGACTGCCCGCCCGCCGACCACCTGCTCGAGCAGCTTGACCCGCGCGTGGTGGTGCTCAGCGAACACGTAGACTACTGGGATCATCAAGGCTGGAAAGACCCGTATTCCTCTCACGAAAACACCCTGCGTCAGGAAGCCTACGCAGAGCGCTTCCACACCGACGGCCCCTACACGCCGCAAATGGTAGTGGATGGCGAAGCGCAGTTCGTGGGCAGCGACGCCCAGCGCGCCGTAGCGGAAATCACTAAAGCCACCGGGCGCGCCAAGGCGCTGGTGCGTGTAGAGCGCAATGCTTCCGGGATTCAAGTGGATGTGGACGGCTCGCCCGATTCCGCGGGCGTTTTTCTGGCGTTGGCGCAGGATAGCGGCACATCGCAGGTTAAGGCCGGAGAGAACAAGGGCCGCCAGTTGCATCACGTCGCCATGGCGCGCAGCTTACGGAAAATCGGATCGGTCAAGCGCGGCGCATCCTTCAGCCTGGCGGTTCCCTTGCCGGCCTCCGCGGCGGAGCAACGGGTGATCGTTTTCGTGCAGGAAGGCGACTCCGGCCCGGTGCTGGGCGCCGCGGAATGTAAGTAGGACAGGCCTCCTGGCCTGTCGTTTGGCGACAAGGTTTGGCGGCAAGTTGGGCGACACGTTTGGCGACGGTTTGGTGGCACGTTTGCCGCCACGAAGAAGACAGGCCAGGAGGCCTGTCCCACACCTAACTCCGATTGTGCGAACTTATAGCGCCCGCCCGACGTAATCCCTAAACAAGGAGCCATCCATGGGCGTCGCCAGCAACGTTCGTTACACATTCCGGTCTCTCAGAAAATCTCCCGGCTTTGCGGCCACGGCCGTCATCACCCTCGCTCTAGGAATCGGCGCAACCGCCGCCATCTTCAGCGTGTGCGATGCGATGCTGTGGAAGCCCATTCCGTTGCCGCACATCGAATCGCTGGTGACAATTCTTCAGCGCGACGCGGACGATCCCAACAATTGGAATACCACCACTCCCGCCGATGTCGACGATATTCGCGCGCAAAGCGTCTCGTACGAAAGCATGGCCAGCTATCAGGAGGGGCTCGCCAATATCGCGGGTTCGGGCGGCGAGCCGGAGCGCGTCAATCAGGCGCTGGTCGGCGTCAATTTCTTCGATGTGCTCGGCGTGCAGCCGGCGCTCGGCCGCGCCTTCCGCCCCGGCGAAGACCAGCCCGGCAGCGAGCATGAAGTGATCTTGAGCAATCGCTTCTGGCAGCGCCGGTTCGGCGGCGACCGCAACATCGTCGGCGCCGCCATCCGGCTGGACGACATGGATCACGTGGTGGCCGGCGTCATGCCGCCGCAGTTCGATTTTCCGCTGGCCACGGAAGTCTGGACCCCGCTCGCGTTCAATCCCGCCGCGCGCCATTCGCGGACTTCGCAAACTCTCGAAAACGTGGCGCGGTTGAAGGCCGGCAACACCGTGGAGCAGGCCTCCGTGGAAGCCGACGGCATCGCGCGCCGGCTGGCGGCGCTCTATCCGGATACCAACAAGAAGCGTCTTTTCCTCGTGACCCCGGCGCAGGAGTTCCTGATAGGGCGCGAGAACCACCAGTACACCATGATGCTGTTCTGGAGCGTCGTCTTTGTTCTATTGATCGCTTGCTCCAACGTCGCCAATCTGCAATATGCGCGCGCCACCGGAAAGGCGCGCGAAGTAGCGTTGCGCACGGCGCTGGGCGCGGCCCGGTGGCGCCTGGTTTCGCAAGTAGTGTTCGAGTGCGTGCTGCTATCGCTGGGCGGCGCGCTGCTGGGGGTTGGAGTGGCTAAGTGGGGCGTGGATATGATCCGCGCCGGTATGCCCGCGCGAATCGGCAGATACATTCTGGGCTGGCAGGAGATGGGCATCGATTACCGGACGTTGGGCTTCATGCTGGCCGCGGCCTTGGCCAGCGGCATTCTGGCGGGCATCGCGCCGGCATGGCAATGCTCCAGGCCGAACCTCACGCAGAGTTTGCGCGACGGCGGCCGCGGTTCCTCCACGGGCCGATCGCGGCGGCGCCTGCGCGGCGTTCTGGTAGGCTTTGAGATCGCGCTGGCGGTAGTGCTGCTGGTTGGCGCCAGCTTGATGGTGCGCGGTTTCCAATCGCTGGTAACTACCGCCGCCAACCTCGATCCCGCGACCATGCTCAGTCTGCGGCTCACCCTCACCGAGACGAAATACCATGAGGACCGCCAGGTCGCCGCGTTCTACAGCGAGACGTTGCAGCGCTTGAATGCGCTGCCCGGCGTGAAGTCGTCCGTGGCGGTGACCGCGCTTCCGTATAGCGGCCATTCGTCCGGAACCAGCTTCACCATCGAGGGCCGTCCCCTGGAACGGGGCGACCAGCCTTCGTGCCAGCTTCAATCCGTATCGGACCGCTATTTCCGGACGCTCGGCGTTCCGCTGCGCAGTGGACGCTTGCTTGACAATACCGATGGCGCCGAAACGCCGCGCGCCGCGGTGATCGGCGAGCGCATGGCGCAAAAGTGGTGGCCGCACGAATCGCCCATCGGCAAGCGGATCAAGCTGGGCGGGCCAGGGTCGAAAGGCCCGTGGATCGCCATCGTGGGCGTGGCGGGTGATGTGACGCATGACGTCTTCGACCGCGGTCCGCGCCCGGTTCTCTACGTGCCGCTGACACAATCGCCAAAGCGATGGATGGATATCGGCGTACGCACCGCGGGCGATCCGCTGCGCCTGGCGCCGGCAGTGACGGCGGCCATCCGCGCGGTAGATCCGGAGATGCCCATCACAGGCATGGCCACGCTCGAAACCTGGATGCACGAGCAATCCGTGGGGCTGAACTACATGGCCGTGCTGATGGGAGTTTTCGGCGTGCTGGCGCTCGTGCTGTCGTCGGTCGGCGTGTATGGCGTAATGGCCTACGTGGTCTCGGAGCAGACGCAAGAGATCGGCATCCGCATGGCGCTGGGGGCGGCGCGCAGCAGCGTGCTCGGCCTGGTTTTCCGCCGCGGCATGGTCACCACGCTGGCGGGCCTGGCTGTGGGCATCGCAGCGGCTTATGCTTTGGCGCCGCTGATCGCTTCGCTGGTTTACGGCGTGAGCCCCAAGGACCCGGCCACGTTCATCGGGATCCCGCTGGCGCTGGCCGCCGCGGCGGCGCTGGCGATTTACATCCCGGCTCGGCGGGCGATGAAGATCGACCCAATCATAGCCCTTCGCTACGAATAAAATAGTGGGGCGGCCAATCCTGGCCGCAGCCGGCTTTCAGCCGGCTCGTCACGAATCCCAAGGATTGAAGAGCGCCGCTCCTGTTCCGCCGAAATCCTTGACGTTGCGGGTGACGATAATCGGCTCGTGAGTTAGGGCGGTCGCGGCAATTAGGCCATCCGCCGTGGCTAACGGTTCACCCCTCTTCTTCGCTTCAAGCTAAAAACTGCCGTTTTTAGCTTGAAGCGTGATCCGTCCCCATCGATCGGCAATCGCCCTATCCACCGGTATTAGGTGGGACTGAAACCATGCAGGTACGCCAACTTCGAGCCAGTGCTCCAGTTGCGTCCGCTTCTTGCCGGGCGGCATATCTTCGATGCCGAGGCGTATTTCGCCGAAAGTTACCACGCTGGCGAAAAGAGATTCCGGATCGGCTGCCTCCAACCAGCGTATAACCTGCAAGTTCGGTTCGGGCCGGACAAACTCGGAAATGACGTTAGTATCGATAAGGAAGCCGTCCACAACTCGACCGGCCCCGGATAATCCTTTCGCCTCTCCAGACGCAATCCAGAGCCGGGTAGCGGGGATTCAAGGAGGAACTGTGCGAGATTTTTCTTCGGCTGGAGGAGTGACTCGGCAGCCGGTACTCCGTTCCGCGCGTTCTCACGCAATGCTCGCACGCCCCGCACGATCAAATCATCGACGCTACTGAAGTGACCGCTCGATATTTCCTCGCGCACCAACTGTTCGGTTTCAGTTTGATTTCAATGGTCATCGCAGCAGCCTCCGCAAGCTCTATTATCTATCGCCCCAACTTCAGCCAAAAGTTCGTGAGTGCGTGCAGGCTGGGCAAATCGACCAGCCTGTAGTGAGATTTCCTTAGCGATCGATCACCGCCAGCCTGCGCCATCCCGCTCCGCCCAGATTCGCGGCCCGATCAAGTGTGGCGCGGCTTCCGGCCGGCACGCTTCGCCTTCGGCCGCTCTTTGAATGTTTTCATCTGCAGGCGCTTGCCATGAAACACCCGCAGAATGGAAATCTTTCCCCTCCCCGGAAGGTAGTAAATCAGGAATTTGCCCATCAAAAACCTTCGAATGCCCGCGGGCTGGAAGTCGGGCATGGCAACGCCAGCGGACGGGCTGGAAGCAATCGATGGAAACGAGGCGTAGAATTTCCAGAGGAATTCCGCTGCCGTTTCGGCGCTACTTCTCTCTGCAATGTAGTCCCAAATGCCGTCGAGATCGGATCGGGCTTCCAGCGAGACGGTGTAGCGCTTCACCCGCGGGGCGCCCGGCCTCTTACGGCCAGCCGTTTCATTCCGCGGGAGACGACATCCGCGAAGAACTCCTTCAATTCGACGTCGTTCTCTAGTTCGATGCGCCGCCCCCGCTGAATCGATGCTAAGCATTCGAGAATCTTTTCGGTCGCGCCGTCAGGGTCGGCTATAACTGTTTGCTCTTGAATTAACTCGTCCTGTTCGAGGCGGCGCAACGCCTCGCGGACCACTTCACTGGCGCTGGTGTACCTGCCGCTCTTGACCTTGCCGCGAATAAATTTGGAAAAATGCGGGGTAATGGATACGTTCAGCTGCTGCGGCATATCGTATATAGTCGGTTTATTATATTTTCTGACTATGGTCCTCGAGGGCCGGATTCCGGCCCTCACACCGCCCAACGATTGTCGCCGTTACCAGGACCGCCCGCGCTACTTCAATTCCTCCGCCTTCGCGCTGCCATAATACAACCCATTGAACAGCAGCTTGAAAGTTCCATGCGGCTGGTCGCGGAAATTTACCTCAGGCCCCAGCATCACCACCTTGCCTTCGCCCACAGTCGCCTCTGCTACAGCCGTGCCGCCATCCAGATATTGCTGGCCCCACGCCCAGCCGCTGTCCAGCACCTGAGTCCCCTGGAACCAGCCCACCGGCGAGGTGTGATCCGCCTGCGCCTCGGGCCCCAGCTTGAATACCGGGCTGCCGTCGAAGAACACGTCCACCTGCTTCGGCATCCCATAGGCCAACGGGTTGGTGTTATCCACGGTCATCTTCAGCAGCGATCCTGGAATGTAGAATCTCTCCCGCGGAAGAGCGCGCTCTCTGCCGTCCGGACCCATCTCGGTGAGGTAGCTCTTCAGCGGAAGACCCAGCGCCTCGCCCACGCTGGTCGAGCTGCCGATCGTCACAATCGACCCGCCCGATTCCACAAACTTCTTGAGCTGCGGAAGAGTCTTGTCCTCGGAAACGCGCCCCACCTCGCTGGCGTACTCCTCCGGAACATTGCCGCCCCCGCGTCCACCCCCGCCACCGCCGCCGCGCCCGCCGCGTCCGCCGCCGCCTGCACCCAGCCGCGCCGCGCCATCGGTGAACACCAGCACGTCGAACTTGCTCTTCAGGTCGCCCGCATCGAGCGTCGCCGGATACACCGTCTGCGCCGGGAAGTCATACTGCTCGAAGAGCCACCTCGTCCATCCCGTGGGCATGCTGCCGCCGTATGAATCGTAGAGGCCGATGCGGATCGGCTTCAGCTTGAGCGCATCGCCCGCGGGCGCCTTCGCCAGCGCGTGTACCGGCACGCCGATATCTTTCGCGCTCTGGTCCAGAATCGTCTTGGCGGCGGATGAGGCCGGCACCCAGATAGCGCCCGTGCCGATACTCTTGCCGTCCACCGTCTGCTCGGCCTTCAGCCAATACACGTCGCAGTTGGCCTTGAGCAAATGGTTAATCACCTTGAACGAATTGTTGATCTCGTGGCTGATCAGGTAACCCGCCGGACTCGCGGGCCCGCTGACCGCGGCCGCGGGAGGCGGCAGCAGGTTATAGCCGATCTTGGTGAACGGACCCTGGAAATCGTCCAGTATCCGGTCGAATTTCACGCCCATTTGCATCGCCAGAGTCCACCCTGCGATGTCGTATGGAGGAGTCGGCGGAGCGCCCGGATACTTGAAGTCGTTGGGGTGATCCTGCGGCTCGAACATATCCATTACGTGCGGCCGGAACGCTTGCGCCGTCTTGATCACATAGGAACCGGATGGGTAGCTCTTGCCCGCGACGGTGAAACTCGCGGAGGCTCGCATGATGGTAATGCCGTTCTTCAAGAGCGCATTCAGAAATTCCACCGCTGTGGCGAAATCCGGCTGATCCGCTGGAATAATGTAGCCGCGCGGGTCGCGCAGCTTCGGGTCGTGCAGCACCGTATTGTAGAGCTCGACGGGAACGCCGCCGCGGCCGCCGCCAAAACCCAGCGTATCGCCGCCCGGTTGCGTGTCGCCGCCTGCCGCAATCGCTACCGGCGCCGCGCCGCCGCGTCCACCCCGACGTCCGCCGCCACCACCGCCGCCACCGCCGCCTTCGGCCGCAGCCGCGTCTTCCAGGGCCTTGATGCGCTTGGGCGTCACGGTCCAAGAGTCCTGGCTGCCCTTTTCGATGGATCGCTTGCCCATCACATAAATGTTGTACAGCAGGGTTTCGCGGTTGCGCGAAGCGTAGTCCGTAATCGCGCGGTTGTTGCTCATTTCATAATCGATCGACTGGCGGTAATGCCACGCCTGCGGCGCGATGGGCAAGGGCCAATCGCCCTGCGGCAGCTGCTTATCCGGCACCAGCGGAATCGACATCGGCGTGGGAGCGCCGATGATTTCCGTCAGCAGCCCGATCATATTGTGGAAGTAAGTGATGGTACGCAATCCGCCGTTCCACCAGGTGGAGTAGTTGGAGCCGCTGCGCATCGCGCTTCCGCCCTTGCCTTCCGCCACCAGCCGGCTGTGCATCGCCGTGCCCACCGCTTCGATGCCCAGCGGCACCAGCGGATCGAAATTGTAGTTGAAGGGATCGCGGAACGGCGGCATGAAAATCACCGCGCCCGCGGGACCCGTCTGGTGATGGTTGTACACAATCTCCGGGAACCATTCGATGAACAATTGGTGGTTCATATTGGTGGTTTCCTTCATGTTCGACATGTAGAAATCGCGGTTGTCGTCGTGGCCGATATACTTGGCCCAGAGGCGCGGCAAGTTGCCCATGTTGCGCTTGTCCGGATCTTTCAATGGCGCGTCGCCCTTTTCCGAGCCGCGCATATACCAGTTGGCGATCAACTCCTGCCCATCGGGATTCGCCGGAATGTTGAGAAGAATCACGTCGTTAAGGAAACGCTGAGTCTCAGGGTCGTTGCGGCTCACCATCTGGTAGACCCACTCCATAATCTGCTGCGACCCCACCGATTCGGACGCGTGCAGCCCGCCATCGATCCAGATCACCGCCTTGCCTTCGCGCGCCAGCGCATGCGCCTGCTCGTCGGTCAGCCCTTCGGCGTGCGCCAGGCGCTGCGAGATCTCTTTATAGTGGTCGAGCTTCTTGATGTTGTCGGGCGAGGATATGACTGCCATGTACTGGCGCCTCCCCTCCTCGGTGGGCCCGATATCCACCAGTTTCATGCGGTCGGATTCGGTGGCCAGTTTGTGCCAATAGGCGTCGAGTTGGGTGTAAGTGGCGACCTGGTAATCGTCGCCCAGGTTGAACCCGAGCGCGTCCTTGGGGGTCGTTATCTTCGGAGCGGTCTGCGCGGCAAGCGTCCATGCGGAAAAAAGAGCCACGGCCGCCATAGAAAGGCGGAGCATCGGTCGTAACGTCATGCGTTAGAGTTTACTACGGCCGGGCATGGTTTAGCTTGCTGCCGCGGCAGCGCACGTTGTGGGGCGCGCCAGCCGCTTAGCTCTTCGCCAGCTCGAGAATCGTGATTTCAGGCGGACAGCCGAACCGGATTGGAAGTAATGAGCATCCCACACCCGCGGTGGTATAGCCCTGCATGCGGCCATGCCGCCAATGTCCGTGAGTATAAGCTCGCGGGCACCTGGCGTTCATAGTCAACCCTCCAATCAATGGCAGACAGATCTGTCCGGCGTGCGTGTGGCCGGCAAGGTAGAGATCGACGCCCGTTGCAGCTGCCTCCCGGAACATTTCGGGGCTATGCGCAGCCAAGAGCTTGAAACCCTGCGGCGGCGCCGCTTCCATGGCGCCTGCCAAATCGTCGCAGCCGTAATCGTGTGGATCGTCGACGCCGATCACGCACAGCCGGGCATCCGGTGGGCCTACCTGTACGCTCTCATTCATCAGCATCCGGACGCCCAGCTTTTCGAGCTCAAGCGCAATATCCGCGCAATCGTGATTACCTAGAATGCCCACTACCCCATAACGGGCCCGAATCGCCCCGAGAATGCGGCGCATGCGCGGATAAATCCCATCACACGGGCCACATGTCTTAAACCGATAGTCGCCAGTTAGAACGCAGAGGTCTACGGGCAGGAACGCCAATTGATTCGCCACAATCTCCGCGAGTCCGTCTACGCCATCGATGTGGAAGTCACTGAGGTGCAAAATGCGGAAGCCGTCGAGGCCGGGCGGAAGGTTATCGAACTCCAGGCGCAGGCGCCGGACCACCGGGCAAAGCGCATTGGCAAGGCCTCGACCGTACAAACCAGACATCCGTAGACTGCTTTTCAGCACCGCCGATGCCACGCGATCGCGCAAACTGCTGAAGTCGCCGCGCCCCCATGCGCCGACTCGCTTATCCTTCTCAGTCTCAATTAACCGCCGCCGGGACAGGCGCGGTTCCATTTCACGTGTGAGGGTTAAGTCGTCCAGGCGCTCCCGCATAAGTTCCATTTTATAAGTAGCTGATGATCGAGTCGAAGCGCCAGTAATGCACTTAGGAAGTAGTTACTTAGTCAATTATAACTGAGGCGTACTACAAGACACTATACTAGCAGGGTTTCGACAGGTTTCAAAGAGACAATGGTGCTGCTTCGCCCACCAGCATGACCGAGCCGTCCGCCCGCCTCCCGGCAATGGAGCCTTGCTGCACATATCGCCGTCCAGCCGGAGGGTCAAAGCCAGGCGCGCGGAAACGGCCGCCCCCACGAAATCGCCGGCGCCGCATCACACTCGGAGGCCGCCGCCGAGTGATCCCGCGGCGCGCCGCCAAAGGAAATGGTTCCCATCTCGCGCGATACGTTCTTCTCAGTAGAATGTCCAAATGCCGCGCTCATTCCGTTCCGCCGTACAAGTCCCGGTCCTGCGTCCTGCCGGCCCTTGGCTCTGTCCCTTTCCCTCGAACCATGCCCCCGTCAATCTTGACACTCGCGGCGACGTCGTGTAGGCTCATCGAGAAACAATGTCACTGCTCAACTTCCTGCCCACCCACAGCCGGGAACCTCTGCCCGAGTTCGGACTCCGGTATCTCCAACATATACTCGCCGAATACGTCACTCTGCCGCCGGATTTGGCGGCCAAAGTTCCGGCGGCGGTTCAGGCCATCCTGAACGCCGCAACCGCCAGCCCGCCGGCTGCGCTGACGTGGGGCGATCTTTTCGTGCTCGAAAAAAACATGCTCGCCATGCAGCCTGAATTAACTGTCCGGCGGCGCGCATGGGGTATGCGCGATGCGTATCGCGAGCTGTTCGGCCAGAGGCAATACGACGTGTACATGGCGTCCAAGCCGCCCAACGAAAACGAGTCTGCGATCGATGACATCCGCGCCGACCTCGACCGCCTGCTGGATAACCTGCACTGGCGTTACGCATTGACTCCCATTCGGGAGAGAATGCGGAATGGCCTCATCAAATTCATTGGTAATTGGGTGTTCTGGAGCGCCATCGTTCTTCTGATCCTGGCGTATTGGTCCGCGCGCTATGACCAGACTCTGGTAGCCACGCTGCTGATCCTGATGCTGGCCGGCTCTCTGGGAGGCTTCATGAGCTTGCTGCAGCGCATCCAGAACACGCCCAGCCTCGGCGATCCGCTCATCAGCATCTTTGAGATACAGAACGGCGCGTTCAGCCTTTACCTCGCCCCGGTCACCGGTGCGGTTTTTGCCGTGCTTCTCTATCTGATCTTTCTCGGCGGGCTTGTCTCCGGCGTGATATTCCCCGAGCACCTTTCCAATTTCCATCTTTGGTGGGGGCAGGTACACTGGCAGGGGGCGCACACAACGGCGGCCGACTTCGCGAAGCTTGTGGTCTGGTCCTTTATCGCCGGCTTTGCCGAACGGTTCGTGCCGGACACCCTGGACCGGCTGGTCAGCCGTGCGCGCGAGGCCGAGGGTCCAAGCAAGGTCCCGGCCGCTCCCCAACCGCCCTTCGCAATTGGCGCCCCAGGACAAGTATTGCAACCGGCATCGCCCTCAGCCGGGCACGATAAGCCATCGTAAAGTTTCCATCGGGCTTCCCGAATGCGAGCGCCCGGCAACGTCTTCGCCTGCCTGGTGCAAGAGCGTCCGGCGCGTCTGCCGGACCTGAAGGAGTGATTTTGGCAAAAGCACAAAAGCAAGCGGTCGCAGTGTTAGTTCGCGGTAGGGGAGCGCCTTGGCTTCCGGCCGGTTTTCCGCCGGGGCCTCGTTCATTCCCTCCGGTGCGAAGGTCAGTGTGAAGTCAAATCCCGAACCCTCGCTCGCGGAGCGCGCTCGCACCCTGATTTCGCTCGCCCGGACCGGCAGCCTGTCCACGCATTCGCGGAAGTTCGCGGGATTTCCGTTTGGCTCCGTGATGCCATACGCCGCTGACGTTCTGGGCCGCCCGGTCTTTTTCATCAGCAGCATGGCCATGCACACTCAGAACCTGCATCGGGACCCACGCGCCAGCCTGCTGATCGCGCAACCGGATTCTTCCGGCGACCCGTTGGCAGCCGCCCGCGTCACCCTGCTGGGCACTACTGTGGAAGCGCCGGCGGCGGAGGTTCGCGATCTGTACCTGTCCCGCCACGAGAACGCGAAGTACTGGCAGGATTACACCGACTTCGCATATCAC
>JBEKNN010000253.1:0-13318 GCA_049522755.1 Bryobacteraceae bacterium | reverse complement strand
GAAACTGTCGAGCACATGTGGAACGTCGAGGCAAGAGGCAAACTACAGTAGCGCGGGGCGATGCCCTCCGCGCCAACTACAAGGCACCGGCGGCAAGACCGCCGGCGTTACTCGCCGGTTACTTTTTGCCAGCCTTTGCCCGGATTGAACTGCGTCATCTGCCGCGCCAGCACGCCCGTGGTAGGGCCGAGATCCTTTTCATAAACCGCGCCGTCCTGATTCACGATCAACGTGTTCACTCCGGAAACTCCGTATTCGGCCGGCCATGCCACCAGCGCGAAGCCGCCGATCATCTCGCCCTTCACCACGTAATCCATCGCGCCGCCCTCGGCTGCGGAGCCTTGCGCTTTCAAAATGTGGAAGAAGTAGCCGTGGTACGGCTGCGGCTTCTTGCCCTGAGCGCCCAGCATCACGGCCGCCGCATCGGCGAACGATTTCGGGACCAGCGTCTCCGATTCGCCTTCCCAATACAGCCCGTCCTTCTTCCCCGGCGCGCTTACGATTGTCTGCGCATATTCCAGGATTCCATCGGCGTCACGATCGCGCGCGGCATACTCCATTTGCGCTTCCACGTATCCGCGGCAAACGTCGATCGCGTTGATTTCGTTGCGCCCCACGCGCCGCGCCAGCACTTCGATTTTTCCGGCCGCCGAATCGAAGATCCACTGCCCGTTCTTGCGCACCAGCGGGACCGGGAATGGCCATTTATCCGCGCCTATTTCGATAATCGCCCGACCGGCGTAGGGTTGATCGATGTGCATACCTTCGTGCGCCAGACGCGCAAAATCGGCGCGGACGGCTTTATCCTCGGCCGCATCGCCCGAGACTACGATGGCTTTGCCTTCCGGCCCGAACAGCTTCAACAGGGCATCGGTGTCGTTCTTGTCCGCTGCGTCGATCAGCGCCTGGGCAGCCTCTTGCGGCGAACTGAACGTCCGTTCCCCGGCGGCCGGCAGCAACGTGGCGGCGGCCGCCACAAGGGCGGCCGCGAAGGAAAGCTGCTTCCATAGATGAGAGTGAGTCGTGGTCATCGCGAAGTCTCCTAGTCCCCTTACCTTCTCCCGCCGCCGCCTCTTGACGGTGCGGACCGGAAGCCGCCTCCACCGCCGGTTCTCGCGGAGCCTAAGCTCGAGTACCCGTGATCCGCCTGCTGCCTGGCGGCATTTCCATTGCCCGCGCCGCCGAAGGCGCTGCCGTTGCGCGCCGCCGGCGTATTTTGCGGGACGCTACGGTTGCCGAAACGCTCACCCTGTTGCTCCGCGGGCCGCGCCCCAACATTGGCGCGCACATTGCCGCGGTACTGCTCGTTCAATCGCGCGTTGGAGTAAGGCACCCCTCCGCGGAATGCCGGATCGTGCTGCCACACCCCGCTTCCATGCACGTTCGCCAGATGCGCCGTATTGAAGTTGTAGCGGTGAATGAACGAATTATTCACAATCACCGTGTGGTTTCCCCAGCCGGGACGCCAGCCCCAACCGCCCCAGCCGCCCCAACCGCCGCCGAAGAATCCGCCAATGTTGATGCCTATGCCGAAGCCGAAACCGAAGCCGCCGACCATCACGCCCGGGCCCGGCCACCACCACCCCGGATACGGATACCAGAGCGGGGGGCCCCAGACCCACGCGGGATTGTACACAGGCACGTAAATCACATCCGGATTAGCCGGCTCGATTTCCACGATCGGCTGGCCACCTTCGGACGTTGTGGTCACCGACTCCTGCGGCGTAGACCCCAACTTACCCGCCTGCTGCGCCTTGAACCGCATACGCTGCACGGCGTCCATCACATCGGCCTGCTGCGCCAGGAACGCGTTGCCCAAATTTGTCGTCCACGTTACGTCGTCATTGAGCCGCTTGATAACGTCGGGGAAGACCATCAGCGCCTGCACGCTCGGATCCCAGTTCTGTTGTTGCACGGCCTGAGTGAGTGCGGGCCCGGTCAGTCCCGGATTCCTTTGCAGCCACTGAAACGCCTGCACTACTTCCAGCGGATAAGTGGCAGCCACCAGCACCTGGCTGATCAGTGGATCGGGATACAACGCCACCGGCGCCACCAGGTCGTCCAGTTGATCGGGCGTCAGCGCCTGTCCCGGAGGCGGTGGCTGCGGAGGCTGACTCTGCCCGTACATCACTGCATTCAACGGCGTCAACATCAATGCGCAAAGAACCACCGCTATTCTCCGCTGGAACTCTGCCGAAAACCGTTTCATGGCGTTTCCTCCTGCTACAGCCAACCCATTACATTATACGTTTGTTGCGTAATTAACGTTGCGCGTCCGAAAGAGCTGCTGGTACTCTAAACATGCAATTGGATTGCGAATCCTTCATGAAGCGCACTATGAACTGTGGTATGAACCGTAGGCACTTTCTGGCCGCTTCCGCCGGCGCCGTGTACTTATCCTCACTCCCGGCTCGCGCCCAAGACTCGGGCGCGCCGGACTTCACCGTCCGCATCGGCTCTGTCGACTTGGAAATCGCGCCGCGCCGCATCTTCAAGACTATCGGCTACAACGGTTCGGTTCCCGGCCCGCCGCTTCGTATGACAGAAGGCCAACCAGTGACGATTGACGTCTGGAACGACACTTCGGCGCCCGAATTGGTTCACTGGCATGGCTTGTTTATTCCCTCCGAAGTGGATGGCTCGGCCGAAGAGGGAACGCCGCCGGTTCCGCCCAAAGGCCGGCAGCGATATCAGTTCACGCCGCGCCCATCCGGCGCGCGCTGGTATCATTCCCATACTTATGCGGGACGTAACTTACACCGCAGTGTTTATACCGGACAGTTCGGGTTTCTACAGATCGTACCCAGGCAGGACCCGGCCCGCTACGATCAGGAGGTGTTACTCGCGCTACATGGTTGGGACCCTTACTTGACTCCCATGGGCGGAAGCGGAGAGAGCGGGGAAGGTTCGCTCGAAGTAGGTTACAACTTTCATTCCGTAAACAGTCATGCGTTAGGCTTCGGCGAGCCGGTTCGGGTGCGCGAGGGACAACGCGTGCTCTTCCGCATCCTCAACGCCAGCGCTACCGATGCGCACCGGCTGGCGCTGCCCGGCCACCAGTTCACCGTGGTCGGGCTCGATGGCAATGCCGTGCCCACGCCGCGCGCCGTGGCGGCCGTGGAACTTGCGCCCGCCGAGCGCATCGACGCCATCGTAGAAATGAAAAGCCCGGGAGTCTGGATTCTGGGCGAGGCCGATGACAAGATGCGTCAGAGCGGCCTCGGAGTGGTGATTGAATACGCGAACCGGGAAGGTCCGCCGCAATGGTCCCCGCCCGCCGCAGACGTTTGGGACTATACTCTGTTTGGACACGACGCCGCCGGCCACAACGCCGTCGTGGCCGAACCCGACGAGCGGGTTCCGCTGGTTTTCAAGCCGAAGTTCGCGGGCAACCGCTGGGTGGATCACTGGACCATCAACGGCAAGGAGTTTCCCAAGACCGATCCCATCCGCGTCAAGGCCAACGGCCGGTACCGGATGATCTTCGATAACCAGAGCGATGACGCGCATCCGGTGCACTTACACCGCCACTCATTCGAGTTAGTAAGTATCGCCGGAAAGCCCACTGCCGGAGTTATGAAAGACGTGGTGATGTGTCCGCCGCGCAAGAAGGTGGAAGTGCAGTTCGTGGCCGATAATCCCGGCCCGACGCTATTCCACTGCCACCAGCAGCTTCACATGGACTTCGGGTTTATGGCGATGGTGGAATATGAAGGATACAAATCGCCGGCGCCGATGCCCGGGCATCACGCATAAACCAGGGATCGGCGCCGCCGTTTGTTTTAAGTTCCGGCTACCTGGAACTTCTGTTCATCCGCCGATGGTCCGTACATGCCTGGAAACGCCACTTCGTTGAGGCGCAGGTAGACGCCCAACTGCGCGCGATGGTGGACCAGGTGGTTCATGATAGTGCTGCGCATCACCGCCGAGCGCGGCATCGACATGATGGTTTTTCCGGCGAACTTAAAGGTCCAGATCTTCCGCCAGTCTTCGTCGGTAGCCTCGGCGACCTTCTCGCGCGCCTCGGCCGCGCCCTTATCGAAAATCTGGAGTAACTCGGCCCGCGAAGTCGCGAGTGTTGGCTTGAAATCAGGCTGTAACTCCAGGACTTCCCGGTCAAGAGTATAAGTGGTCCATGACGGCAGTTCCGCCACGTGGGTGGCGAGTCGGCCGAGGGTCATCGATTTCGGGTGGGGCTTGTAATCGAAATTGCCATCGGGGACGCACTCCAGCATCCTCCGGGTATTCTTCATCTCTTGATCGAATTCAGGTAGAAGCGTTTCGCTGTACGGCATATCCTATCTCTCCTTTTGGTCTAGCCTACAGACAGAACAATATCAGGCATTGCGGACAGTTTCGGTCCTCAATCAATGGGAAACTGAAAGTAATGTTGGAGACCTCCGCCAGATTGCTCCGCTTGCTGTCGCTGTTTCAGGCCCGGCGATATTGGTCCGGCGCGGAACTGTCCGAACGGCTGGAGGTCACTCCGCGCACTCTGCGGCGCGATGTCGACCGGCTCCGCAGTCTGGGCTATCCCGTGAATTCGACTGCGGGCGCGGCGGGCGGCTACCAGCTTGGCGCAGGCGCGACGCTGCCTCCGCTGCTCCTCGACGACGATGAGGCAGTGGCGGTCGCCGTGGGGTTGCGAACGGCGGCAAGCGGCACCGTGGCGGGGATTGAAGAAGCGTCCCTGCGCGCGCTATCCAAGCTCGAACAGGTCTTACCCGCGCGATTACGGCGCCGCGTAGCCGCGCTACACGCGTTCATCGTGCCACTGGCGAGCGCCGGTCCAATGGTGGATGCGCAGACTCTGTCGGTGATCGCGGGCGCCTGCCGCGACTGCGAAAAGCTACGGTTTGCATACCGCAGCCGGGATGGCGCCGCCAGCGCGCGCGAAGTGGAGCCGCATCGGCTGGTGCACACCGGGCGGCGCTGGTACCTTGCCGCATGGGACGTTGACCGCGACGACTGGCGGACCTTTCGCGTGGACCGGATCGGCCCCAAGCTTTCGACCGGGTCGCGGTTCGCGACGCGCAAACCTCCCGAAGGCGATTTCGCAGCCTACGTGTCGCGGAGCGTATCCTACGCGCCGCATCCGCATCAAGCTCAAATAATCCTGCGCGCCTCAGTGGAGATGGCCGCCGAACGGGTACCGCGGGCCGCAGGGACGCTGGAAGCAGTCGACGAGGACACGTGCGTATTGCATACCGGGGCCAGCTCGCTCGACACCCTCTCGGTGTACCTGGCGCTGATCGGCTTCGACTTCGAAGTACGCGAACCTCCGGAGTTAGTCGACCGCATCCGTTGGCTGGCGGAACGATTCAGCCGCGCGACCGGCGGACCCAGACAAGCGTGAACCCGCATGCGGATCCTGGAAGCGCCCGCTTAATCTTCCTCGTGCCGGTCGCGGGTGTCGCGGCTGCCTCTGGTGCGGACGTGCAGGCCGGGCGGGTCGGGAGCACTTAGTGTGGTCCCTGGATTTGGCGCCGGATGTTTTTCAGTACTTGAAGATTACATCCATCGCAAACGTGAACTGGTTCCTGCGGGTTCCGTTATCGTAGGCGGGACGATCATAGGCATGATCGAATCTGATTTCCGGACGAAACAGCACGGTGCTTCCTATCCAGCGTCCCCACATCAAACTCTCCTCCTCATAGCGGTCTTTGTAGCCGGTTCGCTGACCTTTCATGTCATCTAAAAAGTCGGTGCGAATCGAAAGGTAGCTTTTTGGGGATAGCTGCTTTTCGATGTAATTGACCGTGGCCCACTCCGGCGCCGTGCAGCGGATCTCGCCCGTGGAACAGTATGCGCCGTTCGTGCCTTTTTCGGGCGCTATAGGACCGAAGACGCTGGGCACGTTGCGCTGGTACATGTACCAGGCTTCGGTAGCCATATGCCATGAGGCGTTGAACTTGTGGTACCAGGTGTTATCGAACATCTGGAGATTGTTGTAAGCGTATGCGCCATTGTTGATTCCGTTGATGCACGGATACACGTTATCGTTGCCTTTATTGAAGGTGTAGCTGATGCAGGCCGTCGCCGAGGGTTTGGCGTCCGGAGTCCAGGGAGCCACGTCATGACTCGCAGTGAGCCCCAGTTGGAGCAGCAAGTGGTCATTCAGTTTAACGGTACCCAGGATACCCGTATCGGTAAATGGGTCAATCGCGTACAACAACGAGTGGGTGTAGACGTAGTTATTGGGCGCCAATTGCGCTTCGATGCCCGGGATGGAAATGAAGCGGCCGATGCGGATGTTCAGTCCCTCGGCGACCTGAGGGAAATATAAGTCAACGTATTCGAGCACCGGATCAAAGCCGTACTCGCGGTGGTCGTCGAGCAATTGGCTGCTGAGATATCCGAGGTTGGTGGTGAAGCGATAGCTGGTTCCGAACAATCCGCTGAGGTGGAATCCCCAGTCGAAGTGATCGGTTTGAACCGAGTCGGGAATGCGTTCGACATAGAGCACCGCCTGGTCTAACTCGACCCGATTCGGGAAGATATCATAGGCTGCCGGATAATTCGAATCGTGCGACGTGCTGAGGTTGAAGCTGCCTTCAAGCCAGCCGTAGATTTTGATTCTGCTTCGCTCCCAGGCATCGCCATTCGGACCGGCATAGAGAGCCTGCATGAGTGGGGGCACGTTGGTATCGGGCGCGCCAATTTCCGGCGATCCGCCATAGGACCAGTCGGAGTTGGGAAAAGGCGGCGAGGGCAAGGGCGATGGCAAAGTGCGGCTGGGCGGTGCGGGGCCGCTCTCGACGGACCCTTGCCAATCTTTGGCATAGGCTTGGGCAAGTCTTTTCAGAAATCCCGGGTCTTTGCCGAGCGTGAGATTGAGAGTCAGATCCTGGCCGACGGTGAGATCCTCTTCCGCCACCGGCGACTCGGCGAACCCTCGCTTCGCCGCCTTGAACTGGTAATGACCTGGCTTGAGATCATCCATTGTGAAAGATCCATCCGCAGCGCTCACCACTGTGCGAGCGCTGTTTTCCCGGGAGTTGTGTGCAACGACTTGAGCGCCCACAACCGGCGAACCCACAGTGTCGTGAATCAAGCCATGCACCCGTCCGTTCCCCTGTCCAGCAGAGCGCATGACTAGCGAAACCATTAAGGCAGCTATGGCGACGGGTCGCGAGCGAACGAAGATGAAAGGGATCAATGCCGATTTTCTCATAAGGCAAGCGGGCATCACCCTTCGGGCAAGAACCTATCGCCATTCAATTCCCAGCGCCGATTAAACACGACGCCAAGAGTTGTTGCGGTAACACCCTCAGAGGTAGCGCATGCTTTAGCTTTGCTTTAGCTTGCCCTTGGGCTAGCGAAGGTCGCCGCGCGCCGCTTCGCGGCACTCACACGATGGCAAGCTAAAGCATACCCTACCAATATGCGCAACCACTTCGGACGCTGTGTTTAGTTCATCGCCTAACTGCTGATCAGAGGGTGGCTCACGGAGTGGAACCTAAGTAAGGCATGCGCCTGGTGGAGAGGGCCCAGGGAGACCTTTGGGTAGCTATCCCTATCGCGGCCGAAAAGTAACTGACCCGCAGTCGTCAGGGAGCCCCGGTTTCCCCCATCTCATGGCGCCAGACTACACCGGATATTCATTGGCGGCGCGTTGTTGGGATTTCTCCGATATGGCCATGATTTGCTCAAAGTCACAGGGAACGCAATTCCCTCTCCGCGAATCTAACGCGCCATGCGTCGGATTGTTGCGATTCTCTGGGCCGCCACACTGGCCTATGCGCAGGACCCCGTAACTTTCCGCGCCGGCGTCTCGCTGGTGCACGTCGATGCCGAAGTACTCGGAGAGGACGGGCGCATCCTCACCGGTTTCCATAAAGAGGATTTTCGCGTTTTCGACGAGCGCAAGGAGCAGCCCATTCTGCAATTCGCCGCCGAGGAGCAGCCGCTCGACCTCATCCTTCTGTTCGACATCAGCGGCAGCATGCGCGGCGTGGTCCAGGAAGTGGCCGATGCCGCGCGCCAGGGCTTGCGCCAACTGCAGAGCGGCGACCGCGTCTGCGTCATGGTATTCAATAGCAGCAGCCGCGAAATCGCTCCGTTCACCGAAGACCTCGACGCTGTGGACCGCACGATTCAAAACGATGTCCTGGGGCTCAACTTCGGCGGCGGCACTCTCATCCAGGCCGCCGTCTCAGACGCTGCCATGCGCTTCCGGCGCGAACCCCACACCGAGCGGCGCCGCGCTGTCCTTATCATCACCGATAACATGGGCAGGCGTACCCGGCGTGAAGCTTCGGTGGTGGAGGAGTTCTGGGAATCCGACGCGATCCTCAGCGGCCTGATCGTGCGCAACCCCGCCTACCAGGCGATGCGCACGGTGGGTATCATCAACAGCCCGCTAAATCTGGCGATGGAGGCCGGCATGAAGGGCATCGCCGAAAAGACCGGCGGCGATTCCCTCACCGCCAACGAACCTGGCACAGCTTTTGAAGAAGCCATGCGCCGCATCCGCACGCGCTACAGCCTCTACTATGCCCTGCCGGAAGCCAAACCCGGCGCCACACGCAGCATCCGCGTGGAACTCACACCCGCCGCGGCCCAACGCTCCCCGAAGCCCCGCGTGCGCGCCCGCTCGGGCTACGTGGTTCCTTATGCCGCCAAGTCAGCGCCCAGCTCCCATTAGACACGGCCTCCGAAATGTTTCGTATCCCGGTGAGGCGCGGCCGGCGGGGCTACAATCGAAACACGCATGGTTCGACTTGGGATGTGCGTTCTCCTGGTCCACGCGGCCTGGGCTGCCGACGCGGTGTTCGACCTGGCCGGCCGCATCCATCCCGAAGAGCGCGCTGCGGTCACTCTTTTCGGCGATGCGTTTCCGTTTACCGCATCCACGCTGAGCGAGGCAGACGGACGATTCCGATTCCAGAAGCTGCGCGCCGGTGCCTACACGGTTTCGGTTTTTATGCCGGATCGCGGCGAGGCGCGGCAGACCATCGAAGTAGGTCCCAGCGTGGCCGATGCGCACGGGCGCGTGTCACTCGATATCAGCTTTAAGGAATCCGATTTCGTGCTCTCTGACGCACTGCGGCGCCGACACTCGGTCTCCACGACTCAACTGGCAATCCCCTCCAAGGCGCAACGCGATTACGAAGAGGCGCACAAGGACCTGGCACGGCACGATCCCGATGCCGCCACACGGCGCCTGACGGAGGCGGTGAAGCTGGCGCCGCAGTTTGCCGAAGCCTGGAATGAGCTGGGCACGATGGCCTACCAGACCCAACAGTACACGCGCGCCGAGGAGTGTTTCCGCGAAGCGCTCAAACAGGATCCGCAGGCCTTCGAGGCCCTGGTCAACCTGGGTGGCGTGCTGGTCACGGTGCATCGCGCCGATGAGGCCTGGCAGTATAACGCCAGGGCGGTGGCTACGCGTCCCAACGACGCGCTGGCGCACTCGCAACTGGGCATGAATTACTACGAGCTTGGCGATCTGGATCTCAGCGTCAAGAATCTGGAACGCGCACGCGCTATCGACGCTGCGCACTTCTCGCATCCTCAGCTCCTTCTGGCCGAGATCTATCTGCGTCGTGAGGAAAAGAGCGCGGCCGCGGATGCGCTTGAAGAGTTTCTGCGCTACCACCCCGACTGGCCGCAGGCGAATCGCATCAGGGAGAAAATTGCGGCGTTACGAAAGTAGGCGAGCCCACTCCAAATCGTAGCCAGTCGGGGGGGCCGATTTCAGCTGCCGAACAAGCCGAAGCGGCGGGTTGTACTGGGATCTTTTTCCGCGGCCGCGGCGCGGATGGGTTCGAAGCGGGCACGAAGGAAACGGAGGAACACATTGGTGGCGGTCGCACCGGCGGGGGGCTTGCCCTGCATGCCGGATTCCAGCCAGATGGCGGCGGACTGTTCGGCAGCAGCGTCGACCGGCATTGGGTTCCAGAGACTTCCGAGCCAGGCGAACATCGCGCGCAGGCGCGGGCGCATGGTGGGGCCGCCGTGATCGGCGTTGCGTACAAGACGGTACTCGTGCGCTAGGTCGAGATCCCAAAGGACGCGGTGGAGAAACTCAGCGCCATCGTGCGCGTTGAGGAAATCCTGGTCAGCGGCTTCAAGATAAATTGCGAGGCCGGAGTCGCGAATCTGCGGCGCATTCGCGCGGGCCAGGTTGGCGGGATTGTTGGACTCCCAGAGCGAAGGATCGCGTGCCGGACCGATCAACTGAGGTGGGCCGCCAGCGGAATGATGGAGGCGATTCCGCGGGCCGACGTCAGATTCGCGCAACCCCGGCTCGAGCATGGGTTGCATGGCAGCGACGGCGGCAAACAGTCTGGGATGCGCAAAGGCCAACTTGAGCGCGCCGTACCCGCCGCCGGAGATGCCGGCGATGACGGTGGCGTCGGTGACGTTGCAGGTCGAGCGGAGGTATGGAACGAAGTCCGCGGCCAGGAAGGAGCACCAACGGATGGCTCCGGCCGGGTCCTCCAGGTAGGAGTCAAGGCCGGGAGTGGGCGTGACGACGATCATGGGCGGAACGGAACACTCGGCCCACCAGGCATCGAAGTGCGCCTGTAAATCGAACAGGGAATCGCGCGTGCCGCCAGCGCCCAACAGAAGGATGCAGAGGGGCAGCGGTTCGTCCCTGCCGGGCTTGAGCACTGCGTAGGGCACGGGCGCGGGGAGGTGTTGTGAGGATATGTCGTGGAGCGTGACGGTGGAAGGCATCGGCTGAGATTCTAGGCGCGGTGGATCGGGCGGCTACTGATTGTAGTGCGGCTCATCGCTGCGGAACGGCCCGGCGGGCAGGCTTGAACCGTTGATCAGATTGCACGCCGGGTTGTCCGCCCAGGCGTAACGCACGGCCACGGGCGCGGCCACTTGCGGTGTAGAGACCACCACCGTGGCGCCTTCCACGCGCGCCTGCGCCTCGAAGTATTTCCCGTCGGCGCCGGCGATTTCGAAGCCCGTGATCGCCCCGCCGCCGCGCGCCTGCATGCCATCGGCGTGCGTGAAATAGACGCGCATGGCGGCGCCGGCCCCTGGGGGAAAGTCTTCCTGAGTGGCTGCCAGGAACGCCGGTCCGGAGTACTCGACGGGTTCGTGATAAGCCAGCGCGCGCGCAGCTAGCGCCAGCCGCAAGCCCACATCCTGCTTATTGGTGGGGTGGATGTCGGTCGGGTTGCCTACATCGATGGCTACCGCCATGGCGGTGTTGGCCAGGCGGAGCGTGTCGGTTTGCGATTCGCGCAGGACCGGCCACCAGACGTTGGATTTGAAATTCGCCAGTTGTACAAAGTAGAACGGGAAATCGGCCTGGCCCCAACGGTTGCGCCAGTCCTCGATCATGGCCGCGAACAGGCGCCGGTAGAGCCATGCGTGCGCCTGGTTGGCGTTGGATTCGCCCTGGTACCAGATGGCGCCGCGCATCCCGTAGCCTGCCAAGGGCGCGATCATCCCGTTATACAGGCCTCCAGGCGTGTTCTGGTGTCCGGGGCCGGGGGGCGCGCCGGGGCGATTGGGCGGTGTCTTGCCCTGCGCCTTGGCGGCTTCGACGGCCTGGTTCCAAGTTTCCAGTTGGCGGTCGTAGAGCTGCTGGGCGGCCGGATAGTTGGACAGCACCTTATCCCACTCGTTCAGCACGTACTGCAGCGAGGGGTCCGATTCGAGCGCCTGCCGCGAGATCCACGATTGCGCCGGGGTGCCTCCCCAGTCGCTTTCGATCAACCCCACGGGCACGCTCAAATCGCCTTGCAGGTGGCGTCCGAAGAAGTAGGCGACGGCGGAGAAGCTCTTCACGGTTTCCGCGCTGCACAACTGCCACACGCCGGTCACGTCATCGGCCGGCGCGGCGGCCACAACGTGCTTCACTTTGAACAGGCGAATCATGGGGTAATCGGCGTGCGCCAGCTCGTCGTCGCGGTTGGCCACATTGTTGGTGGCGAACTCCATGTTAGACTGGCCCGACGCCAGCCAGACCTCTCCCACCAGCACGTCGTGAATGGCGACGGTATTGGTCCCGGCGACAGTCATATCGAGCGGTCCCGCAGCGACCAGCGGGCGCAGCCAGGCCGACCACTTTCCGTTGTCGCCGGCTTTTACGGTGACAGTCTGCCCTTGTAATTCGATGCGCACGGTTTCGCCGGCGTCGGCCGATCCCCAGACCCGTACGGGGACGCCGCGCTGCACGACCATGTGATCGGAGAAGAACGACGGCAGCTTGACCGCCGCGTGGAGCGCGCCGGCCGCCACAAGCAAGATCAACAGTCTCGCAGGGCTTGGAAAGGTCCGCTTCCGCATGAATCGCCTCCAGGTATAGACGATTCTACCAACGCAAGCAGAGCGCGATTCGCCGCCATTCCGGAAAATGCTGACATTTTTTGCCGGAGACCGTAACTTTGTGTTTGCCCGAAGCGAATAGACAACTGAAGTTCAGACAGTTCAAGCCCCGAGCACGGGCAAGGTCGCTGACCGAAAGGTTGCAGGCCACGCGCTTCGGGCAAAGCCACGCTTAGTAATTACACAGACCCGAATAGAAAAGGAGAAAATGAATGTTAAGCAAAAGGAATCGCGCCAGCGAGCTGCTGGCCATCTTACCGCTGTTGTGCGCTATGTCGGCATCAGCTAGCTTCGGCGCCGCCGACTTACAGGCGCAAACCACGCAGAGCAGCACACCGGACCCACTGTTTCTGACTGCGACTAATAGCGCGGCCAACTACCTGGCGGTAGTCAACACCCGAACCAAAGAGACCGATTATGTGCCGACGGGCGGCGCCGGCGGGGCCAGTGGCAACGCCGGCGGCGTAGCTGTACAGGGCCAACTCGCGGCCGTAATCAACTTTGGCTCTTCCAACGTAACTATCTTCGTCCGGCAGGGCAACGCGATGCAGCCAACTCAGGTGATCCCGACATCTTCGCAGCCGGTGTCGGTCGCCTTCGGACACAATCATCTGGTGGTCCTGGGCCAAACCAATGCGGAATCGTTCCCGGTATACGGAAACACTGTCTCACAGAGTAACGACGGCGTAGTCGGGTTGCTGAGAGCCGACAAGACTGCCGGCCAGATCGTTACTTTCGACGGCGGAGCCGTGTATTCGGAAACCAGCGGAGACATTAGCGAATTGAACTTATCCACGGACGGGATGTCGGGCCTATCCGGGCCCAGCGTGCCCATTCCGCTGCCGGCCGCTCCAAACAACAATACTCCGTTGGGCATGGTTGCCCGGGGAGCCAACGTATATGTGACCATAGCGCATTCGGATCTGGAGGCGCTGGTGGTGAACGGCCAAATCGTTTCCATGGCCGAGGGTCCGACGCCGTTCCAGGGCTCATCCGGCAATCTTCTCCACGCGCCGTGCTG
>JBEKNN010000252.1:0-13487 GCA_049522755.1 Bryobacteraceae bacterium | reverse complement strand
CCCGGTACCCCGGCCACGCCAGAATCGCCGTCCATTCTTTGTGGGTCAACTGCCGAGTGTACCCAAAAACGCCATCTCACTGAATCATCGATATTTGAAGGTTTTCACCAATTCCTGCGGAGAGCCGTTTTTACGTTTGCTGGTTGCGATGGCGCCTTCGGGCATCGTCGCGACGCTCGGTGGATGGTACCTTGCTGAAACGGGTCGCCAGCCTTGGGTGATCTTCGGAGTGCTTCGTACCGCCGATGCGATTTCTCCCGTGCCAGCGGGCACACTGCTCTCTACGCTAATAGCTTTCATTTGCATCTACGCATTTTTCATGACCGCATTTCTTGTCTTTGTACTTCGGATCATACGTCGAGGTCCGGATACGTCGCCTGATCTTGCTGAGGCCTCGGGCTCACTGAAGAACGCGCTTCGCCCTCATGTGCTCAACTGCCAGACCGCGAGTGCGGTCTTGGAGAGCCATTGATGGATCTCCCACTTTTGTCCGCGCTTTTCATTGGATTCTCGCTCACGCTGTATGTCCTGTTGGATGGTTTTGACCTGGGTGTCGGAGCGTTGCTGCTGTTACAGAAAGAGGAAGATCTAGGGACCACATGATCGACTCGATTACGCCGACGTGGGATGGCAACGAGACGTGGCTGATCATGACGGGGGTCGCGCTGCTTGCCGGATTCCCGGTTGCGTACGGCATTCTGATGCCCGCGTTTTATGTGCCTCTGGTCATCATGCTTCCCGCGCTCGGGCTGCGCGGAGTTTCCTTTGAGTTTCGCTCCCAGATGAAACGATTCCGGCGCCGCTGGGATGTCGTCTTTGGGGTGGGATCCATCATCGCAGCTTGTATGCAGGGGCTTATCGTTGGTGGCTTGATTCAAGGCGTCACGATCCAGGGCGAGGCCTTTAGTGGCAGCGTGTTCGATTGCCTGCATCCTTTCGCCGTACTCTGCTCCGCTTGCGTTCTCTCTGGATATATGATGCTGGGCGGCTGCTGGCTCTACCTGAAGACGACTGGAAGTTCCCATCATTTTGCGGAAAGGGCTTTGCGATCTGCCTTAATCGTATTTCTCATTCTGATTGGAGCCGCTTGCTTCACGGCCGCTTTTATACAGCCGGCCGTACGGTCTGCGTGGCAGGCGCACACTGCAAGTCTTGCGGCGATCGGTGGACTAATATTACTTGCGGCCGCCGCTCTCTTTGCGGGCATAGGAAAGTCGTCAGAACTTCAGCCCTTGATCGCGGGCCTTGCCCTCGTTGGCCTCGGAATTGTAGGCGTAGCGATTGTGATCTTTCCGGATATCGTGCCGTTCCGCCTCTCCCTATGGGACGGCTCCGCCTCCCGCCTCAGCCACATGTTCCTACTATTTGGCGCGATGTTCGTTGCGCCCGTCGTGGTGATCTACTCGGCCTTTGCCTATTGGGTCGTTCGTGGCAAAACTCCGGCGAAAGGCTGGGGAGGATGAGCACTCTGTTCCGCCGGTTAGCCTGGTTTGGCCTCATCTATCTGAGTTCGGTCGCTTCCTTCACTTTGATTACCCTTCTGGTTCGCGGCATTCTCAGACTTCTTTCCACCCGTTGATTTCCCAAATTATGAAACTTCGCACCAACATCATCATTGAGGAGGCCCTCCGATGAAGGGCGAGAGCGGAGCTAGCCGGGTTGACCCAACCGGTGGCCGGTCAGCATGGGCGCCACTGAAGGAGCCCCTATTTCGTTCCTTGTGGACCGCCAATCTGATCTCCAACATCGGTGGCTGGATGCAGGCCGTTGGCGCCGCCTGGCTGATGACGTCTCTGAGTTCGTCGCCGTTGATGGTCACGATGGTACAGGCCGCAAGCAGCCTTCCAATAGTATTGCTCGCGCTGCCCGCGGGCGCCTTAGCCGACATCGCGGATCGACGGCGACTTTTGCTTTTCAGCCAATTTTGGATGATGACCGCCGCCGCCGCCCTCACCTACCTTGTGTTTAAGGGGGCGATTTCTCCGATACTCTTTGGACTTGCCCCCATTTTTGACACAAACAGTTAAGACTCAAAATTCATTAAGTGGAGAATTGAGTCATGGGATTGTCTCGTAGGCAGTTCACCAAAGAGTTCAAACTGGCCGCGGTGCGGCGGCTGGAACAAGGGGTATCGATGGGCGAAGCGGCGCGGGCGTTGGAGGTAAGCCCCAACGTGCTGCACCGCTGGCGGCGGGAGTTCCGCCAGGGGACCGGGAACGCCTTCCCCGGCAACGGCAAACAGCGCTGGTCGGAAGGCCGAATCGCGGAACTGGAGAGGAAGGTCGGCCAACAGGCTCTGGAGATCGATTTTTTGAAGGCGTGCTTGCAGCGCATCGAGGAGCAGCGGATGCTGCAGGCACTGACTGGAAATCCGCGGTCTACCGGAAGGTCCAAGAAGAAGTGAAGGCCGACCGGGGGTTGAGCATCGAACGGATGGTGGAACTGGGCCGGGTCAGCCGATCCGGCTTCTATCGCTTCGATGAGGATAGCCCGTCGCGGCCGGATGGCGACATGGAACTGCGCGACGCTATCCATCGCATCGCCCTGGAGTGGCCGAGCTACGGGCGACCCCGCATCACGGCGGAGTTGCGCCGGCAAGGCTGGACGGTGAACCCCAAACGGGTTCGCCGTCTGCTGCGGGAAGATAACCTGCTCTGCATCCGGAAGCGGAAGTTCGTGGTGACCACCAACTCCAACCACGGCTGCAAAATCTACCCGAATCTGGCGGGAAAGATGACGCCGACGGGAGTCGACCAACTCTGGGTGGCTGATATCACCTACGTCCGGCTACAGGAGGAATTCATTTTCCTGGCGGTGATTCTCGACGCCTATTCGCGCCGCGTGATTGGCTGGGCGCTGGATCGAACCATGGAAGACGATCTCACACTGGCGGCGTTACGGATGGCCCTGACCCAGCGAAGCATCCGGCCGGGGCTGGTTCACCATTCCGACCGCGGATCGCAGTACGCCAGCAACGAGTACACCGATTTGCTGAAAGACCACGACATCGACATCAGCATGTCGCGTAAAGGGAATCCTTGGGACAACGCGGCATGCGAATCGTTCATGAAAACGCTGAAGTACGAGGAGGTGTTCCGCAATGAATATCGCGACCTGGCCGAAGCCCACCGCTCCATCGAGCGATTCCTCGAAAAGGTCTATAACCAAAAGCGGCTGCACTCGGCGCTGGGCTACCGCCCGCCCGCCGAGTTTGAAAGTTCGCTGCCCCAGCCGGTGAATCCGCAACTGCACGAAAAAGGTGAGGGCCCTCAGAATGCGTTTTCTCAGGCATGACGGAATCTATCGGTCCGATGTGTCATTACTTCTGATAAACCCGGTCCAGCTGCCGCCTCCCGTTGGTCGGCCCCGTTACCGGGCTATAGGACGCGCCGGGAGGAACTACACGTCCTGCCCATCGTCCGCGATGAGTTCCGACCGGCTAATCCTTGATCGGGTTGGTCGCCACCAGAGCCCGTCTCCGCTTCACCGGCATCCTAAGAATAATCCTCTGGCGTTTCGGCGCGCCAGCATTTATCATCGAACCGCAGGTAGTGTCTTAACTGTTTGTGTCAGCCGAGGGGACAAGCGCACTTGTTGGCGTTAACCGGAGCACTCGGAATTGGAACAGCCCTTATGGGGCCTGCTGCGCAAGCCGTAATCACCGAATTGGTTCCTACGTCCCAACTTGGCTCAGCCGTGTCTCTCAACAGTGTAGGATTCAATCTGGCACGAGCTGTCGGACCGGCCCTCGGCGGTATCATCCTCGCCCAGACCGGAGCCGGCTACACGTTCCTTTTGAATAGCGTCTCCTTCCTTGTCGTGATACTGGTTCTTTATCGCTGGAGGCCGGGCAGCCGGAAGTCTGTTCTCCCAGCTGAGCGATTTGTGGGTGCCATTCGCGGTGGCGTCAGGTATGTCCGGAACGCCCCGGCCCTCCAATCGGTGCTTTTGAGAACGGGATCTTTCGTAATATTCGGCAGCGCTCTGTGGGCGCTCTTGCCGCTTGTGGTTCGTAACAAACTCGCTCGTGGCCCTTCTGCATACGGCATGACGCTCGGTGCGCTTGGGGCAGGTGCGCTTATCGGCGCAGTGCTGTTACCTAGGTTGAAGAGCCGATTCTCTTTGGAGATTCTCGTTGCTTGCAACATCGCTCTGTTCGGAGCAGTCACAATCGGAACCGCCCTGCTACACAGTTACACGCTCTTGCTTGTCGTACTTCTGGCGGGCGGAATTGCATGGATCACCCTCTTGTCCCAATTAAACCTGGCGGCCCGCAGCGTTGTACCGGCCTGGATCGAGGCGAGGGCCCTTGCCTCCTACCTCCTGGTCTTCCAGGGAGGAACGGCCATTGGAAGCTTAATCTGGGGAGCGATCGCCGCAAAAGGGGTCTTCGATTTTCTTTAGTGTGCGCTGGCGCGGGATTATTTTTGAATCTCTTGCTGGTTTTTCGCTATTCGATGAGCCGCGTAGCGGCCGTGAATGCGGCGCCAGCCGGAAATTGGCCCGCGCCACCGCCCCTAGATGATTCGTTCTCTGCTAACGCTCCGGCTCTCGTCACGATCAAGTACCAGGTAAAGGAGACGCGGTCTCAGGACTTTGCGACGGCCATGTACGAGTTGGAAGTATCGCGACGGCGCGATGGAGCACTCTACTGGGGCTTGTTCGCCGACCCGGCAGAAGCAGGGCTCTATATTGAGCAATTCCTCGTGGAATCCTGGACAGAGCATCTCCGCCAGCATGAAAGGACTACTGTCGATGACCGTATTCTGCAAGATGCAATTCGTTCGATGCTGAGTGGTGCAGAGTCGCCACTGGTCGACCACTACGTCGCACACGAGCACCTTTCCCATACGAGGCGTACCTGAAGCACGAGCGTATGTTTACCCTTTGGAGCAATGCATCCTTGCCACTAAATAGGGTTTGGGCACAGCGCTTCCTGGCTCATACTGAGATCGTACCGAAGAAAGGTAACAACATCATGATTCACACAAATAGGACTTTCACTCTAGGCGCCGTTGTGGGCTTGGCGCTTGCTCTGCTTCCGGCCACGCCGCTGCTGTCGCAGAAAATAGCCGACCCGACAACGGTCAAGAACATCGTGCTGGTTCACGGCGCGTTCGCCGATGGGACTAGCTGGACGAAGATCATTCCACTGCTCGAGGCTGACGGCTACAACGTCATCGCGGTGCAAAATCCCCTGACTTCGCTCGCCGACGATGTTGCGGCAACCAAGAGAATCATCGCCCTGCAGGATGGGCCGGTCATTCTCGTGGGGCATTCGTGGGGCGGAGCCGTGATCACCCAGGCGGGCGACGATCCAAAGGTTGCAGGGCTGGTCTACGTCGCCGCCTATGCGCCGGAGGTTGGGCAGTCGGCGAACGATGCGAGCTCTCCGTTTGGCCTTACGGAGGGCCAGAAGCAAATACGCGTGGATGGCGAGAAGTTTGCCTCCATGACATCCGCGGGCATACTGGAGGATTTCGCCCAAGGACTGCCGTTAGAAGAACGAAGGCTTGTGCTTGCCGTTCAAGGCCAAAGCTTCGGTCCTATGTTCAGCGAGAAACTCACGGTAGCTGCTTGGAAGGCAAAGCCTTCGTGGATGATCATTTCAGCAAATGATCGCATGCTTTCTCCGGAGATGGAGATGTCGTCAGCCAAAAGGCTCGGCGCGGCTGCAACCACTCTTTCGACATGTCATTTAGCGATGCTCGAACAGCCGGCCAAGGTTGCAGAGGTCATCGAGCTTGCCGCGAAGAAGGCGCTGAACAAGTAAAGGCATTCGCATTTAGGAGAACATCATGACTCATACAACTGTCCGTTTTATTCTTCGCGCTAGCATTTGCTCTGCGCTTTACTCGCTGCCATCGTTTGCGCAGACTCCCACGCCTGCGCCTAGCGTCAAAAACATCGTACTTGTGCACGGTGCGTTCGCCGATGGGACCAGTTGGTCGAAGGTGATTCCGCTGCTAGAAGCGAAGGGATATCACGCCGTCGCGGTGCAAAACCCCTTAACTTCTCTCTCGGATGATGTTGCGGCCACCAAGAGAGCCATCGCGCTGCAGGATGGCCCGGTCATATTAGTCGGTCACTCCTGGGGCGGAGCGGTGATTACGCAGGCCGGCGACGGCCCCAAGGTCGCGGCGCTCGTGTACGTGAGCGCCTATGCTCCCGACGCGGGCCAGTCCGCTAACGACGCAGGTAGTCCATACGGTTGGACAGAAGGACAAAAGCAAATCCGTTTGGATAGCCAGAAGTTCGCTTACATGACGTTTAAGGGGGCCAGCGAGGATATTGCGCAGTGCCTTCCCACGGAAGATGCAAAGATGTTCATCGCCGTTCAGGGCGAGAGTTTCGGGCCGATGTTCGATGAGAAGCTGACGGTCGCTGCTTGGAAAGGCAAGCGTTCCTGGTTCATCGTATCGGCTAACGACCGCATGCTCGCGCCGGCAATGGAAGAGTCAGCAGCCAAGAAGCTCGGCGCGACGACTACTATTCTTTCTACATGTCATATGTCAATTCTGGACCAGCCAGAGAGAGTCGCCGCTGTCATCGACGAGGCAGCGAGGGCGTCGTCGGCGAAATAGTGTGCGGGTTTTGAGGAGGGCAATGTGACTCAACGACAACTGGAAGTTACAGCGATGCAGTTCGATCCAACCTCGTTTCTGGTGGTTCCAGCGAAACGGTTCGAAGATCTGCAAATTGGAGACGTATTTCGCGCGCCTAGCCGGACTCTCACCGATGCTCATGCGTCCGCCTTTCAGGCCGTATCTGCAGACAACCACCCAGTACACTATGACGCCGTCTGGGCGGCGCGGCATGGACATAGCGCTCCTGTGGTCCATGGGCTGCAAGTGCTCGCATTCACCGCTCCCGGAGCAACTTTATTCCCTCATTATATTGGCGAGGCGTTCTTGGCATTCACTGAACTCTCCTGCAAATTCTTGAAGGAAGTTCATTCCGGCGACACGCTGTATTCAGCACTGGAGATTATCGACCTGTTCGATTCGGGTGACACAGGGCTCGTTACCACTCGCGTGACTGTCTTCAATCAGCGCCAGGAACTCGTGCTTTCGGGAGAGCACAAATATTTGTTGAAGTCGGGCCCGAAGGTCGGCGTGAGCCCACACATAGCCTCTTAAGGCAGGCGGATGAGAGTTACTGCAGGGTCAATAAGGAGATGAAGTTGATGAGAGAGCGTAATAACACTACAAATATCGGTTTCGAGCAATCGCGCCGTTCGCTTTTTCAGGCCGGCGCAGCCGTGGTGGCAGCTATCGGGCTTCCCATGACGGCTACTTCACAGCAGCTAAACAAGGCGGGCACAGATATTTCGCCCCACAACCAGATAGGAGAACAACACATGAATACGATTACTCTCAAGGACGGCGCGTCCATTTACTACAAGGATTGGGGAGCGGGCCAGCCGATTGTCTTTTCTCACGGGTGGCCCCTCAACGCGGATGCCTGGGACCCACAAATGATGTTCCTCGGGCAACACGGTTACCGTGTGATCGCCCACGATCGCCGCAGTCACGGGCGTTCGTCGCAGACGTGGGACGGCAACGACATGAACACTTATGCGGACGATCTAGCCGAACTCTTCGAGCGTCTTGACCTCAAAAAGGCCATTATGGTGGGGCACTCCACGGGCGGCGGCGAGGTCGCAAGGTACATCGGGCGTCACGGGACGAAGCGCGTAGCCAAGGCCGTTCTCATCAGTTCCGTTGTACCGATCATGGTACAGAGTGCAGCAAGGCCGAACGGCGTTCCCATTGAGGTGCTTGACGGCATTCGCCGCGGAACGGTGGCTGACCGCCCCCAATATTTGAAAGATTTCTCCACCGCGTTTTACGGCTACAATCGCCCCGGCGCGAAGATCTCCGAGGGCGTTCGGGAGAACTTCGCTCTTCAGGGATTACAGGCTGGCATAAAGGGCCTTTACGACTGCGTGGGCGCCTTCTCCGAGACCGATTTCACGGAGGACCTCAAGAAGATTGATGTACCTACCCTCGTGATGCATGGCGACGCGGATCAGATCGTTCCGTTCCCGATCTCGGGTCAGCTTACCGCGAAGATTGTGAAGAACGCCACGCTCAAGGTCTATCCCGGCTATCCACACGGCATGTGCACCACCGAGGCCGACACCATCAACAAGGATCTGTTGGAGTTCATCCGGTCGTAGTGCGCGAAAAGGGGGCCGTGACTTCGGTGCGCGGCCCTTTGGTCTTATCAGATTGCATCGAGGAGAAACCTATTATGTCGCGTGGTTCCGTTTCGCAGTCCCGTCGCAAGTTCCTTCGGGATGTGACTTTTGGCGCGAGCGCCTTCTGGGCCTCGGCGTGCCTGACGAGCAAGCTTTCTGCTCAGGAGATCAACGATGCAGACGCGATGCGCGTCCGGAGCGTCAGCGAAGAGTTCTGTCGAGACGCTCCGCCGGAGAATAAGCGTCCTACTCGGATCCGGCGGCAACATAGCCGTGCTGGCCGGGCAGGACGGAAAAATCCTCATCGATTCAGGGTTCGCCACGTCCAAACCACAGATCAGCGAAGCAGTGAACCACCTCAGCAATGACCCGATCCGACACTTGATCAATACACACTGGCATTTCGATCACACCGACGGTAACCAATGGGTCCACGAAGCGGGCGCGACGATAATTGGGCACGAGAAGACTCGAAACCGGCTGAGCGCAAGGCAGGAGATTCCGGAGTTTCACGGCATTTTTCCGCCTTCCCCCGCTGGTGCGCGTCCCGCGATCGTGTTTTCCGGAGAGAAGACTCTCCAACTGAACGGCGAGGAACTCAGGCTCCAATACTATGGTGCAGCCCACACCGATAGTGACATCTCCGTCCGCTTTGTTCGGGCCAATGTGCTTCATACCGGCGATACCTGGTTCAATGGCACTTACCCATTTATCGATTACCACAATGGAGGCAGCCTCGACGGAATGATTGCCGCATCCGGCCAGAACCTTCGCTTAGCCGACAACCAAACGATCATTGTGCCCTGGACATGGACCGATTGGTGGCAAGGCGGAACTTGCCGAGTACGATGCGATGCTTCACGTGGTGCGCGAAAGGGTGTCGGCACTGAAAAAGCAGGGCCGGTCCGCCCAGGAAACAATCGCAGCGGGACCTTCTTCCAGTTTTGACGCCAAGTGGGGAAACGGCTTCGGCGCTCGGGAAAAGTAACCCTGGTCTGCTTGGCGGAAGTGACCCAGGACCTGATAGCAGTGGTTTGAGAGGGTTGGGTTACTGCTGACCGATTTCTGCGTGGTGCGCATGTTGCTAAACTGCTTGACACGGTGCGGTCTATTCGAACATTGGACGAAGCCAACGAAGTCATCGCGGTGCGACTTACCGAAAGGCGCCGCTTTGCGAAGGTCGGCGACCTGTTTCGCCTCTCGCCGTACGCTGGCGTGGTCCTGTGGGGTCGAATGATTAAGAAGGCGAGATTTTTCGGGGGCGACTTCGAAGCGAATCTCGGTTACATCTACGATGCGATCAGTCGTGAGCGCCCCAAGCCAGAGGCCCTTATACCTTCGAATCTGATCATAGGTCCTTCTGTCGTGAACAACCTTGGGTGGGTTCGGGGCTATTGGGAGATCATGGCTTCCCAACCGCTGAGGGCCGCCGATGCACGGGAAGAACACTTATTCGTCAGATACCGAGGGGTGCGGGAATCTCCGGCCGACTATGACCTAGTCGATGAAGATGATCGCGTTGTTGTCGATCACGTGGTCGATCCAAGATCGCTGGGCCAGTCCGGATTCAGCAATTTCAACTACGTCGACTGGCTCGTCCGAGGCATCCTCCAAGCCCGCGGTGTGATTCCGCAGTAGTCCAGTTCCAATAAAAGCGGTGGAGCACTTCTGCGAGTCTCCGCCCCACGCTGTCGGCGGGAAGCTCAGAGCTTTGGGGTAGAGTGTTGATTTCGTAGTTTAGCCGGAGGTTTGCGCCCCGGAGAGGAGCAGATCCCCTCCAGGGCAGGAGCTTCTGGGAGTCATCACCTCCCATGGGCCCTCCCGAGAGTGCTACACGCCAACCCGAAAATCAAGAGGGTGGGCGGCGGAAGCGATTGCCCCGTCGGCCACGGATGCGTACTTGTCTGCTGAAGGGATGCGAGCAGCGCTTTCATCCGCGGCAAGCGCGCCAGCGTTATTGCAGCGAGGGCTGCCGGGAGGCGGCGCGGCAATGGTCGCGGTGGAAGGCGCAGCAACGATACCGGGCGACAAGAGCTGGCCAACAGAAAAGGACCGGCCAAGGCCGGCGCTACCGGGAGCGCGTCAAAGCCGGAAACCACCAGGGCCAGAGGCAGTTAACGACCCCGCGAGGGTAATCACTACGGAACATGTTTTTCGATCATTGCTGCGACCGGCCAGGCTGCTACGAACGCTTCGCACGCCAGCGGCGAGGTCCTTTGCAGCGCTTCTGTTCGCACACGTGCCGAGAGGCGCTGGAGCGCGTCCAGCAACGGGAGCGGCAGTGGAAACAGGCCCGCGATTTAATCCGGAGATATTGATCCGATGGCGGCGCTGGCCTTACATTCAGCCTGTCTGATGCAACTGGAGTTTCACCAACTCGACCGGCGTTGGGAGCACCTGCGAGTGCGCCATCCGGCGCGGCAGCGGCGTCTGTTGGCATCGCTGGCCGACAGTGGACAGCAAACGCCCATCGTGGTGGTGGCTGTTGAAGGTCAGGCGGACCGATACGTAGTCATCGACGGCTACAAGCGGATCGCGGCGCTGGAGCAACTGGGCCGGGACACGGTAGAGGCGGTGGTATGGCCCATGAGCGAGGCCGCAGCCGTGCTGCTGGACCGCTCGCTGCGCTTGTCCGAACACGAGACCGCGCTGGAGGTGGGTTGGCTGCTGGCCGAGTTGGAGCAGCGCTTCGGCTACGGGCTCGACGAGCTGGCGTGCCGGTTTGACCGCAGCGTGAACTGGGTATCGCGGCGGCTGGCGCTGGTGGAGGTTCTGCCGGAAGCCATTCAGCAGCAGGTGCGCGAGGGCAAAATCCCGGCGCAGGTGGCGTTGAAGTTTCTAGTGCCGGTGGCGCGCCAAAGCCTGGAGGATTGCCAGCGGATGGCGGCGATCTTCGCCCAGCATCACTGCGAAACGCGTGAAGCCGGCCAACTGTATGGCGCCTGGCGCAGAGGCTCGCCCGCGATCCGCAAACGGATTCTGGATGATCCCGAGTTGTTCTTCAAAGCGCAGCGGCAAGCGCAGGAGAAAGCTCCAGCCGGGACCGGCGCCGAACTGCTGCGCGATCTGGAAATCGTGGCGGCAATCGCGAACCGCGCTCAGCGGCGGCTGGCGGGCGCAGGAGTCACGGATCTGGATTGCCAGCAATGCGAAGCCGCGCGGCACCAGATCGAGCGCATTCAAAAGCAACTCCATCGCATCGACGAAGAAATCCAACTGGAGAAGAAACCGCATGTTGAGCCAAGCGCAACGCACCACGATTCTGGAGCTGAATGCGAAGCAAGTGAGCAAACGCGAGATCGCGCGGGTGATGGGGATCTCCCGCGTGGCGGTACGCAAAGTCCTGCGCTCGAACTCTACCGCCGTGCCGGAGTTGCAGCGCCCGGAGAAAGCCGAACCTCACCGGCAACAGATCCTGGAGCTTTTCGACCAGTGCAAGGGGAATCTCGTGCGAGTCCATGAGGAGTTAGCGGCCTCTGGCGCGGAGTTGTCCTATGCCGCGTTAACGTCGTTCTGCCGGCGGCATGGAATCGGCTACGCGCCACCGACGCCGTCGGGCCAGTATGATTTAGCGCCCGGCGAATAATCGCAAGCTTCCGATTACTCGCCTAATCGTAAGCACGCCGTAATGAGAAGGCGGCCCCTCGGTGGCGGATTTATAGCACTTTAATACGTCTGTTGCTTCCCATTAAGGGAGCTAGTGCGATCCTCTGCTTCGGAGGAGGTACTCATGTCCATTGAATCGACTTCGACTGCGTCCCGATTGGACGAATTCGAAAGTCACCTAGAAACAGCCCGTTATGCCGCGGCGCTTCAACGGCGCTACTTGTGGATTGCGCAGCGGTTTGTTGATTACCTTGGGAAGAAATGTATCGCCGTCGAGGCGGCCCATGCGCCGGAGTGCGACGACTTCCTACGTTGGGAGCTTCGAAGTTGGCGTAGGCGGCACGGACGGGATCCGCGTAACGTTTTCGAATGGCGACGCCGCAACAGAACTGCCGTGAACGTGTTCTTGCGGCTGGTGCATGGACATTGGCCCGTTGCAGCCACCCCAGTGACGGCCATCGAGGCATTTCACTGCGATCTGGTACGAGGATACGACGCGTGGATGCGGGAGTTGCGCGGGTTGGCATCGGTGACGCGGTCGAAGCGTACAACACAAGCGCTGGAGTTCCTGACTGAGCTGGGGCCGCGTGGTGAGCAAGAGAGCCTTGCGCGCTTGCACGTTCGGGATGTCGATGCGCACCTGCAGCAGCGTTGCAAGGGTTGGCGTCGGCGAACGATCGAGGGCTACACGGTGTGCCTTCGAAGCTTCTTGCGCTATTTGCATGGCAGCGGACGAACCGCCCTCGATCTGAGCAGTACCGTGATCGGACCACGGATCTATGACGATGAGCAAATTCCTTCGGCGCTGCGTCCCGAGGAGGTTCAGGCTGTCGTGGAAGCGACTCGTCAAGATTGCTCGCCGATTGGCCGACGGGATTACGCCTTTTTGATGCTGTTGGCAACTTACGGCCTGCGAGCCGGCGAAATCGTCGCGCTGCGTCTGGAGGACATTGACTGGCAGAAAGAGATCCTTCGCGTGCGGCACTCGAAGACGGGCGCGGTTTCCCAACTGCCCTTGCTGCGCGAACCCGGCGAAGCAGTACTGAGCTATTTGGAAAAGGCCAGACCGGAGAGCAAGCGTCGGGAGGTATTTCTGTAACTCCAGGCGCCCTATCTGGCATATAAAAGCGGGTCCATCCTTAACTGTGTCATCGGCGCTCGTCTGAAGATGGCCGGGATCACTCCTCGCAGCAGGAAGGGACCTCACGCCTTTCGGCATGCACGAGCGGTCAGTCTGCTGCGCGCCGCGGTACCCCTCAAGATCATTGGTGATGTCCTTGGGCATAGATCCGCGGAATCAACTGCGGTGTATCTGAAACTCGCGACGGAGGATCTACGGGCCGTCGGCTTAAACATTCCAAAGGAGGTGTTGCCATGACTCGTTCATCCTCCGCGGGTGCGGACTCTGTTGGCCGCTTTCTCCGTACTCAGCGTTTTCGCGATCGAGAAACACGCAGAATTTATGGCCATATCCTGCGTGCGTTTCAGTCATCTGTCGGCGAATGCGCCATTGGTGTGTCTGGTGCGTCGGTTTCCGTATCAAATCTACAGCTCAAGACTACCGAGTTCTCACTAATCTGACAACCGCTCCTCCTTTCACTGCTTTTTGTCCGTTTTCATTCTGAGCTGAGATCGTTCAATCGACAGAGTGATCAATCGGTCGATGAGCTTTCTGAAG
>JBEKNN010000251.1:0-13562 GCA_049522755.1 Bryobacteraceae bacterium | reverse complement strand
CTCTCGATACCTTCCGCGAAGTGCTCCCGATTCGCCGGGAAAGGCACGACCGCCGAGGGGAAGGCGCGGCTCTCTACTACATCGGGACATCCCTCTTGCGCCTCGGCGACCTGGACCAGGCGTTGGAGTCGCTTCAGGAGGCGTTGCCGATCATTCGCCAGGCAGGAGATCGCCGGAGCGAGGGTCGAGCCTTGACCAACCTTGGCCGCCTATACCTGCAAATCGGTCAGCCGCAGGAGGCGCTCACGACCTTCGAGCAGGATTTGCTCGTGACTCGCGCCCTCAAAGATCGTATCCAGGAAGAAATTATTCTGACGGCCATGGCGCATGCCTATCTGCAACTCGGGGATGCGGACAGGGCGCTCGAATACGACCGGCAGGCGTTGAACATCCAGCGAGAGGTTTCAGACAAACATGGAGAGGGGCTCGCGTTGGCCGATCTTGGTGGCGTCTACGCGTTCATCGGAGATGAGCAGAAGGCTCAGGAGACATACCGGCAAGCGCTGCCTCTGCTGCGCGGGTCGAGCGACCAGGGAGGCGAAGCCGATACTCTGAACCGGCTGGGCGATCTGCTCCAGAAAGACGGTAACGCCCGCGCGGCCCGCCCCCTCTACGAGCATGCGCTCGAATTGGCAACGGCCATCGATGACCGGCGGCGCCGCGCCATCATCGAAGCGAGACTGGGCGCCACGCTGCGCGACCTGGGGGAGAAGCAACAAGCACGCGAATCGCTGTCCGACGCACTGATGCAGCTCGCATCCATGGGCGACCGGCTCGAGCAGAGCATCGTACTCTACCAGATGGCGCGCCTGGAATGCGACGGCAAGAATTGGGACGAGGCCGGAAAATACCTGGACCAGGCTCTGGAAACAGACGAACAGATTCGAGCCACCGTTATCGGATCGGAATTGCGATCCGCTTACTTCGCCACCGTGCTCGATCAGTACGATTTGCGGGTGCGCGTTTTGATGGAACTGCATCGACTGCATCCGAACGCCGGATATAACGTGCGGGCCTTTGAAACCGCCGAACGGGGCCGCGCGCGCACCCTGCTCGATCTGCTGGGCGAGTCCCGCGCCGTAATCCGCCAGGGTGTGGACCCGGCGCTCCTTCGCGACGAACGAATTCTGGCCGCCCGCCTGCATTCCAAGACCGCGCGCCAGATCGAGTTGCTGACCAGATCCGATAGCGTGGGTGCGGCGGTTGTCGAACAGGAGATCCGGCCGATGACGGTGCAATACCGCGAAATGGAAGCAAAGATTCTCGCCGCAAGCCCTCGGTACGCTGCGTTCACCAAGCCTGAGCCCTTGAGCTTAGAGCAGCTTCAGAAGGACCGTTTGGGCTCCCCGGTCCTGCTGCTTGAATACTCGCTCGGCGACGAACGGAGCTTCCTATGGGCGATCACCGGGACAACTTTTCACAGTTTCGAACTGCCGAAACGTTCTGCGCTGGAATCGCTGGCCCACCGCGTGTACAGCAGCATGAGCATGCCCGAAGCAAATCGAGATGTCGAAGCGCTTGCCGAGATCGGCCGCGCGCTGCTGGGACCGGTGGTGAGGGAACTGGGGACGAAACGGCTGGTCATCGTGGCGCCCGGGGCGCTCCAGTATGTCCCGTTTGCGGCTCTGCCCTCGCCTTCCGATCCGAAAGAGCCTCTTATCGTCCGTCACCAGATCGTCAATCTGCCTTCCGCCTCCACCATGGCTCTGCTCCGCCGCGATCCTGGCGCGCCCTCTGCAAAAGTGCTCGCAGTTTTGGCCGATCCTGTGTTCAGCTCCGATGATCCGCGCTTGACCAACTCAGGCCCGGCGCAATCTGACAAGCCCGGCCTGCAACGGCTGACCTTCACACGGAGGGAAGCGGAAAGTATCCTCGCCCTTCTGCCGCGAAGCGCTACCTTCTCCGCGCTCGATTTCGATGCCAGCCGGTCTACAGTGACCAGCGGCGCCCTCAGCCAGTACCGGTTCGTCCACATCGCATCTCACGGGCTGGTGAACCCGATCCATCCCGAGCTTTCGAGCATCGCGCTCTCGCTGGTGGACCGCGCAGGTCAGCCGCAGGATGGGTTTCTCCAGACGACGGACATTTACAACTTGAAGCTGAATGCGGAACTGGTGGTTCTGAGCGCCTGTCAAAGCGCGCTGGGAAAAGAGGTCCGCGGAGAAGCGCTGGTAGGCCTGACGCGCGCCTTCATGTACGCCGGAGCGCCGTCGGTGATGGCCAGCCTGTGGACTGTTTCGGATCGGTCGACCGCGGAATTGATGACCCGCTTTTACCAGGGCATGCTTGTGGGTAAACTGCGTCCCGCCGCGGCCCTCCGCGACGCGCAGATCTCCATGTGGAAGGACAGCCGGTGGACGCGACCTTATTATTGGGCGGCGTTTACATTGCAGGGCGAATGGAGATAGAGGCAACCAATCCAGCCGATCTGGTGCGGCGCATCATGGCCGGCGACAGCGCTGCGGAGGAGGAACTAGTCCACCGCTATAGCCGTGGCGTCTTCTTCGTCCTCAACCAGAATGTTTCCGACCGCGAGATCGCCGAGGACTTGTACCAGGAGACGTTCCGCCTGACGCTTGAAAAGATTCGCGGCGGAGAGGTCCGTGAGCCGGAACGTTTCTCGGGATTCATCCTGAGCATCGCCCGCAATCTGGCCATCGAGCACTTCCGCAAAAACACCCGCGCGCGCGAGCGACAAGGCGAGGAGAACGAAAGCCGGACGATCGCGGCGCCGGATCCGAGCCAGTTGGACCATCTCCTCAAGGAGGAGCGCGCCACGCTCGTTCATCACGTACTTGCCGCATTACCTTCGGAAAGGGATCGCAAAGTATTGCGCCGTTTCTACATCGCCGACGATGACAAGGAGGAAATCTGCGCCGACCTGGGGATTTCTTCGCTGCATTTCAACCAGATCCTGTGCCGGGCCCGGGAGCGGTACCGCAAAGCGTTTGATGAACTGAGCCGGGCGGGTGGAAAATGAATATCGGGACCGTGGAATAATTGCCGTCCAGGCATCACATTATGGATAAAGCCCATGCAACACTCTGAAATCGAGCGCGATTCCCTGATTGACCGGTACGTGCGCAACACCCTCGTTGGCGCTGAGCGGCAATCGTTCGAGGAACACTTCCTCGATTGCACGCAATGCCTGGAACAACTCGAAATCGCATCCAGTTTGCGGCAAGCCATTCGCGAATCGGCGGTGGAAGCCGTTGCCGCACCGCCCGTTGTGCGCCCCCGGCGCTGGTACGTTTTGGGTTGGGTACAGGCCGCCGCGGCCGCATGCCTGGTGGTCGCGATGGCGACGAGCATCGGGTTTTTTGAACAGATGCAGCATGCCCGGCGCGAGCTGGCAAGCGCACAGACGGAGCTCGCAAGTGCGCGCGGGCTTGCATTGTCGCCCGCAGTATACGTTCTCGGCCAGAGCCGCGGCGGCAGTGAGAGCAAGCAGATCGCCCTCCCGCGCGCGCCGCGCTGGATGGTGTTCTCCATTGAAATGGACACGACGCAGTTTCCCAGCTACCACGCAATCCTGAGCGATTTCAGTGGCAAAGAGATCTGGCAGCAGGCAGGCATCCAGCCCGCTTCCCCGGACGCCATCGGGGTGACCGTGCCCTCGAACCTGCTCGCCCCCGGCTCCTACACGCTGATCATTCAGCCGTCCGGCCCGGCTGGCGCGCAATCGACGCTCAGCCGGTTTTCCCTACGTTTCCACTAGCGAAAAAAAATTAGCAGAGCGGTGGAATAGCCGAGCATCGATTCGCACTTTCAAATCGGGAGATTTTAAACTGATGCGAGATTACACGATTAACTTGATGGGATTCCGGATTTCGGCCCGGTGGCTCCTACGAATCCTCGCCGCGGTGACATTCGGAGTCCCGCTCCTTGCCATGCAGTTGCCGGATTTTTCGGCGGACACGGTGAATACAACGAACGGGGAAGTATCTCGGGGCAGGATTTATCACACCGCCAACAAGGATCGCGTCGATACGACCACGCATTTGCCGGCCATGATGGGGCAGCCCGCGCGCGATCGTGAAACGCACACGATCACGGATCGGGAACAGAAGCTCATCTACGTGGTGGATACACAAAAGAAGCTGATATTGGTGAACTATGCCATGCAGATTGTGAGTCACGACGATCCGGACCGCAGCCCCGATAAGTCCTGCGCGGAGCTTGCGAAAGCATCCGGTTCGATGGTTGCGATGAAGGGCGCCAGCAACTGTAAGCAACTCGGGTCGGAAAATGTGAACGGTCGCTCCGCGGCTATCTGGGAGCTGCACGTCGGGATGGGCGCCATCCAGCTCGGTACGTGGAGGGTGTGGGTGGATTCCCAGTGGAGCATGGCGGTCAAGTGGCGGACTGCGGACGGAGCCACGGGCGAACTCGAAAATGTCCAATTCGGGCCGCAGTCGTCGAGCCTCTTTGTGCTCCCAGCTGATTATCGCCGACAAGACTTACCGCACTAGCGGTCCGGATCAACGAAACAGTTAGCAAGCCGCGTGGTAGGGCGGCCAATTTTGGCTGGAGCCTGCCTCCGGGCGGGCTCTTCGACGATCAACAAAGCCGCCTGAAATCGCGACGCATTCACGGGACGTACAAAGTAGATTGGTTTGTCATGGTGGCGTCGAAAGTCCCCTGTATGGTGGAGATCGCCTTCAATGATCCGGCGCTCTCGGCGCAGGCGAAGCTCGTAGCCAACTCTCTCAAACCAGGGATATGATTACGCGACAGTGTCAGATTGAGGATATTTATGTCAAAACAGATGATCGCTTTATTGATCGCGGCCGGCTTTGGCTGCCCCGCGTTGCCACAATCCACCACCGGTTGGGAGACGGTGACCGACACCCGAAAAATCTGCGCGGCGAAATCTCCGCAGAGCTGGGAACATACCTCGCTGCGGCCGATGGACAATACCCCGGGAATTGCCCGGGTAGTGGCGCAAGTACGCCGCGACGGCTCGCCCCTCCTGTTCGACTTTGTCAAGACCTGGGGAGGGACGGCCACCCACGTATTTGAAGACAATCCCACGCGGTACTGGATCGAGTTCGATGGGAAGACCGGAATGATCGCGGACCACGAGCGCCCGTATCGCTTTCACTGGTTCGTAGTAATCCCCTCCAAACCAGTCTGCTCCATGCACATTTTCTTCAACGATCCGGCGCTGACCGAACAGGCAAAGTTGATGGCAAAGTCTCTCAAGAGCACGAAGTGATCATCTGATTCAACGTCGAAACCGCTCCCTGAGCTGAGGGGGCGTTCACGAGCCAGCAGCCTGGCAGGATACGAAGAATAATCAATTGTGTCAAATGCGCCGAGAAAAATCACCGCGTTGGGTGCTCTGGTAGCGATTTGCGCCGCGTCTTGGACGCCGGCCGCCTTGTTGCATTGGGTAGTCAGAGTTGCAAGTCCCTGGATCTACGCGAAACCGCCGCTGCTGGGGGACTGTGCGTCCTTGCGGATTCAAGACTGCTCCTTGTGGAAGACGTAAAAAAATACGGTCACACTCAGACTTGCCAGCAAATGAATTAGCGATGCCAAGAGCGTTACCGCAGCAATCGCACCAGCCAGACTAGCTGATACGTCACGGACGAAGCCCACCGCCAGCAGAACCGTCAGCAGCGCCATGCCGATCAGCGCAAAGAACGCCGCACCCTTGAGAGTCATGGTAGAGATTATATGCCCATCGCAGACGCAAGAAGCAGGTGGCTTCATCGGTTAGAGTCAGTCGTACGCATCTGGCTCGCCGTGAGTCAGGAACCGCAGCGCAAACCGCAGAGCATTCGCCGCCCCGGTCGATGTCCTCGGTTCGGGCATAGTGTGAAGTACGCGCGCATACTAAACCCGGTAAGCTCGGCGCGGCAACGCCAACCGCATTTCATCCGCGGTCCCGGTGGGCGGCCCACGATTGACCTTCGAGCGCCTCCCTCGGCGGTGTCCATTGTGGGATACCGCCGGCCGCTTGGGGCATATTGTGAAGTGCGCGCGCATATTGCGCCCAGGAAGAAGCTTGGCGCCGCAGCCCCAACCGCATGGCATCCGCGGCCCTCGTGGGCGCCCTATGAGATTGAATGTTGGGTCCTGTTGAAACTTCCTTACACGAACCGAGCTCCGACACTTGCCACATCTCTCCGACACACAATGACTGCAGTAATGCAGCGCTGGGTCGTACTGCTACGCAAAGTCAACATCCTCGCCGCAGCACAAACACACCGGCATGTGAGCGACACCAGCCGTATGGTCGGCGTCATCGAACGGCCCCCGTCGACGCGTAAGCCGCCAGCCAAATAGCCACGGATAAAACCAATGTCTCTCTGAACCCAACCATCTGCCCCTCCGCGCGCTGTCTGGTCAGGCCTGTCCTAAGCGAGGCGGCCGCCACTTCCGATACACGCGGCGATGACATTGCAGCTTCGCTGCGATCCGGCCAGTACCGCAAATGGCGTCGAAAACTCTTCCAAATTGAACCGGCTTGCACGCGCCCTCCATTTGAATTAATGCTGGCTACCGCTCCGGTAACCTTCTGAACTTCTCAAGCGGCAATCTCGGCGCGCCGCGCTCTGTCTAGGCGGCGTCTACCTTCACGCCGACTAAAGTTGCCCTAACCCGCCCAATGCAAAAGCACGTCGCATGGCGGCGTTATATGACACTTACTCCGCGCGTAACGATTCGGTAGGGTTCACGCCCGAAGCACGATGCGCCGGGACAAGCGCCGCGCTAAGGGCCGCCGTTCCAAGAACCAGCGTCGCCATCGTAATCACGGTAGGATCAAATGGCTTTACGTCATAAAGCTGCGACACGATCAGCTTGCCCAAAAACCAAACAACTGGCAACGCCATGCCGATCCCGGCCAGAATCATGAGCAACGCTTCCCGCAGCACCATCCAAATCGCGGACCAGCGGTCCGCTCCAAGAGCCAATCGAATCCCAATCTCGCGCGTACGGCGTGTAACCACAAACGACATCACGCCATACAAACCGACCACCGAAAGCACCAATGCCAATAGGCTGACACCGCCTGACAGCGTCGCCAACATATGCTCGGTATTCAACGATCGGCTCACCTGTTCGTCCAAAGTGCGCAGATCCATCACGGGCAGCGTCGGGTCAACGTTGTGCACAATCGTTCGAAGCGTTTGAAAAGCCGATTCCGGCGCCCCGCGAACTCGCACATAGAATGTTGCGTCGCCACTCCCGGCCTCGAGGAAAGGAACAAACGCCTGCTCGGACTCGTCCCGAAGCCCGCGGTAACTGAAGTCGGACATAACGCCGACTATTTCGATATCCGTCTTCACGTCCGGTCCGGAACCCCCACCAATGCGTAGGCCCAGCGGATTGCGTCCGTCCAGAAAGCGTTTCGCAAAAGACTCGTTCACGATTGCCGAACGAAACCCCATTTCGCCCGAAGGTCGCGCATCGCGTTCGTCGAAGTTCCTGCCGGCCAGAATTCGAATTCCCATGGTTCGAAAGAATCCGGGTGTGACAGCGTTCAAATTCACAGCATGGTCGGTTGTTATTCGCTTGTCGGCCTGAATCGTGATCGGATTGTTCCAACTTCCGCCAGTCAGCAAGGGAAAGCCTGCTACGGCGGACACCTGCGTAAGCGGCGAGTTGCGTATGGCTTCGTCAATGCGGCGAATCAGCCGGCTGCCGTCCGTCTTGGAATAACCGTTGCGCGAAGCAGCGAGTCTGAACGAAACCATGCTGGATGTCACAAACCCAGGCCCCTTTGTCATCAGTGCATCTAACGTCCTGACAAACAGCGTCGCTCCCACAACTAACGTCAAAGTCAAAGCGATTTGCGCGGTCACGATCACCTTGCGGAGGCGAACGCCGCGAAATGCGGTACCGCCGCGCTGCTGCAGCGACGATAAGAACGATTGCCGTCCCGATTGCCACGCAGGCGCTAAGCCACTCAAAACCCCAGCCGTGACGCTTACACCGAAAGCAAACAACAGCAGCCGCGTGTCCACTCCCGCATGCAATGCGTTAGCTGCCGTGTTCTTGGGCAGGAATGCGACCAAGGCGCGCACCGCCAGAGGAGCTAGCGCCGCTCCAAGAAATCCTCCCGTCAGCGCGATTAACAAACTGTCGGCGAGAAACTGCCGTCCCAGCCTGCCGCGCGATGCTCCGAGCGCCAGGCGCGTACCAATCTCGCGATCGCGCGCCGAGCCGCGCGCCAAAAACAAACCCGACACATTTAAACAGGCCAGGCCCAACAACACCATAGTTGCTGCGAATAGCACACACAACGGTTGAACCAAAATTCGCCTCAGACCGGAGTGTCCTTGCGGCGCGGCAGTCAACAAGAGCGACGAATGGAGATACTCTTGCATTTGTTCCGGGGTAATTTTGGGAAATCCAGCTTCATTCATATTCTTCTGCAGCATGGCCTTGAACCAAGGCTGCAACCCAACCTGAGCTTGTTTCAGCGTCACGCCTTCATTCAAGCCGCCGAGCACTTGCATCCAGCGAGTGCTGCTATGCCGGAGGTCAGTGTAGCCCCCCGGTATCACTTCGTCGGACATGGACGCAGGAACCCAGACAGACGGCACTTCGCCCACATCTATGCCCCGAAACGTAGACGCCGCTACTCCGACCACAACGAAAGGATGCATATTGACGATCAGCTTCCGTCCCAGAACATCCGCGGCGCCACCCAGTTGGGTCTTCCAAAAGTCGTACGAAATGACGACCACCGGATTCGCGTTCGCCACGCCATCGTCTTGCCGCGTCAACACCCGCCCCAAAGCCGGCCCGACCCCAAGCAGGCTAAAGTAATTGCCGGAAACAATTTCTGCCGTAGTCGGATGATAATCTCCTCCGGTCGAAAGGTTCACATCGGTTAAGGCCCGGCAGAAAACTCCCTCGAAGAATTGTTTTTGCGCATCCAGGTCGCGGCAGATTGGATAGGACATCAAATTCCAACTGCCGAAGCCCTCGGCAACCTGCTCGCCTTTCGTCGCATCGACCAGCACCAGCCGTGCGGGTTCGCGCACGGGAAGCGAATGCAGCAGAACTTGATCCACCAGCGAATAAATCGCCGTGGCGGCGCCAATTCCGAGCATCATAGAGACAACAGCCGTTATAGTAAATGATGGTGTCCGGAGGAAAGAGCGCGCCGAGAAGCGAAGATCGTACGCAAAGTCGCGCAGCCATCGAGCCAACCACACGTCGCGGACTTCTTCTTGAATTTGCGTCACACCGCCCAGTTCCAGTGATGCCTGTCTTCGGGCATCATCATCGGTCAAACCCGACTTCTTCAGATCGCTGGTTCGCCGGTCCAGGTGATAGAGCAGTTCACGGTCCAAACCGCCTTCCAGTTCCGCGCGCCGAAACCAGTTCGTCAGTTGCCGTATCATCGTTTGCCCTCGTCAAAGATCAACTGAACCGCGCCAGCCAGCCGCGCCCAACTGTCTTTCTCCACCACTAGCTGTTTCCTGCCCGCGGCCGTTAACGAGTAGAACTTCGCCTCGCGCCCGGTCTCCGATTCGTGCCACTCAGCTCGCAACCATTGCTTTTGCTCCAGCCGGTGAAGCGCTGGATAAAGCGAGCCCTGATTCACCTGCACGACCGATCGGGAGATCTGTTCCAATCTTTGCGCAATGCCGTATCCATGCGCCGGTTCCAACGAAACAATCTGCAAAATCATCATGTCCAGCGTGCCCTGCGGTATCGGAAATCGTGATGGCGGCATTAATGCCTCAACCTTCTACTGCTCAGATTACTCGATTATAGGTCGAAGGTCAAGGTATTGTTTCGACATTCTTTGGAAATCCGCTATACCCCTGAGAACGAGTCGAACGAAAACCTCATGCAGGGCTTAATGAACCGGCAGCAAGCGACGGCGCGCCTGATGCGCGGACCTCACCATGTGGCGGCGCCGTGCCGCATCATCAGGCCTGACCTCTGCGTCGTTAGAGGGGTTACTCCTCCAATGGTCGAATATCGCACGCTAAGGCGAGTTTCTCTTGCAAAATCACCAATCCTCTAACAACCATCACAACGAGTAGAAGACTAGAAAGAGAAGCGATCAGATGGCGCGGCGCGCCCCAGATGTCGCCATGTAGATGGAACGATTGAGCGAATGACGCGATAGCCGGGAGAGTCCTTCAGGAAATTAACCGTGTGAACCACGCTCGCGCTGAACTGGTCAACGAATACGTAGCCGTGAGCCCGCCTCGGATGTCTCCTCAGGCTTAACGAAATCGATTCTCAAACGGCACTTGCGGCCACTGCGAGATTCTAGATCGCCCGTTCAGAATTTGGGAAGCATCGGCGGCTAGCACACGTTTTGGTTCCAATGATAGGGGAACCCCGATTCGGGTTAGGATAGAAGGCCCGTTAACCGGGGCATTTCCGCATCGCATGCTTACATCGTAGCCGTGTATAGCCTGTTCGGATAAAGAACCTCAACCACTTTCTTGATCACCGCGTCGCCGTATTCTCCGTTGGTAAAAACCACGAGGCCGATTCCTCGCGCCGGAACAAACATTACGAATGTCCTCACTCCCCAATCGGAGCCGTTATGATCCAGGATTTTTTCTCCATTGACGGTCTCGACTTCCCACCCCAAGCCCATTCCTGCGGTCACGAGGCAGTGTCCGGGTTTTCCGGCGGTGCTACATAGATCCTCCAAGTCTTCGGGCTTCATGCGATCGCGCGTCATGGTGGCCCGTGCTGCCGCGATTTCCCTGGTTAAGCCTTGGTCATGCATGACGCTGACCACGAACTTCGCGTAGTCCTGAATTGTTGTGCGGAGCAAGTCAGCGCCATTCCACGCTTGTGGGACAAGGTCTACAGGTTTCTCTGCCATCGACCTGTGGGGAACCGCCAACCGCCCCCCATACCAGGCCTTCCCTGTGTACGATGTTTCCTTTATGCCGATCGGATCGAAGACGATCTCCTGCGCCAGCGCATCAAAGGGTTTTGCCATCTTCTTTTCGACAAACCGGCCAACGTAGTTGTATCCCTCTCCCGAATATCCTGTTTGGGTTCCCGGCTCCCATCTGATCTTCAGCACCCCGCCGGTCATCCGCCGCCAGTTCGCAAATCCAGTCTGGTGTGACAAGCACAACCGCGGCGTCAGCAATTTGCTCCAGGGATCATCTTTTATATCCGGGTCCAGCCAGAACGGCGACATCGATTCATCCAGCGAGAATTTCCCTGCGGACGCCAGTCGCAGGACTGTCTCCGCCGTCACCGGCTTTGTGAGCGACGCCATGTTGTACAGCGTTTTTCCTGTCGCGGCGACACCCGGACTTTGTTCCCCGTAGACCGCTGTCCACGCCAGTCTTCGATCTTTGATGAACGCCACCGCTACGCTCGGCACATCGCTCTCTTTTAACCATTCCGCCGCATGGGCATCAATCTCGGCGCGCCCATCTTTATTCGCCGCAACAGTTCGGGCAGCGGATTGCGCCTTTTCCTGTCCCGCAGCCGGGATCATGCTTACACACCCTATTACGGCAACAACTAAAGCTGGCCGAATCAAAACCAGCCCCCGGACGGCTCGAGGCCATTGAGGCGCAGATACGTGACGAGATTGCCGTAATGCAAGGCGTCATGATTTGCGACTTGCGTCAAGATGAACATCTTGTTCGTCTTGAAGCCAAAGAAGTTCGCCGGGTCATTGAGTTGCGCATCGGTGAACCCGGAGTACACGCCATCGCAGTAATCGAACGCGCCTTTGAGGCGGGCCTTCATCTTGGTCTTCGAACCCGCCGCGGGGGCCGTGGCGGGGGTCGTCTCGCCCTTGACGCTTGAGCACAATATGTAGGATATATCCGCGACATGATCCAGGATCTCGGCAAACGAGCGAACGTCCTTCGTCGGCCGGTAGGTGTAGTACTTGGACTCTGGCATCGCGTCCGCCGCCTTCATAATCTTGTCCTGCATATTGTTCCGAAAAATGGATATCGTCGCCGTCAGCGGATTTGGCGCCGTGATCGGATTGGGCAGGTTCGGCGAGATTTGCGCGTTGGCCAAGGACGCCAAGACGGAAACAGACACCATGCCAACAGGAACCACGAGGCGAGCAATGGCTCGCAACATTACCAGTTCCAATGAAACAATCTGCAAAATCATCATGTCCAGCGTGCCCTGCGGTATCGGAAATCGTGATGACGGCATTAATACCTCAACCTTCTACTGCTCAGACTACTCGATTATAGGTCGAAGGTCAAGGCATCGTTTCGAAAATTGTTTGGCAATCCGCTACGGGTGTTTGGACATTTGATTTTTGTTCGCTTAGGCTCCCTTCTGTTGGGTTGGCATTCGGTTGCGGAACCGCGTTTGGGTTGAAATTGGTTGAGTGTGCCGGGGCGGTTTGGCGATTTGACAAAAACGAACCCATTTGACTTGGACCCGCCTTCAGGCCCTTAATCGCCTATGGCGGCCCGCGTGCTTCTACCTTAGCGAGGTCCATCATGCATCTCGTCGTTTCTCTTTTCTTCGTCTTGGCCGCTATCGCCCAGGTACTCACGTCCCTCCAGGACGGCACCCCGGTACGCCTTCGCCTTGACCGCACCGTCTCATCCGCCAGCGCGCACGTGGGCGAGACTGTGGATTTCGAAGTCACCGAACCTGTCATCGACCAGAATGTCGTGGTCATCCCGAAAGGCGCTGTCGCCCTCGGCCGCGTCACCAAAGTGGAAGCCAAGCGGCGTTTCGGACGCGCTGGTGCGCTCGAACTCAGCATCGATTCGGTGCGCCTCCTTGACGGCCGGAACTTACCCTTGCGCGCCACCCCCGAAAAAGGGCGAAAGTGACATGAGCGGCGCCCGTGTAGCCGCCACGGTCGCAGCTTCCCCATCTTAGTGTGGGTGAAAGGCAAGGACGTGACCTTCGAAAAAGGTACTGAAACTACCGCCTACATCAGCGGCAACGCGCGCATCGGCGACTCACGTACCGGCCCCACCCTCGCGCCAGACAATGCGGCGGATCGCAGTGCCGTCCCCGGCGCCGTGCTCACCAACGCCGACATTGTCCAAATGCACGAGGCTAGACTCTCCGAAGAGATCATCCTGAGCAAGATCGGCACCTCTACGACTAACTTCAACACCGGCACTCAAGACCTGATCCGGTTGAAGGAAGCCGGCGTGAACGACAACATCATCAACGCCATGGTGCGGAAATCCGCTCTCCGCTAACTGGTGCGGCCTCATTACAACCTAGTTGCCATCGAAAAGAGGTGGAACCCAACAGTACGGATGGCCGCCCGGGCTAGGGGTGCGGGCGATTTGGCGTGTGGGGCTGTCTGCGCGGCCTGAGCGGGAGTCCTCGCGCGGCGGTCCTTCATTGCTGCTGTTGTTGTGGGGATTTGGCACCAGCTAGCCAGGCCCATGCGTCGTTTCCCAGATCCCCGTTTGGGGTCAATGTAAGATAAGCCTTGTCCAAGTGGATAAGCTTCGGTTTGGCGACAAATGGGGTGTTCACTTCACTCAGGTTGCCACTACCAGTTGTGTTTCGCGTCGTCCGCCGGCGCGAAACACTTGACCATTCGCTTGTACGGCACGGGGTCGGCGGCCACCGCCTGCTGAATGAGCCGGTAGAACAAC
>JBEKNN010000250.1:0-13670 GCA_049522755.1 Bryobacteraceae bacterium | reverse complement strand
TGGACGCCGCTACCTATTCGGCATGGCGCCAGATTCCCCGCTTCAGTGAATTCCAGAACGCCGGCGAGGCAGGCCTGCGCGCCATCGTCGACGGGACGATCGGGAAGGTGAAGGATTTCTTCGTATTCCGGTCGCAGTTCGTGCCGACGACCGGTACGGCGCCGGTAAATACGCACAATCTCGCGTTCACGAAGAACGCGATCGGCCTGGTGGTCCGCCGTCTGCCGCAGCCCTTACCGGGTACGGGGGCGATTGCGGAGTACGCCGAACTCGGCAACTTCGGTATGCGGGTGGTTATGAGCTACCAGCCGAATACTCTGGCGCAGCAGTTCACGGTGGATGTATTGTACGGCTGCGGCGTTCTGCGAAACGCACTGGGCGTGCAAGTCAATACCTAGTTACTCTGGCAATAAGTGGAGGGCAGGCCGATCAGCAGTGTCGGCCTGCTCCGCAGCTTAGCCAAGGTTAGACCAGTGAAGGTTAGATCAAGGAGAATGGGATGGATCTGAAGCTCTACTACCAAAAGAGACGGGATACGGAATCAAAGATTCCAGATGCGTTTCCACTGATCATCAGCCAACAGACGGATGACGGCGGTAAGGCAGGAAGTTGCGTCGAAGTTACACGCGTTGTGGCTGCGAAGATGATCACCGAAGGGACGGCGCGTTTGGCGACCGCGGACGAAGCGAAAACCCACCGGGAAGCGCGCGCGGAGGCCAAACGGGCCGCCGACGAAGCGGCCGTTGTGTCCCAGGTACACGTAACTGTGGTACCTAGCGCCGAGCTGGCAAGATTGGCTGGCAGTAAGAAGGAAAAGGCGTAAGGGCGATGCCACTGTTCACAGACGGTCCTATCTCCTACATAGAGGACCTGACAGCGCAGGACTCACAGCTTTCCACCGTGGCCAGCGTGGAGGGGATCGATGTGACGCAGAAGATCGCCATCGCACAGGAACAAGTGGCGATGGACCTTCTTACCGCTCTTAACCGGTTCGGCTATGTAGATCAGCTAATCTGGTTGGCGCCGCAGCCGAAATTGGACAGGGTTGTGGTCACGCCTCCCTTGAAGCTGTGGCATACGGCGCGCTCGCTGGAACTGGTCTACAGCGATGCATACAACAGTCAGCTCAACGACCGGTACGCGGGGAAAAGGGACCAGTTCGGCGCCTTGGCGAAATGGGCGTACGAGAAGCTGAGAGAAATCGGGGTTGGGATAGCGGCGCAACCGGTCCCGAGGGCAAGGATGCCGACGGTGACCGCATTTCCAGGGGCTCTGGCCGACGGAGTCTACTATGTGACTATAGCTTGGGTCAACGCAGCGGGCGAAGAGGGAGCAGCCGCGACCGAGACGGCGATCAGCACGACCTCAAGCACTTTTCTGGTTGGCACGGCCACCGCGCCCCAGATCGCGGCTGGGTGGAACGTATATGCAGGCGCTTCGCCGGACACGATGTTCGGCCAGAATACGTCTCTGCTGACATTGGGGCAGACTTGGGAGCAGCCGGCCGTGTTGGCGCAGACCGGCGAGCTTCCAGGCAAAGGCCAGAGGCCGAGTTACTTACAAGCGCTTCCGCGAGTTCTTCAGAGGGGATAAAATGACGCCGCACATTGGAAGTGCAATAACGGGCAAGGTAATTCAGCGAATGACTGCGCCGACCCGCGGCGTGAACGCTACCCTGGCGGCGCTGACGCAAGGCGCTCCGGCGATTCTGGGACCACTTGACCCAGCGCAAATTCGATCTGGAAACATAGCTTCCGACCTGGCCGAGCGAAGCGACACGGTCCAGTATCCGGCGGCGAATATTTATTGCGAGAAGATCGTAAATAGCCAGATCGAGAAATTCCGGACATTCTCGGGAAAGCTTCAGATGGCGATCGACTTACGCCACTCCGAGGACCGGTTGGACCAGGTTCAATCGAACCTTGAGACCTATGCCGATGCGGTCATGGGAGTACTGGGTGCGAGTTCGGGCGATTGGGGCAGTGGTATGTATTATGCGGGCGGTTACCAGGTAGCGTTCGGGCCAGTGAAACACGGCGGCCGGAATTTCATTCAGACTGCGAAGATCACATTCGAGATTGGAGTAAGCATTAGTTGATATGTCCTATATTCTTTCTAACTCAAACCGGCTATATACGGCGCTGGAGAGCACTTACGGGTTGGTGGCAGCGATAACATCCGGCAACCGGATCCCCGCCGTAAAGCTATCGGTGCAGCAACAGCTTGTAGTGAACGGCCGGCAGGACAAGACCGGCAGCCGCACCTTTCCGGGAGTGCCGGCGGGCGGAAGGAAGCAGACGAGTTTCGCATTGAATACGTACTTGACAAGCTGGCAAAAGACATCGCCTGGTCCCTCGTACGGGCCGCTCTTCCAAGCGGCGTTGGGCGGTACGCCGGCGCCGTCGGCCGGGGGCCCAGTGTCCACGGCAACAACCGGCGGGGCACTGGCCTTCTCGGCGCCGCACGGACTTTCGCTTGGACAGGCGGTAGCATCGGCCAGCGAATTGCGATTTGTCGCCTCCGTCGTGGATGCCAACAACGTAGTGTTGAATGCGCCGTTTACGATCTTACCGGCGACGGGCACAGCGACGCAGGCAACTGTCACCTACGCGCCCGCGACCGCTTTGCCGAGCGTCACCGTATTCGATTATTGGGACCCAGCGACGGCGGTGCAGAGGGTGATAAACGGCGCGGCAGTGGACGAAATGGCAATCCAGGTCAACGGCGATTTCCACGAATTCCAATTCGGCGGGGTGGCGCAGGACGTCCTGGATACAAGTAGCTTCGCGGCGGGCGAGGCATCGCTTCAAAGCTTTCCGGCTGAGCCCGCGCTGGCGGCTTTCGACTATTCGATTGTTCCGGGCAATTTGGGTCAGGCGTGGGTGGGAACCACGGCGTCCGAGTTCTTCACGGTGACTAATGCATCCATTGTCCTGAAGAATAACCTGGAGACCAGAGCGCGGGAGTACGGATCGAGTCTGCCGCTGGCGATATCGCCGGGACGACGGGTAGTGGCGGTGTCGCTGGAGCTTTACAGCCAGGACAATGCAGCTACGGAGGGGTTGTATCAGGCGGCACGGCTGCAATCGCCGATCAGCTTAATGCTCCAGTTAGGCAATGTATCGGGACAAATGATGGGCGTGTATCTGCAGAGCGTGGTCGCAGCCGTGCCGGAGTTCGACGATAGTACGAACCGGTTGCAATGGAAATTCCGCCCGTCGCGGGCGCAGGGCACAGTGGATAACGAAATCGCGGTGGCCTTCGGATAGACATGACTTACGACAGTGTGGATAGGGTGGAATCGTCTCTCGCGACTGGAGTGAGTTATCTGATCGCGAAAATGTCGTTTTCGCGGCGGATGGACTTGATGCGGCGGGTGCGAGAGTTGGCGCGGAAAGCGGAATTCCTGGATGCCGGGCAAGACGCGGGCGAGAAGATGGATGCCGCGTTACTTCGTGCGGAGATCGATCGGCTCTACCTGACATGGGGCCTCAGAGAGGTAACCGGGCTCGACCTGGATGGTAAACCGGCAACTCCCGAGTCGCTGGTGGAGTGTGGCCCTGAGGAATTGTTCCGAGAGGCGGTGGCGGCGGTGCGCGCCGCGACCGGGCTCTCCGCGGCCGAACGAAAAAACTAATCGTCGCCTTCCACTTTCAATTTTCTAACCAAGCTGGTTGGAAGTGCGACTTATGCCGGAAATCCGGCTTGGAACAAAGGCGCCGGTGCGGGTGGCTGCCTTATAGCGGAGATGTCAAGGGGCCGCCCGTTTGGGCTCGTAAAGATGTAGTGCTGCTTACATGTCCGACGTCTTACATCACCCCGGACAGTGAAACATTGGTGGAAGAGTTTTTCGTGAGGCGACGGATGGGCGCGATCGATTTTTCGATGTTGAGCGCGAGGCAGGTGGAGGCGTTCGCCATTCTAGAGAATGCGCTGACGGCGGAGATAAGGGATGGCCAAGAGAAACGCAGATCGAATGTTTGAAAGGCTCTCCCCGTTCAGCGGCAAGATCGCCCACGCAGTTCGGGGCGCCCAATTGAACCTCAGCTCGATCGGCGATCTGGTGACCGAGCTCTGACATGGCCACTTTTCCATCGCTGAAGACGGGAGCTGTCGCACAGTATCCTGCTATTAAGTCGCTTCGCTTCCAGAACCAGATCGTACGCTTTGTCGACGGAAACGAGCAGCGATACCGGGATTCAGCTGGCCCGCTTCATCAATGGGTCATCCGCCTGGACCAACTGGACGAAACGGAGCTGGCATCCCTTGAAAGCTTTTTCCTCTCGAACCAGGGCAGCTTTGCGAGCTTTATCTTCATCGATCCCTGGAACGCCACATCTTACCCGAATTGCAGTATCGGAAGCGACCAGTTACAGTTGACCTCCGTAGAAGAATTGCAAAATGCGACATCCGTGACCGTGACTGAGAACCGAGGTTAAATATGTATCCACAACTTACCACAGGAGCCTACAGTCAATTTCCGCTGCGGAAGCAGCGGCGGACGCGAACGGTAACGAATATGGCTGCCGACGGAAGTTCGATCAAACTGGCGGACCCGAACGGCGCACTCACCGAGTGGCAACTGCGATATGAAGGGCTGAGCGACACAGAGTTAGGCAACCTGCTGAAGTTCTTTGCGGCATCGGAAGGGTCGCTGAATGGGTTTACGTTCCTCGATCCGGCCGGCAACCTTCTCGCGTGGAGCGAAGATCTGACAAATGCGGTGTGGGAGGCAGGTCCGTTCCTGGCAAGGGCCAGCGGTGTGACCGACCCTTTGGGCGGAGCCAACGCGTTTAATCTCACGAATTCCGGCGAAGGTGCACAAAGCATAACCCAAACTTTGAACGTACCGACCGGATACACATATACATTGAGCGTTTACGTCCAGGCTGCGCAGCCTACTACTGTCACTCTTCAACTCGGCGCTATTAGCGCCCAGGCGACGGCCGTTCCGGGTTGGACCAGGATCAGCGTCACCGGAAGCGGCGATCCAGCGGCGGCGTCGATTCTGTTTGGCGTCGAACTACCGCCCGGAGTGATCGGCGTATTCGGTCCGCAGGTGGAGGTCCAGGCCGAGCCTTCGGCGTACCAGAAGAGCACAACTGGCGGAGTCTATCAGGATGCCCGATTCGGCGACGATACATTTTCGTTTGCCACCACTGATGTGAACAAGCACTCCGTCACCGTGAATATCGTTTATGCAAACCATCTCTAGTCTGAAGGCACAGGCGGTAACCGATACTCCTCTCATCGTTTTCGACTGCGCCCTTTCGAATGGCGACACCGAACACTGGTGTACGCACGCCATCACGATCGGCGGAACCGCTTACGCGGCGCGTGTGCTTCAGCAAAGCTCGTTCGACATTCAGACGGCGTCCGATCAGGGCGTGGATGGAAGCCCCACCATATCGGTTACCCTGGCGAACGCGGATTCGCACTTTTCCGAAATCCAACAGGCGACCGGTTGGAAGGGCGGGCAATTGACGGTGAGTTTTCTGTTCTACGATCTGCGGAACAACGTGCCGCTGACCGACACTACCGTGGTGTTCCAGGGCATCTGCAATTCGCCCGACCAGATCAAGGAAGCGACTTTCAGGCTGACCGCGACGAACCGCATGAACCTGCAGAGGCTCGTGCTGCCCGAGGTTCGAATCCAGAGCACGTGCCCATGGCAGTTTCCGTCGACGCCTGCTCAACAAGCAGAGGCAGTGAGCGGCGGAGCGCAGGGACAGTATTCCAATTACTACCCATGCGGCTACTCGGCGGGTTTGCCGGGCGGGACGGGTAACCTGAATAATGGGGCGCCGTTTACGTCCTGCGGATATGTACGTACCGACTGTCAGGCGCGAGGCATGTTCACGATCGGGAGATTCGGTGGTCTGGAATTCGTCCCTCCAGTGATCTCAGTGCGCGGCTACGGCAGCGCCTGGACGAGCTCGAATCTCTCGGTAAATCAGGCGCGATATAACGACTTCGTCCCCATGGTCTACGGGACAGCGTGGTACGAGCCGCTGGTGGTATTTGCGCGCAACGACGGCAATCTGACGCGAATGGAAGTGTTATTGGGCGTCGGTGTCATGCAAGGTGTAATCACCGTCCTGGTAAATGACGTTCAAATCCCCATTGGCGTCTCCGGTACAAATATGACGGGGACCGGATGGTATAACGTGGTTACACTCGGTTCGCGGGACGGCGCGTTCGACATGAATTTCACAAACGCGAACGGGCAGGCAGCGGGCGATCCCTATGGCAGCATGGCTTACCTCTCCGTTGTAGTGCCGAACCAATTGAGCGACGGAGATTCCATTCCAAACATCCAGGTGCTGGCGCAGGGTCTGATTGTGCCCACCTACTCGGCGGCCGGAGTCAACCTGGGGAGTCAGTTCTCTAACAATCCGGCGTGGATACTGCTCGATGTTCTGCAGCGCAGCGGTTGGACGGCGGCGGAGCTCGATTTCACCAGTTTCGCCGCCGCGGCGGCGTATTGCGATCAGCAGATCAACTCTACCGATTTGAACGGGAATGCGATCACTCTGCCGAGATTTCAATGCAATCTGGTATTGCAAAAGAGACGCAGCGCCGGGGATGTAGTCCGGGGAATCCGTAATGCCGCACGGCTTTTTCTCACATACGGTCCCGGCGGCGTACTCCAATTGCAAGTGGAAAACACCATAGCTCTTCAACAGCCTGCCCAGCTGGCATGGTCCAATAGCACCGAGACTCTCAACGGAGGGTGGCCGAGCTACGAGTTCGGTGATGGGAGCAACGGGTTCTCAGGCATACTGCGGCGGCAAAACGGCGACCCCAGCGTGACGTTGACAAGCCGGCCCATAGCGGATACGCCGAACTCCTATAATGTCGAGTACCAGGACAGTCTCAACGGGTATCAACAGGACAGCTTCTCGGTCTCAGACCCGGACGACATCGCGCTGGCTGGCCAGGAAGTTACAGCGACATTGATGGCTGTAGGACTTCCGAATTATGACCAGGCCGGCAGGATTTTGCAGTTCAACCTGGATAAGTCGGTCCTCGGAAACACTTACATCCAATTCGAAACCAGTGTCATGGCGGTTGGGATCCGGCCCGGCGATATTATCACTTTTACCTATCTGAAAGAAGGCTACGCCCGGCAGGCATTCCGGGTTCTCAAGATTTCACCGGCGACGAATTACCGGACTACGACTATTACCGCCCAGTTGCACGACGACGCCTGGTATGCGGACACTAACGGGCAGACGAGTTCACCCAATGTGGCGGGGGCAAACGGAAGCGCCGGAATGGGGATTCCAAATCCACTGCTTGGGACAACCATCGATAGCAGTGGCAATATCGAATTTGGGGTGCAAGAGACCGACACAACAGCAAGCGACGGCACTGCCGAGGCGGCGGTGTCCGTAAGCTTCATAGTGCCGGCCACCATCGCCCCAAGCGGCCCGGGTATCCCCTTAGTGAGTTTTTCGCCGCAGCTTGCTACCGGCGGAACGTTGACTTCGGGACAGAACCTATACTATGCGGTATCGGGCGTCAACAGCGCCGGTGGAGAAGGGGCGCTTTCGTTTATCGTAACAGCGAGCATTCCGGCGGATGGCAGCAGCGTCACACTGACTGGTTTGAGCTTCACCACGGACACTGCAACATTCAATGTGTACCGGGGGCCGACGCCATCCGAACTATTTCGAATTGCCACGGGACAGGTTATCGCAGCACAGTTCATCGATACCGGTTTAACGGACCAATTGGTGGCTCCTCCCGACCCGAACTTCGACCACGCAAACTTTTACTGGCGAATGGAGGAGCAGCCTGAGATCGCCGTCACAATCTTTTCCGCGACCACCGTAGGCAACAGCATTTTGCAGATGGCGGCGAACTCTTACCTGGGAATGACGGCGCGGATTACGAGGGGAACCGGGGCTGGACAGGAGGCTAGTATTTCCTCCAACACTGCGACTAGCGTCACTTTGACTTCACCGTGGGTGGTAGAACCGGACGCGACGAGCTTCTTTGCGATTGCGGAAGCGGCCTGGCATTTTGGGGGCGTGGCCAGCAGCAGCCCCATTCAGTACGCGATTCCCAATCTTTCGGGAGAAGTTGTGCAACTCACCGGCCGCTCAGCAAACGCAAGCGACGCGGAGTGCCCGCCCCAACTTTCAATCGTCACGCGCTGGCAGATCGGCGGATCGGGCACGACCGATAGTGCCCCGCCTCCCGCGCCGGCCTTCGGTCTGGGCACTGGGCCGAGCGGCGGCACAATCGTGTTGAGCGGCGTGTCGTTTACCGCTCTGACCGACACGCAAACGGTCTCTTCGGGCACTCTATCGCTCTTCTATTGGAACGAGATTCAGGGTCCGCCAACGACTCTGCTTTCAGCGGCCATGGCCGTGACTGACACAACTCTGACGCTGAATTCGCCCGGAGCGGGCCAGGCTGGGAGCATCGTTCAAATTGACGCAGAAGTGCTGCAGGTCACGGCGGTCTCCACCAACGGTACGCAATACACGGTCACTCGCGGTCTACATGGAAGTACCGCGACCACCCATTTAGCGTTGGCTCCGGTCTATCAACTCGCAGACCTGCCGGTGATAGCTCCATTCCCTCCCGAGTTTTTCGGCAGCGTTTACAGCGGTAACTGGACCTACCCAATTTTACTCCCCGATGTCCGCGTGGCTAGCGCACAGATGTTTGTCACCAATGATAAAGGTAACGGGCCCATATCCAGTGTTTGCCTTACTCACAACGTGGATAACGGGCTCCGAACGCTCTCCGGCGGCCAATACTCGATTCAGGTAGACGGTTTCCTGGCCGTGGACCAATCGGCGGCAGCGGCTTTGGTGACGGATGCGGCGCATTCCGTCCGGGATGTATTTGCGGTCCTGGGAACATCGGCGGATCAATCCGTGCAACTTCAAGTAAATGTTAATGGAGCCGCCTATTGCCAGTTGACGATTCCGATAGGTTTGCTGGTATCGAATAGCGTCGATGGCGCAACGTTGGCGCCATTGGCTTCCGGGGCATTGATTACGCTTTCGGTACTGGCGGTGGGTCAAACGCTGCCGGGCGCCGATCTTACCGTCCTGATTCGACTCTAATGGCCGAGACACTTACGAAACTACAGCCCGACCGCGACCTCCAGTGCTATTTCCTGGAGCCTTCGGCGGTGGCAGCGCTGAGTCAAGCCAGTGAGTCGGGATTCACGGTATCAGGATCGTGGCGGCAGCAGTTCGATTGGGCAGTGGTTGAGTGGAACAGGGATAATGTGTTTGAACACCCTACGCTACGAAACCTGCCGGATGGCAATCTGACCGGCTTGAGTCTCTCCTATACGGAAACACGCACCAATTGCATCGCACTCGACTCGCTATGGTACCCTACCGTGGCGTGGCCCTACCTGCGAGTGTGGTCGGACGTCAATGGCGCCGAAACCATATATGAGGTGCCTCTTACCAACTATGCGTCGGCAGTTGGGTCATACGTTTCGGCCACGGCACAGTTCGAGTTGCAGGGAACACTTACCGCGGGCGACTACATCGAGCTGGCGTGGGTGGATCAGCAATTCAATTATCAGGTTACGTCGAGCGACACATTGGCCACGGCAGCTAACAGCTTGGCGTACGCCATTACGGTGAACCAGGCCACCGGCTTGGTCACGGCTACCGCCAATGGCAGCCAGATCACCTTGACCTACTTGGGAGCTCCAGGGTCGAACGGCAATCGGGTCGGCGCCTATGGCGCAGTCTATGGCGCCGGCACCGAATCCTGGTCGTCGGCCTTCGCGCTATTTAACGGAGGCCAATCGCCTCCGGCCTGGCAGGTAAGCCTCAACTTCAGTAGCCTGGTCGATGTTAACGGCGTATCTGTACCGGTCACAGACGTCCGCAAGATGCGGTGGACCTGGTCCGCGGATGTGCAGCCAGGAAGCTTTGCGCGCACTGAGTTTTCGGTGGTGGTGTCCAATTGGACGTTGAGTGGAATCAACCTGTCATATAGTGTGGCGGGTCCCGGTAGTTGGAGAGCGGAGGACTCCGCGGGAGACCAGATCTCCTATCACGGTACCTGGAGCAGTTCCGTAGGTAATTTTTCCGGTGGGTCTATTCACTGGACCACGACTCCAGGTGATTCCTTGAGTTACAGCTACACTGCGCCAACGGCGCACTCCCTTTATCTGGGAACCAGGTGCGCCGACGGTGGAGGACAGGTTTCGGTAAAGGTGGATGGCGGAGCAGCAGTTACCATCGCCCTTGCGATACCGGGAGAAGACGTACTTACGCGGATCTTGCTGGGCCAGTTCTCCTCCGGCGGCAGCCACCAAGTGGCCATTAGCAACACCGGGGCTGCGGGGTTGTATTTTTACTTTGATTTCTTCGAGATTGCCATTCCTACCACCTCTCTTCCAGTGTTCGCGCCCGTCCAGTCGACGGCTATGGCGACTGATTGGGATACTCTCCACTCCCAGGCGTTGGCCCCCGAAAGGACCGCGTGGCTCATCCAAACCTTGGGCTTTCTGGCGCGTGCGAATCACTATGCCGGGGCTCTCTGGTTTTATGAACTGGTGCAGCCTGGGCAGCAATACTCGTCGGCAACCGTTACGTTCAGCGGCGCTCCGGTGTTCGGGGACACCACGCAGATATCGATTGGCGCGACTCCGATCTCTCATTTGAACTTGATCGGCGACACGGCCCAGAGTATTGCCACCTGTTTCGCATTATTGATCAACGCAGGTTCGACGGGCGTCTGGGCGCAGGCGAGCGGCTCCATATTGACGATTACGGCGCGCGCGATGGGCACACAGGGCGAAAGCATCACCCTCACGGTGAGCACGAATAGCGCTCTGTTCACCGGACAGACCAGTAGCGCCGCGCTTGCCGGCGGAGTAGACGGGACCTGGCTGACTGATCTCACCGTCACGCCGCGAATCAATCGGGCGGCTCGAGACTGGAGTACGAGCTTCTTTCAAGCGCTAAGCGGCTATGGAATACCTGTTACGACGTCGTTCAGCATGGAAATCGGCAATGGCGACGATACCCTGGCGACCGGCATCGCCCAGCGATATCCCAGCGGAGACGCTGTATGGGTGAATACGCCCGCATTGCAAACTAACTTTAGCCCCGCCAGCCAAGCGTTCTGGCAGCAGGTTTATGCCGATATGGCGGGGCTCATGGCGGGCGCCGGAATCACGCCCTATCTCCAATTTGGAGAGGTGCAGTGGTGGTACTTCGCGGAGGTGGACCCGCCGTCGGGTATGCCGTTTTACGACGCATATACAACCAGCACTTTTCAAGCGCAGTATGGCAGGGCGATGTCCATAATCTTGAGCCAGAATGCGGATCCTTCCAGCTTGACACAAGAGTGCGCTTTTCTACCCAGCTTGATTGGGCAGTTCACCAGCGCCATCAGGCAGTTCGTACGCCAGACCTATCCCACCACGAAGTTCGAAGTTCTATATCCGCACGACGTAAACGATACCGCTCTGAACCGAATCATAAATTATCCGCTGAATGATTGGACTCCTGCCAACCTGGCTTGCCTCAAGACCGAGAATTTTACTTATACAGGCAATCGCAACCTGGATGAAGCGCGGCTATCGATTGCGTTTCCGGCGCTGAACGGGTTTCCGCCCGCGCAATCCAGTCACTTGATCGGAGTCAGCGATTACACGACTCCTTGGGCTAAGGAGCGTTCGCTCGCTATCGGAGCCGGAGACGAGTCGGTAGTTCTATTCGCTCTCGATCAGTTCTGCCTGATCGGCTACGGTCTGCCCTTAAGTAGCGGTCCCCGACTAGCTCGATTTATGGGCTCTTAGCAATAAGGCTGTTGCTCCCAACTTCTCGTAAGGGGATTTTTGCGAAATGACTGCAACCACAGTGGAGGGCGTAGAATTGCAGGAGCAGTGCGCCGAATTCCATGATCACCGACTTTATCGTTGCCGTCCGTGGGCTGCGGCGTAGTCCGGCATTCACACTGGCCGCTATGATCACGCTTGCTCTGGCGCCAATGCGACGATGTTCGCCGTCGTCAATTCGGTGCTTCTGCGCCCGTTTGCCCGGCCACCAGACCGATCGCCGGTAGGGGGCCGCAACCTGGCTCGCACGGTTGCTTCAATCGCAGCTCTTCGGGGTAACTGCCGGAGATCCGAAAACGCTGGCGCTGGCTGGCTATACTCTGCTGGGAATATCGGTTCTGGCGGCTACAGGTCCGGCTGTACGGGCGGCATTGAGTGATCCCGCGAAAGTTCTTCGCCGCGAGTGAGCGCGGACGCCGTGCTTGTATTCCGCCACGCGGCAGCGAGCGTCAACTCACGCGGCAGGCTGCCATTGTGGTCCCAAGGAACTGGCGGGCCAACCTGCAGCGCTACCGCACGAACTCCACTTGCACTCGCTTCGAAATAATGCCCGCTTCGAAGCCCAAATCGAGCAATTTCTGGGCGGCTTTAGGCACCACATCGCCGGCATCGAGAGTGTAGTGGTTGACGTACATGCCGACAAACTTTTCGGCCAGACGCACTTCCATGTCGCGCGCGAACCCCATGGCGTATTCCAACGCTTCGGCGTGATTGTCCAAAGCGTATTGAATGCTCTCACGCATCATGCGGCAGCATTCGCTTTGGATTTCCGCACCCAGCGAACGCAATAGAACGTTGCCGCCCAGCGGCAGTGGAAGATCGTATGTGTTCTTGAACCAGCGGCCCAAATCAGCGACGCGGTGAAAGCCCTCGCGATCGTACGTGAGCTGCGCTTCGTGGATAATCAATCCCGCATCCACACTCCGCTCTCGTACGGCGTCGGTGATCTTGTCGAATGGCGTTACTACCGGCTCAAAATCCGGCTGGAACAACTTGCAGGCTAGGTAGGCGGTAGTCATGGTCCCAGGAATCGCGATGCGCTTTCCCTTTAACTCCTCGGGCTCCATCGGGCGTGAGGAGACAATCATTGGGCCGTACCCGTCGCCAACGCTCGATCCGCTCGCCATCAGCACGTATTTGTCGGCGACATATGGATAGGCATGGTAAGAGATCGCGCTCAACTCGTAAACGCCTTCCATGGCCTTACGGTTTAGCGTTTCAATATCTTCGAGAACGTGCCGGAAGGTCACCTTGGAGGAGCGCACCTTCCTGGTCGCAAGGCCGTAAAACATGAACGCATCGTCGGAATCGGGACTGTGCGCACTGACAATTTCCAGGGGCGTAAACGAAGACATAGCGTCGGGCGATCTTCCAGTTTACACTACCAATCCCGAATGTCTGAGGGATTAAAGCAAAATGAAAAGGGGCGGTCACCCTGCGGTTCGCGAACCAGAAAAACATCTTCGGCGGTCATCTGAGCTGCGCATTGCGCGCCGCGCCCGGAAACTCCCTGGCGCATCTGCATCCGATCACCTGACGTCTCCCGTACTGCCTGCTCGCTAACCCAGGATGAGGCCGCCCCCAATGCTGGTCCGGTTCTATATGTCACCTCCCGCTAATCCTGGCGGATTAGCTTTCAGTCGACGTTGAAATCGGAAAGACCGCTCCGGTTCCACCCCCATTATCGCGCCGATCCGTTAAGGAGTCAATGGTACCGACGAAGGGAACAGCGATTCCGTAACGTGCCATGCGGCCAGGTGGCAGCCCACTGATTTGGAACAAGTTTCGGGATTGAGGGGACTCGGCTAGAGTTGTAACGGGTCTGGGAGGAGGA
>JBEKNN010000249.1:0-13712 GCA_049522755.1 Bryobacteraceae bacterium | reverse complement strand
CGTCTTGTGCAGATTGCGGATCATGTCGCCTATTCGGTTTTCCGCCGCTACAACTCAGGCGACGCGCAGTACCTCGATATAATCGCTCATCGTTTCGATGCGGTCGACAGCGTCATTCATGGTCTTTTGCACAAGCACACGGAACGACACGCCTGCACTTGTCCCGCGTGTCTTAGCAGACGGCTTACCACTGGCCGGGGCGAACCAACGAACAGATAAGCTCGGGAAGAGTTTTCAAACTGACCCGCCGCCGAGAGCGGCCACCGTACGAAGGTTACGCGCTCTCAGGCGGCAACGCCATCTCAACCACGCTCCACCACCACCACCGTAATCTCCCCCGGCCCGTGCACCCCGCGCACCAGAATCTGCTCAATATCGGCAGTACGGCTGGGGCCAGTGATCAACACCATGGAACTGGTTAGCTCGGCGGGGTTGGGCAAGATCGCGAATAATTCATCAAGCCCGCTCAAGATCCGTTCACTCGGAACCACGGCGATATGTGCGGGCGGCAGCAGCGAAATCAAGCGCGCTTCCTGGGGACTTGAAAGCATCACTAGCGTGCCGGTATCGGCGAGCGCGTAGTCGGCGCTGGTGATGCCGATTTCGACAGTGGAACAGCACTCGCGGAGCTCCTCGCGGTCCACGATGCCGGTGCGGACGCCGGGAAGATTCGCGATGCCGCAATCGGCGAGAAACGGCGCATTCGAGGCCAGCGCCGTCTTGCCTGCGACGGCGGCGGCGACGAACGCGCGCGCGTCTTCGGGCGAGGCGGCGTGATACGTCTTGCCGGCCAGCGCTTCGACGCGGGCAAGCATATTGGTGACGCGCGCGGCGACGCTTAACGCAGAATCGTCGGTGGGAACGCGGATGCGAACGGGCGGCGCCACCCCTGGCGGCTGACCGGCGCTTCGTCCAATGGCGGTGCGGACGCGGTGCAGTATGTGCTCGCGCGACACTAGCGGCGGCTCCACATGTCGCGGAAACTTTGGCGCGGTCTGGGCGGCAGATCGCGCTGGCTGGTCCACGCGCGCACGGGGCCAACATTTAAGATTGGCCCGTGACGCGCCATCCAACCGGCCCAGGCGTAGACGCGCGGGTGCGTCATCATCCACGCGAACATGCGGAAGGAGAGCTTTTCGAGACGATTCTTCTTCTCGCGCGTCTCCGCCTTCTTGACGTCGGAACGCAGATCGAGCAGCACCTGCGGAATATCGATCTTGACGGGGCAGACCTCGGCGCAGGCGCCGCAAAGGCTCGACGCGAACGGCAGGCTTGGCTCATACGAGACGCCCATGAACTGCGGCGTGATGATGGCGCCGATGGGTCCGGAGTAGACCCACGGAAAACTGTGGCCGCCGATTTTGCGATAGACCGGACACGTGTTGAGACACGCGGCGCAGCGGATGCAATAAAGCGATTGGCGCTTGGCGCGGCTGGGCAGCAGCTTAGTGCGGCCGTTATCGAGCAGCACCACGTAGAACTCGTCGGGGCCGTCGATTTCGCCGGCGCGGCGCGGCCCGCTCAGGAACGACGTGTAGACCGAGAGCGCCTGCCCGGTGGCGCTGCGCGCGAGAAGCTTCAGGAACACGGCGAGATCCTGCGCGCGCGGAATCACCTTTTCAATGCCCGCGATGGCGATGTGAATCCGCGGCGCGGTGGTGGTGAGGCGCGCGTTGCCTTCGTTTTCCACCAGGACCACGGCGCCCGAATCGGCCACCAGGAAATTGCCGCCGGTGATGCCGATGCCGGCGTCGAGGAATTTCTGGCGGAGCACGCCGCGCGCGATCTGGGATAGCTTCTCGGGTACGGTTTCGTAGGCGACGTGGAGCTCCTTTTCGAAAATCGCCGCCACGTCGAAGCGCGTCTTGTGCAGCGCGGGCGCGACGATGTGATAGGGGCGCTCGTGACCCAATTGCAGAATGTACTCGCCCAGATCGGTCTCGACGGCTTCGAGGCCGTGGTGCTCCAACCGCTCGTTGAGATCGACTTCCTCGGAGGTCATGGACTTCGATTTGACGAGGAGGCTGACGCCGCGCTCTTTAGCGAGGCCGAGTACGAAATCGGAAACCTCGGTGCCGTCTTTGCAGTAGATCACCTTGCCGCCGTGCGCTTCGACATTGCGCTCGAACTCTTCCAGGTAATAGTCCAAGTTCTCGATGGCGTGCTTCTTGAGGGCGTTGGCCTGCGTGCGCAGCTCCTGATACTCGGGCATCAGGGCTTCGGCGACGCTCTCGGTGCGCTTGTCTTTGAGGCGGCCGGTAGCGGTGTAAATGGCGAGCTGCAGGTTGGCGTCGGCCAGGGTCTGGTGGATCTTCTTATCGAAAACGGCGGACATAATCAGCGGCTCGCCAGAACTTCGGCCAGATGCATGGTGCGCACTTTGGAGCCGGCGCGCGAGAGCGCTCCCTGGATTTGCATGAGGCAGCTGGAATCGAGCGAGACTACGGCGCTGGCGCCGGTTTGGACGATGGCTTCGAGCTTGGTGCGCGCCATGGCGCCGGAGAGCTCGGCGAACTTCACCGAGAATGTACCGCCGAATCCGCAGCACTCTTCGGCGGGCAGCATTTCGCGCAACTCGAGACCGCGCACATGCGCCAGCAGGCGGCGTGGCGCCTCGCGAATGTGCAACTCGCGCAGGCCGTGGCACCCGTCGTGAAAGGTGACGATGCCGTCGAAGCGCGCGCCGACGTCTTCCACATTGGCGACCTCGGTGAGGAACGTGGCGAACTCGAATACGCGGCGGCCCAGGGCCTCGACGCGCGCCAGGGTTTCGGGCTCTTTGCGGAAAAGATCCGCGAAATGGTGGCCGATCATCGAGGTGCAGGAGCCGGAGGGGACCACGATATACTCGCTCGATTCGAACGTCTTGAGGAAATGGCGCGCGACGGTGCGGGCTTCTTCGCGATAGCCGCTATTGTACGCGGGCTGGCCGCAGCAGGTCTGGTCTTTGGGGAAATCCACTGCGTAGCCGAGACGTTCGAGCACTTCCACCACAGCCATTCCGGCATTGGGAAATAGCTGGTCGCCCAGGCAGGTGACGAATAACGAGACGCGTTTGCCCACGGAAGTTTTGATTGTATCAGTTGTAGGACAGGCCTCCTGGCCTGTCAGCCGGCGCCGGGCGAGAGCCATAATGGAGACGGGAAAGCAGAAGCGCCGGCTTTCAACGTGCAGCCGGGCGTTCTCCGCTCTCCGAGCCCCTGCGGCGCCGGTAGAGCTAATGGCCACTCGGCTTGGTGGCCGGCGCGAATTCCCGGCTGAGGGCTCGCAGCGCAGCCTCCGCGGCGGCCTGTTTCTGAAAGGACTGGCGGGCCATGGCGGGATCGGTAGTCGAAACGCCTTTTTCCATAAGAGACCACGCTTCGCCCCGTAGCGTCATATACCCCACCAGTTGATCGGCGATGGCGCGCTGCTGTTTCGGAAGCCTGAGCTGCGAAAGACTCTCGCGCTCTGCATTCCATGGCGGAAGAATCTGCTGGTCTATCAGTTTGCCAAACTCCGCGGCGTTCATTTGACGCAATTGCAACTTCCTTAGCGCATCGGTGTAAAGCCGCTGATTCTTCGTATCGAGCGGGATCAGGCGATTCAGGTTCGACCTCCAATCGTCGGCGACAGGCATGCGCAGAGCCACAACGGCAGCTAAAGCCACACCCGCCAGCGCAACCGCCAGACTCCTTCCCTGCCGCCAATCCGGATCGGCCGGGACAAGTGGGCCAGTAAGTCCACACCCCAGCAGGAAGCCCGACGCTAATCCGCCGATATGAGCGGCCATATCCACATTCGACTGACTCAAGCCATATAGCAGATTGACCGCGATGAAAATCGCCGCGCTCTTGGCAATCGCGATAATGCGAGGCCGCGGCACTGTGTTCCGATGTAGCAGCAAGACCGCCAGTAGGCCGCCATAGAGGCCGAAGATCGCTCCTGAAGCGCCCATCGAAACCGTGAACGGGCGCCACACCAGGCTCGCCAGGTTGCCGCCAATTCCGGCGAACAAGTAGAGAACGATGAACCCCACGCGGCCGAACAGCCGCTCGGTGAACAGGCCAATGCTCAAGAGGATGAGCATGTTCATCAGCAAGTGCAGAAAGCTGCCATGCACGAAGGCGGCCGTGACCAGGCGCCACCATTGGCCATGGGTAGTTGACGGGCCAAAATCCGCACCCCAGCTAAGGAAGCTTTCCGCTCTGGGGTTGGTAAAGGAAAAGCCGCTGGCCAGCATCGCGGCGAAGACTGCCACGTTGATCGCGATCAGGATGGGCGTGATCAATGGCCGCGGCGTGGTCGCCATGGCGCGATTGAACCGCTGGTTCTGTTCCACCTGGGCAGCGGTCCATATTTCGGGCTCGCGGGTTTCGTCGTTATTCACCAGGTAAGTGCGCTCCTGGCCGGGCTCTGCCGGGGTAAGCGGCAGAGGGTCCGTCCCGGCGCCGTTAGAAGGATTTGTGTCCGGTTTGCTCAGTGCTTCGTCTGACATGAATACCCGCCATCCGACTAGACCGTTATACTACGACTGACCGCAACTAACGGCCAGCCGTTCCGATCGTGGGATGGGGAGGCTATACGCGGCGGGCGCGGAGTTTGCAGCCGGCGCGCCATCGCACGGAGCGGTGATGCTGCGGGTGGAAGGGAAGTAGTAGCGCGGTGGCGCACGGGGCGCGCCGACGTTCGACGGGCCGCTAATTTCTTGCAGCGTTTTCTCGGTGAAAGTCGACTAAGCTGTGAGGAACACATGGACTCGAAGAACGATGCGGAACTGGTCCACCTGGCAAGGGCCGGAAATCGGGACGCATATGGCGAGCTCATCCGCCGTTATCAAGTTCCGATCTGGGGTTTGGCGTGCATCCTACTCGATGATCGGTTCGAGGCAGAGGATGTAACTCAGGAAGCTTTCCTTCGTGCCTGGCTAAATCTCGATCTTCTGAGCGACCCGGCGAAGTTTGCGCCGTGGCTTCGCCGCATCGTGTTCGGGGTTTCCATTGACTGGCTGCGCGTATTTCGGCCGGACCTTTACCGCTTGAATGATGGCAAGACCGAGTTGGAGTTGTCGGGGCAGCCGGCTCGCACCGAGGGGGCCCTTGCGAGGCTGGAGGCAATTGAACTGCGGCAGCGGATTTGGGACGCAGTTGCGCGCCTGCCTCCGCGGTACCGGCTACCGCTGACGCTGTTTCACCTCGACGGTCTAAGCCACAGCAAAGTAGCCGAAGCTCTCAACGCGCCGGTGAGCACAGTCCGGTCGCTGGTGACGCGCGCGCGGCAAAAGCTGCAACCAATGCTTGCTTCCTACGCTCGAGAGATTCGTCCAGCGTTGGAAGATTTGTTCCAAGAGCAGACGAATAGGAAATCCGCCATGCTGCATATTACCGACGGCGAGTCAGTAGCCGGCACGCTGAGGGAATCTGCGATACCTGGCGGCGTCTCGACTTATGGTGACTTGATGTATGAGGGACCGGCGCCTGGCGGCCTTGACGCCCAGGCTTGGCGCGGCACTCGCGCTCGATTCATGGCTGAGGCCGGCTATGCCACTCCGGAGCAGGCTCTGCAGTACTTGCAAGCCTGTGACGATACGCTGTCAGCCGCCTCGCGGCACGAGGAGGTAGTCATCTGGCTCGACCATCGGCTGTCCGACCAGCTAATCCTCGTCAAAGTGCTCGACTGGTTCAGCCGCCAGGACCCGGACGGCGTAAAGCTGAGCATGATTTGCGTCGGGCGTTATCCCGGCATGGATCATTTCGTCGGACTTGGAGAACTTACAGCGAACCAATTGGCGTCGCTGGCCGACACGCGCCTTCGGGTCACCCGCGCGCAGTTTCGAACGGCTCAGGCGGCCTGGAATGCGTTCACCTCGCCCGATCCCACTGCGATTGAGCGTTTTATCGATACCGATACCTCCGCGTTACCGTTCCTTGCCACGGCGCTGCGGCGTCACTTGGAGCAGTTTCCCTCTGTCGATGGCGGCTTGTCCCGCACCGAGCGCCAGGCTCTTTCTATCCTTCGTGAGCATGGTTCGCTCTCTCTAAGACGGCTCTTCGCTGCTGTTCAGCGTCTGGAGGAGCAGATCTTTATGGGGGACGGCTCGTTCTATCGGTTAATGGCCGATCTGTCCTCGGTCCGGCATCCGCTCCTTCAGATTTCGGATGCGCCCCAACCCGGCCTCGGTGAAGTCACGATCACGGAAGCAGGCCGCAACGTTATTGAGGGCCGCGCAGACCACATCGAACTAAACGGCATCGATCGATGGCTCGGCGGTGTCCATCTGACGGGCGACAAGGCAGCATGGCGTTGGGATCGCGCGTCCGCACGGATTGTCATCCATCGATAGTTCGCAAGTTTTCGCCAGTTCCGCCGCCGCCGGCGTGCGCCGCGTCCTTCAGTTCAGGCGACGCGTTCCAGTTGCTTCAGGTGATTCAGGTCGTGCCCGCCCATGGTTTCGACGATGGTTTGGAACGTCATCTCGCCGCGCTCGGGATGGCTCACCTTGCGCGCGAATGCTTCCGCCGGAAGCGAGCGAAGCAGCGCCAGGTTCCACGCGCGCACCGCGGAAAACACCGCCATGGCCGCGCCGGCGTCATAAGCGGCGTAGTTTGCCGCCCACCGGTCTTGATCGAACGGTTGCATTACGTGGCCGTCTTCCGATAGCGACTGACGCAACCGGAATGAAAACGCCAACTCGCAATCCGCCAGATGACACGCGATTTGCCGCGGGCTCCACTTGCCCGGAGCGATCGGCTGGCTGACCCGTTCCGCGCCGATCTTGCCGATGAGTGAGTGCAGCCGCTCCGGCGTTTCGCCGATGGTTTGCAAGGGATCGCGCGACCCCAAATGCGATGCGTATGGATTCATATTTACTCAAGCTATCACGCTACGGAACTGCGCAGCAGCGCGCCGCGGAGGGCGCATTCGGAAAAGGCCGTGGCGATCGCAGGCTTCGCGGGCAGACTGTCCATCCCAAGTGGATTGTGTGCCCCGCGGTGTAAACTGTTAGCCGCTATGTCTGCCGGAAGACCCCTTGCATTTCTCGCCGTAAGTTGTTGCGCGGCGGTGCAAACCAATTACAATTACGACGAATCGAAGGTGAAGCCTTACACGCTGCCCGATGCGCTGACGCTGTTGAACGGCCAGCCTGTGCGCGACGCCGCTACGTGGAACGAATGGCGCCGGCCGGAGATTTTGCATCTGTTTGAGACCTACCAGTATGGGCGCACGCCCGCCGGTCCGTATTCGGTTCGCGTGGAAACGGTCTCGACGGAACCAGGCGCGCTTGGCGGGTTGGCGATTCGCAAGCAGATTGTCCTGCACTTTTCGAGCGATCCGGCCGGTCCGAAAGCCAACCTGCTGCTGTATGTTCCGGCGTCGCATCGCGGCCCCGCGCCGGTATTCCTCGGCCTCAATTTCAACGGAAACCAGTCGGTGGCGGCCGACCCGGGCATCCGGCTGAATGAAGTCTGGACGCGGCAAACCAGACAGACGGCGGATGCCGGCACGCGGGGAAACCAGGCGCAGCAGTGGCAGGTGGAAAAGATTCTCGGACGCGGCTATGCGCTGGCCACCATCTACTATGGCGACATAGAGCCGGATTTCGACGGGGGCATCGGTTACGGCGTGCGTCCGCTCTTTTTCCGCGCTGGCCAGACCGCGCCGGCCGCCGACGATTGGGGCGCCATCGGCGCATGGGCGTGGGGGCTGAGCCGCGCCGTGGACTATCTGGAAAAGGACCCGGTGATCGACGCTCAGAAGATTGCGGTGATGGGCCATTCCCGCTTGGGGAAGACGGCTCTTTGGGCGGGCGCGCAGGATGCACGCTTCGCCATTGTGATCTCGAACGAATCGGGTGAAGGCGGCGCGTCGCTTTCACGCCGGAATTACGGCGAAGACCTGCGGCACCTGAACACCGCGTTTCCCCATTGGTTCTGCGCCAATTACCGCCGCTATATCGGCCACGAGCCGCTGTTGCCGATGGATTCTCACATGCTGCTGGCGCTGATTGCGCCGCGGCCGTTGTACGTCGCCAGCGCGGAAGAGGACCGCGGCTCCGATCCGCGCGGCGAATTTCTGGCCGCCGTCAATGCCGGCCCGGTTTACGCGCTCCTGGGCAAACACGGAATCGGCACGGACCAGATGCCGGGGCTCCACCAGCCTGTGGGCGACGCCGTGGCTTATCACATCCGCGCGGGCCAACACGACGTGACTGCTTACGACTGGGACCGGTACCTGGACTTCGCGGACCGCCAATTTGGGAGACAACCGTAGGAGACATTCAGGAGACGTGCTAAGATAAGTACATCAGGATGAAGAAAATAACTGTTCAGTTCACCTTCGAAGAGTTGAAGGCAGTGCTGGAGCTTGTAGATAACCAACTGTTTAGGATGAAGTACATCGATCCGAAGATACCGGGGCATTTGCCTCAACCAGAAACGGAGCGCGCCGCCAGTTCCGGCGTTCAGGCTCTGCAGGACGCTTTCCGGATCGCCAAGGGCTTCAAAGCCAAGGCCACGGTTTAGGCCTTCCGCACATTTTTCTGGCGGCTTCTTAACAACTTTGGGGCGAGAAGGTACGCTTACGCCCGGAAAGCGCGGTATACTTGGGAGACATTTTGATATTCCCGCAACAGCTTGGCCGATTCCATTTTTGCCTAGGCTTTAGCCCGAAGCGTCAAAACGAACGACACATATGAAAAACATTTTCGTAGGCAACTTGGATTTTTCAGCGACTGAATCTGCCGTGCGGGCACTCTTCGAGCCGTACGGGAACGTGGAACGCGTCAGCGTGGTGACCGATCGGGATACGGGCCGTTCGCGCGGCTTTGCGTTCGTCGAAATGACGGATGGCGCCCAGGCGGACCAGGCGATCGCAGCTCTCAACGGCTCCGATTTGAATGGACGCGCGCTCAATATTAATGAAGCCCGCCCGCAGGGTAGCGGCGGCGGTGGAGGCGGCAGAGGCCCCGGCGGCGGTGGTGGCAGAGGCCCCGGCGGCGGCGGCGGGCGTGGTGGAAGCGGCGGTGGCGGCGGTGGTGGACCCCGTCCGCGGCGAGAGCCCCGCTGGTAAGAGACGCAAGGGACGGCCCGCCGGGTGATGCCACGGGCCGTGAAAGTTAAGGAGCATTTCTATGGCTACGCGCACGCGCACCTCATTTCAGAAGCGGCAAAAGGAACTCGCCCGCGTGGAGAAGCAACGCGACAAGGCGGCCAAGAGATTGCAACGCAAGCTGGAGGGTCCGAAGCCCGAGGAGCCCGACGATTTGCTGATGGAGGGCGGCGTTGCAGCAGACGGCGATCATCCTGGCGAAAACGGCGATCATCCGGGCGAATCATCCGTACAAGGCGAACCATCGGCTCAAGAAGAGAGCCGCTAGATGGATCTTCGCTACATGGGCTTCGACCAGACCCAGAACCGCCGGGTGTATAAGTTCGATTATTGCGCCAAGGGCGTGCCGCCGGCGGGCTTTTTGGTAAGTGCGGATATCGCATTATTTCTGAAGCACCATATCAGCATCCAGGACGGGCCATCGTTATGCGCCCGCAAACTGGCGAACGACATTGAGACGCTGCAGCCGGGCGAACACGAACTGACCAACGAAGATATGCTGGCCTTCGCCACCGACCGCGCCGCCGCTGAGGCTCGCAAGGCGGAACAGCGAAAATCGTGGACGCCCCGCCGGAATCCCAACCGCCCTCCTCCAAACCCCGTTTCTTAAAGCACAAATCCTTCGTGGCAAGCACAGAAACTTGTGTGGCAACTCTGTGGCGCACGCACTAATGCGTGCAGCGTTCACGCTCATGGGAACGCGTTTTCTGCTCGCACAAATCGATATCTTCTTCAGGAAATTGAGCTTTGCGCACGCCACTCTCTTCCGCGAAGTACACTCCCGTCCCGCGCCGCCTGAAACCCATTTGACAAGAACCCCTCAGGCTCGCTAGTCTAAAGGTCTGAAAGAAGAGTTGGAGAGACGTGTGTCGATGAGTACCGAGTTCCCTACGAAGAATGCTATTCCGCGCCAGTGGCATGTAATCGATGCCGAGGACGCAGTTGTCGGCAAGGTGGCCAGCAAGGCCGCTATGCTCCTGATGGGCAAGCACAAGCCCATCTACACTCCGTTCATCGATACCGGCGATCATGTGATAGTGATCAACGCGGCGAAGGCCCGGCTGAGCCGCGGCAAGGAAGAAACGAAAGTGTACCGCCATTTCACCGGCTATCCCGGCGGACTGGTGGAGAAAAGCTTCAAGCGCGTCCAGAACGAGCGGCCCGCCCGCATCATTGAAGACGCCATCTCGGGGATGCTTCCCAAGACGAAAATGGGCAAACAGATGTACCGGAAATTGAAGGTCTATGCGGGCGATAAGCACCCGCACGCGGCGCAGCAACCCGCCGTGATGGCCTTAAAGTAGAGGATTTTTAGTGGCAGCGACGATAGTTCAACATCTAGGTACGGGCCGCCGGAAACGCTCGGTGGCTCGAGTCATATTGCGGCCCGGCAAGGGTGAAATCAAGGTCAACAAACGCGCTTTCGAAAACTACTTTCCGACGGAAAGCGCGCGCGCCATGGTGCGGCAGCCGCTAGCTGCGGCCGAAATGGTGGACAAGTTCGATATCCTGATTCTGGCCGATGGCGGCGGCGTTGCCGGACAAGCCGGCGCGGCGCGTCTGGGCATTGCCCGGGCATTGGTGGAGTTCAATGCGGAACTGCGGTCCCGGCTGAAGAAGCTGGGACTTCTGACGCGCGACCCTCGCTCGCACGAGCGCAAGAAGTATGGTCAGAAGGGCGCGCGCAAGCGGTTCCAATTCTCCAAGCGATAGTTTTTTCACATATGGGGCTGGACTTCGCGTCCGGCCCCTATGCGCGTATAAGGCCGCTTTCCGTTCCGCGCCGGGCGTAAATCTCGCTTTGGAACGCGCCCGCCTGGGACAGCAGGGAAAGCGATAACCGGGGGATTTCCCTCAACAAATCAACTAGGAGGTTTTTTGCCCGCAATCTCGATGAAGGAGTTGCTCGAAGCAGGCGTTCACTTTGGGCACCAGACCAAGCGCTGGAATCCGAAGATGAAAGAATATATCTTCGGCGAACGCAACGGCATATACATAATCGATCTACAGAAGACTTTGAAGATGTTCAAGGATGCCGCCCGCTATGTGGGCGAGATGGCCGCGCAAGGCAAGAACGTGCTGTTCGTGGGCACCAAGCGCCAGGCGCAGGAAGCCATCGCCGAGGAAGCCACCCGCTGTCAGATGTATTACGTGAACCAACGCTGGCTGGGCGGCCTGCTTACCAACATGGCGACGGTACAAAAGTCGATTAAACGGTTAAAAGAACTGGAAGGCATGGCTTCGGTGGAAGGCGGATACGCCGGCCGTCCGAAGAAGGAAGTCATACGGCTGGAGCGCGAGCGCAAGCATCTGGACCAGAACCTGGCGGGCATCAAGGATATGCCGGGGCTGCCGGACGTGCTCTTCGTGATCGATTCCAATAAGGAGGCGATTGCCGTAAAGGAGGCGCGCCGCCTGGGCATCCCGGTGGTGGCCATTGTGGATACCAATTGCGACCCGGACGAAGTGGATTACGTGATTCCGGGCAACGACGACGCTCTGCGCGCCATTCGCCTTTTCGCGAGCAAGATCTCGGACGCGGTGACGGAAGGCCGCGCACTGGCAACCGAGCAGGATTTCACCGCCGACAAGATTGTGCAGGACGATACTCCGGCGGGCGAAGGCATGATGGAATATGCCGAGTACGTGGATCCCAAATATGCGGAAAAGGTAATGGCCGAAAGCCTGAGCATGGCTGACGAGCCGCATCAGGCTTCGCGTAAGGGACCCGCCTCAGAGACAGCCGCGGAGCCGATGCCCGAGCCGGCGATGACGGAAAGCGGCAGCTAGCGGATTGTAGGGCGGACCCCCTGGTCCGCGGCCGGCGCCCTCGCCGGCCTCTTGGAATTTGCATCTGATTTGGCCGTTCGAACAGCGGGTCCAGGGGGACCCGCGCGGACCAGGGGGTCCGCCCTACGTAGAAAGTGAAAATACAAATCTTATGGCGGAAATAACCGCGGCACTGGTAAAACAACTCCGCGAACGCACGGGCGCGGGCATGATGGAATGCAAGAAGGCTCTGGTGGAGTCCAAGGGCGATCTGGTAGAGGGCGAGGTATTGCTCCGCAAGTGGGGCATCGCATCGGCCGGCAAAAAGGCGTCGCGCTCCACCAAGCAGGGGCTCATCGGAACCTACATTCACGCCGGCGGGCAGCTTGGCGTGATGGTGGAGATCGACTGCGAATCCGACTTCGTGGCGCGCACCGCCGATTTCAAGGAGATGGTGCACGATATCTCCATGCACATCGCGGCCACCGACCCGCGCTTCATCCGCAAGGAAGACGTGACTATGGAGGCCATCGAGAAGGAGCGCGATATTCAGATCGCCCGCGCCATCAACGAAGGCAAGCCTCCGGCGGTGGCCGAGAAGATGGTGGAAGGGCGCATGAACAAGTTCTACGAAGAGATCTGCCTTCTGGAGCAGCCCTTTGTGAAGGAGCCTACCATGTCGGTGGGGCAATTCGTGAAGACCAGGATTGCCAAGCTCGGCGAGAATATCACCGTGGCGCGATTCGTCCGCTTCAAGGTAGGGGAAACCGCGGCCGAGTCCGGCGGCGAAGAACAAGCGGCGGCTCAATAGAGCCATGCCTGGCTACCGGCGTATCCTGCTGAAGGTGAGCGGCGAAGCCCTGGCGGGCGGGGGCGCCTTCGGAATCGACGCCGAACGCGTGAAAGCGCTCGCCCGCGAAGTGGGCGACGTGGCGGCCACCGGCGTTCAGGTAGGCCTGGTGGTGGGCGGCGGCAATATCTTCCGCGGTCTATCGGCGGCCGCGCAAAAAATGGACCGCGTCACGGCCGATCACATGGGCATGCTGGCCACCGTGATCAATTCTCTGGCGATGTCCGACGCGCTGGAGCAGATGGGCGTGCAGACGCGCGTGATGAGCGCCATCGAAATGCACCAGGTGGCGGAGCCCTATATCCGCCGCCGCGCCATCCGGCATCTGGAAAAGGGCCGCATCGTGATCTTCGCGGCGGGCACTTCCAACCCCTATTTTTCCACCGATACGGCGGCTACTTTACGCGCGCTCGAGATCAAGGCGGACATTATCGCCAAGGGCACGCGCGTGGACGGCGTCTACGATAAAGACCCGCTGAAGTTTCCCGAAGCGGTCAAATACCAGCGAATTACCTACCTGGAAGTGCTTTCGCAAGAGCTGGCCGTGATGGACGCCACGTCTATCGCCATGTGTCAGACCAACAAGCTGCCGATTGTCGTTTTCAATTTGAACACAACAGGCAATATAATGCGTATGTCGATGGGCGAAGCCGTCGGCACGGTAATCGAATAGCTGCAAGCGGGAGATTCTGCGTTTATGAAGACCGAACCACAACCGGCGGCCGCGGGCGGCCAGACGTTCAATAGCTCCAAAGAAGTGGAAGTGAATCTGAAGACGCGCATGGAAAAGGCCGTGGCCGATTTGCAGCACGAAATGGCGTCCATCCGCACCGGCCGTGCGTCGTTGAGCATTCTGGACCATATCCGCGTGGACTACTACGGCACGCCAACGCCGCTGAGCCAGGTTGCCAATCTGCACGTACCGGAACCGTCGCTGATCACCATCCAGCCTTGGGACGTGTCGCAGATCGGGCCGATCGAGAGGGCGATTCGCTCGTCGGATCTT
>JBEKNN010000248.1:0-13715 GCA_049522755.1 Bryobacteraceae bacterium | reverse complement strand
GCGGACATGGTGTATGCGCACGCGGCGAAAGCCATCGAGATCGAGGATATCGATGCGCGGGTGTCGGAACTGGAGCGCGCGGCGGAGCAAGCCAAGTCCTCGGGGCGCTGAGATCGCCATGACCAGTTTCCAGCGGCGCATCCGCAAGCTCGAAGCGACAAAGGGAGCGATGATGCAGGACAACGACAGCAAGCCTGCGGATCTCTCGATGCTTTCCATGGAGGAGCTGGAGTTACTCGAAAAAGTGCTCGATTACACCCTTGCGCGCGAAGGCGCGGCGCCAACCGGCAAACGCCCGCTTGTAGCCGACCCTTCGGGGCTTTCCGCCGAGGACATGGTCATCTACCGAAAGATGGCGGAGCGTGCGGAGTGCCGATGACCAGTATCGACCGATTCGCTAGTTGACAGGTGAGTCTGAAGCGGTGAAGGTGCTCACCAGCGCGTTCGAGCAGGAGGTCCGGAAAGCGGGATACGCGACTGTTAAGCGAATTCCAGCGGTCGTGCGGTGTTCGCGAAATCTAAGAGTATCGATCCGCCATGCCCGAAACGGCGACTCGAACCGGAACGATATGGGGAATATCGGTAGCGATTGCCTGGACCGAACGGTGATCACAATTTTCGAGTCAGCCTCACGGATCGAAGCCCTTCGGTGGGTCAGATAGACCCGATAAACCGATGAATCCTCACCGAACGCTTACACCGATCAACCGATCAGGCCATCAGGCAATCAACTGCGAGACAGCATTCCGCAGACTCGCCAAACCAAGATTGTTGGAATCGTCATCGGCGGACATGTGCGGATCGGAGGCTCAGGCGTAGGCGCTCAGTTCTCGGACGGTCTCTCAATATGATCGATCACGAGTATTCGCACCGGACCCTTCGAAGCTGTCAATTTCAACCCTAACTGTTCTCGCAGAGCATCCACCAAGGGCGGTACGTCGGGCGCTGGAGGTGGGGCGTCGGCCGCAGTTGTTGCTCCAAGGCGGCTATTCTCATCCTGCCTGAAGGCCAGCGCGAAATCGAACCGCCCGTCGAGTCCCGTTAGATCCAAAACGGGCCGGTTCAACTCCCCCTGCAGAGAGCCGTAGCTGGAAATGGCTTCGGCAACCAAAGCGATGGAGGTGTTCCGGCTTCCCACAACCATGACGCCGTCTGGCGTACCACGGGCTATCATAGCATCGCAAACGGGCGGGAACACGGCTTTAGCTCGCAACATCGCATCCCGCGCCGCCAGTATGTCCAGTGGGCTCGGTTGTACCGCCGGATCCGGGCACGCAGGACCCTCGGAATGCGGATTCAGTTTCGGACCCAGCTTGCCGGCCTTGACTTGTGTCAGAGCAAGAACTGGAACTTCCCGCGTTTCGAAACGCACCGCCAGTTTGAACCGGTCTGCAAGTAGGGACTGCATCATCAGGCGCATCTGGTCCTTGGTCGGATTCCCAGGTGCGCCGGCATCGATCTCAAAGAAGTCCGTATTGACCCACTTCGGCGCGTGTGCAATCGCGTCCTCCACTTGATACGGCGGGAGCTTGTAGGCGAATTGGATGTAGACACGCAACGTCAGGCCTACTGCGAGTCGGCCTCCCGGAGCTTTTGCATCGTCGGTGGTCAAGTTGAAGTTCGGCAATCTGGGCGTCTTACTCGGCTTGACAGAGGCCACCTCGAATGACATCTTGCCGCCCGCCTTCGCTTGCCAGTCGCCGGGATGATCCTGCGCCATTGCGCTGAACCCACTGACCTCGCCGAGGATCAAGAGCAATCCAATCAAGCCGCGCATTAGGCCAAAATTCTACCAAATCGGCTAACAGCCCTTCTCACCACCAGTCTCGCGCAGGTGACCCGAAACGGCGTTTCCGGGAAGCCCCGGCGGCGATTGTCGTCGTCGTTCATAGTGCGGAAAACTCGGGATATGCATCGAAAAATGCGGCCCCTCCACTGCAAAACGCCCGAAAAGCCGCTCAGCGGAATCAACGAGTTACGGTGAGGCTCCAGAGAGTATGCCGTCACCTTGGGGCGTATCGTCTACTCGGAGAAAGGTCCGGGTCCGGCGCTCCAACGAAAGCGGAACGATATAGGTAGTTATCCTGTGAACGGTTGAGCTAGCGCGGCGCACGCGCTCAGTAACACCGTAAAAATCGAGCCATAGATCCGAAACGTGTTTTCCAGCTTTCGTTTCATCTCTGGTTTCCGAAATCATTTCACCGCGATGGTGACTTAGTCGCTCGGGCGGTTTTGCGGAACGCAATGTGCCGTAAACGATAATCTTGCCCGGTTAAAGCATAAAGTTGCCGGCTCGCCGTCTGAGATCGTCGTGGAACGTCTCGGGCCAGGGTAGCGAGGGCACCGCTGAAAGCGTAACCTTGCCGAAAGTCCAGTTTTAAAGGATAAAGTTGCCGCGTGGATGCCGCTATGCTCGATTCCCGACTAGTTAGCATTAGCGCACGGCGATAGTGACATTGGACTGGCTGCTCGACAATGGAGCGCCTACGATCGAAATTACGGCGCTCCCGGTTTTGAGACCGGCGGGGATCGGCACGTTGATTTGCATCAGGCCTGCGATTGCACCCGGCGCGGGACCGACGTATTGCAGTTGCGCCGTGGATAGCAAGAATTGTTGTCCGATGGATACCTGGACCGGCAGCGCCTGTGCAGCCAGCGGGAACTCAGACACCTGGCCATCCACGCCGCCCGGCAAAGTTTGACCTCCGCCGGTCGCGTAAAGCGAGATGACGCTGCCGCTCAACGCCGGGTTGGAAGCGCCGTTGATGGTGCCGTCCTGATTGATGGCGGCCGCTTGGCCCGTGCCTGAGCCGTCCAACGTGAACAGCCCCGGAGCCGATGGAAAAACTTGAATCGTCGCGGGGACGGAGGCTTGACCCTGATAAGTCATCGTAACTTGGGCGGTGGGGCCGGTAATTCCCCAAGGCACGACCGCGGCGACTTGAGTCGCCGACGTATAGAGCATTGGCGCAGCGACCCCGTTGAACTGCACGAGAGTGCCGCTAAGTTGAGTGGGGTAGAACCCGTCGGTGCCGGCGTGGGCGGCGACAAGTTGCGCGGGTCCGAGGCCCGATCCCTTGAAAGTCACGATCTCGCCAGGGGCGATTCCGAGAAAAAGATCGCTGGCGGCGTTGTGGACGAAGTCGACGGCGACGGGTGTCGGCGGAGTCGCGCCAGCCGGCTTAAGAACCAGGATTCGGCTGAAGTCAGATCCGTAGATGTTGCCGGAAGAGTCAACAGCGATCCCGACGCCGGGGAAAGCCAGGGCGGGGCCCATCGGGAAAATAGTGGTCGCGCCGTTCGAGAGGATGCGGACGAGGCCGAGATTCCCGTCGACGATATAGCGGTTTCCCGCGGAGTCGAACGCGACACCCGTTCCGCCCCCGATGGTGGTGACGACGCCGTTTGAGATCTCGAGAATGGCGCCGGAGTTCTGGTCCGGAGAACAGGTCCAGCAGTTTGTCATATAGAGGTTTCCCGCGGAGTCGAGGGCCAAGCCGGAGCCGCCGGCCGCCAGGGTTGTGGCGTTGCCGTTCGAGACTTTGAAAATGTGCGAATGCACGCAATCGGACACGTACACGTTGCCGGCCGAGTCTGCAGCCACGTCGCATGGCGTGTAGCCAACGGTGCCCGCGACGGTAGTAATCACGCCGTCGGAGACTTTGCGGATGCGGTAGTTATTGACGTCGGCGATGTAGAGATTGCCGGCGGGATCCACAGCGACGGCGACCGGAGTCGCCAACCGGGCGCTGCTGGCCGGGCCTCCATCGCCGCTGGAGCCTAGGGCTCCGGTTCCAGCGACGGTGGTGACGACTCCATTGGCGATCATGCGGACGCGATTATTTTGCGTGTCGGCGATGTATATCCTTCCGGCGGAATCAATGGCGACGCCTTCGGGTTGATAGAACTGCGCGTTAGCGGCTGGTCCATTGTCTCCGCTGAAGCTATAGTAGCCATTTCCGGCAATCGTTGTGACGGCGCCGTTGGCAACTTTTTGGATGCGATCCCCGCTCGATGGATCGGAAATGAAGAGGTCCCCGGCGGAGTCCACAGTGATGAAGGTGGGATAGGTCAGTTGGTTGGCGGTGGAACCGCCCGCGACCGTGGTTATGACTCCGTTCGAAATTTTGCGAACGCGGGAGTTGAAGGTATCGCAGATGTAGACGTTGCCGGCGGAATCCACGGCGATGCCAATGGGTCCGCTTCCGTCCCCCGCGCCATCGTCAGGGTATCCACCGAACTGGGCGCCGGTGGCCGGTCCGTTGTCCCCGCTGAAGCCAGGGGTTCCGGTGCCTGCGAAAATGGTGGCAACACCATTCGAGACCTTGAGGACGCGCGGGGTTAGGGCATCCACAAGGTAGAGGTTGCCCACGGAGTCGACTGCGATGCCGGCGAAATAACCTTGGGCGCCGGGTACGCTGGCGATGACCCCGTTTGTCACTTTGCGGATGGCGCCGGAGTCATCGGAGATATAGATATTGCCCGCGGCGTCGATGGCGATTGAGTATGGGTAGGGAAGCTCAGCGCTGGTGGCGGGCCCGCCATCGCCGGCGGCGCCGTCTACGCCATTTCCGGCGACGGTGGTGATGATGCCGTTCGAGACTTTACGGATGCGTTTATTGTTGGTATCCGCAATGTAGAGATTGCCGGCGGGATCCAGGGCTAGACCGTTTGGCCCGTAGAGTTGAGCATTGATAGCAGGGCCATTGTCGCCGCTGAATCCGTTGGTTGCATTTCCGGCAACGCGCGTCAGAATTCCGGTCGAGGCGTCGAGTCGCATGACTGCCGCGTACTCGGGCAGCGACAGGAAGACATTGCCGGCGGCGTCCACGGCAACGCCGCCGATTTGGTTCAGGCTGACGGAGGCGCCCGGGAGGTTCTCCGGCAGCCAAACGCCTGCAAAAGTAGAGGCATTGTAAGTCTGGCCGAATCCGGCTGTCGCGAGCAGGACTAATGAAACCAAGCGTATGGCCGTCCTGGAGTGGAACTTGCCGGGCAACCCAGCCCAGGTCGTAAATCGAAAATGCATCATATTGCCTCCGTTTCTCGTTTCGTGTGGATGAAATTCTTTGTACTGATACCTAACCGCTGGGGGGTATGCGCCATCGCAACAACTGACAGGAGAAGTGGAAAATCACAGCGGGTGTCCATCTCAGATCTCTCAAATCACTGCGCCGCGATGGTGATGCTGTTGCTCGAACGGAACAGATACGTCAGGCGAACGGGCACGCCCGTGCCCGGCGTTACACTGGCGGGAAACAGGAAGTTCACCTGGAAGTAGCCCGGGTAACCGGGAGCGTCGCCGAAGTAGAGAACTTGCGCCATCTGGCCGCCCACCGAAAGTTGCGGCGGAATGGCCCCGCCTTCGGCCAGGCCGGTGACGTACATCGACAGAGTCTCGCCGGCCACTGCCGGTTTCTGCGGCGAGGCAAGCTGTCCCGTTGACGCATGCCACACAATGCCCTGACCCGTTCCGGCTCCGGCCAGCAAGAACAAGGCTGGTGCTGAGGTCGCGGCCGAGGGATGGTAGAGTTCCGCCGAAGCCGTGCTGGCTTCCTCGAAGCCTCCAAACGGGTCTGGCCCGGAATAGGAATTGCCCCCCACGATCAGTACGTCGCCGTTGTTGAGCAGAGTTGCCGTGTGCCCGTCGCGATCGGTGGTCATATTGCCCGCGTCGGTGAAAACGCCTTGGGCCGGATCGTACAACTCCGCGCTCGCATCCGGGCCGGTAACCCAGCAGCTATTGTCGCCGCAGGGTTCGGTAGTACCTCCCGATATCAGGACCCGGCCGTCCGGGAGCACAGTCGCGGTATGTCCGCCTCTAGACTTGAGCATGTTCCCGGTCGGAATGAATGCGCCCGACGCCGCTTCATACAATTCCGCGGTGCGATAGTATCCCGTATCCTCGTTCTCCCCGCCCGCTAAGAGGATTCTTCCGTTCAGCAGCAGGCTCGCAGTCTGCTCCACGATATAGTCGGGAGTGAAAGTGCTGCCGCCGGGAACTGCCCACGTGACGTAGATAGGTCCCTGAAGACTGAACGTGGCGGTCGTCGGATCATAGACCTGGCAGGCAGGCTCCGTAGCAAACAGAGTCGTACCGTCGGCAAGGAGAGCGGAGACGGAACCGAAGCCAAAGATTCCGCCCGTATTCAAACTGGCCAGACTACCGGCGTAAAAGCCTGCGACGGTGAATGCCCCAGTCGCCGGATCGTAGATCTCCGGGTCTCCGATCATATAGCCGGAGTCCGTGACGCCCGCCACGCCGCCCGTGACCAGAACCTTCCCGTTGGCAAGCAGAGTCGCGTTGAAACCCTGCCGCGCCATGAGCAGGCTCCCCGTTTGCGTGAAACTCCCGGCGGCCGGGTCAAACAGTTCGGCGCTCCCGCCCGGCTCAATCCCATTTGCGCCCGGCGGCGTTTGTTCGCCGTCGACGATCAGGACTCTTCCGTCCACGAGCAGCGTAGCGGTATGCCCGGTTCGGCCAATCGTCATGTTCGGGCCCGGAGTGAATGTCTTCGCAACCGGGTCGTAGATTTCCGTACTCGAAAGGCGATTAGCGGACGCGCCGTTTTGACCACCCGCGATCAGAACCCGCCCGTCCATCAACAAGGTCGCCGTGTGGAATAGTCTAGCCGTCGCCATACTACCAGTGGCGGTGAACGTACCTGGGGACTGCGCTTGCACGATCAGGCTGCCCAAGAAGAAGAGCGCCGAGGGAAGGCCGGTACTCCAGAACGGCGGTCTCTTTCGTCCGGCTGTCATCGAAATTTCTCCAACACCAGACGCCGCTCGAAGCGGCTGCCACCGGTCTGGTGCTCGGTAATCTCGAGGACTAGTTCATTCGGCTGCCCGGATAGCCGTCGGACGAACCGGACCCGGTCGCCGTTGGCGCACGTCCGCAGGATCTCCACGGTCTGGCTGTCCACGCGACGCGACGATTGGGTACCCGAGCAGCCGGCGTCCTGGAAATCCCGCGGCTTGCCATCCAGATAGAACAGGGTGCTGGACGTGGTGATACGACCGTCGGCTTCGATCCTGTCCAGCGTGAAGACCTCGCCCTTGCTGTGCGGCTCTATTCGAATCGTGAGGCTCTTGGTGCGGGGATCGCGGGCGGGCGTCGAACGGAGGGGGTTCACGATCCATGTCCCAAAAGCGCAGCCGGCCCAGTCGGACGCCGCGAGGAGGAAGCCCAGCGCCACAGTTCGCATGTAAGAAACGATGCGCGAGATCCTGTTGGAAAACCAGTCGGGAAGGGTTGTAAAGGGGTGTTATACACTTGCATCGTCCTGAAAACAGGCGCTATTCTAAAGCCCGATGGGGATTTCCGACTGCTCCGCCGAAGCCGTCCGGCAGGAATTGGAGCGCGTACTGGCGAGCCCTGGGTTCGCCAGTAACGAGCGCCTCTCCAGGTTTCTGCGCGTGATCGTCGAGCGTCATCTGGTTGGCAGGGATGGCGAGCTCAAGGAATCCGTCATAGGCATCGAGGTCTTTGGTCGACAGCCCGGGTTTGATACTAAGCAGGACTCCACGGTCCGTACCGAGGCGGGACGCCTACGCGCTCGCCTGGCCCAATATTACGCTGGAGATGGCATCGGGGATCGAGTGATTATTGAGCTCCCTAAGGGTGGCTATATCCCTGCGTTTCGCCGGTCCGGGGCGGTCGAAAAGGACAAAACGTGGTACCGCCGGCCGTGGCTTGTGGGCGCCGCCCTTGCTGCTTTCGCGACAGCGATGTGCGCAAGTTGGTTGTGGTTTCAACACCGAAGCGCACCCATCTCCATCGCTGTCCTACCTTTGACCAACCTCAGTCCCGATCCGGCGAACGACTACTTCGCGGATGGTCTCACCGACGAACTGATCCGCGACCTGTCCATTATCGACGGGCTGGCGGTGCGCTCCCATACCTCTTCCTTCGTTTTTAAGGGGAAGCCGCGGAATGTTCGCGATGCCGGAAGACAACTGCAAGCAGATTACATTTTGGAGGGATCCGTCCTCCGCTCCGGACGGCAGTTGCGGATCATTGCCCAGTTGGTCCGCGTCCGGGACGACTTTCCGCTGTGGTCGGGGAGGTTTGACCGGGAGTTGACCGATGTGGTCGCCATCCAGGACGAGATTTCTCGCGGTATCGTGAATAGCTTGCGGTTAAAGCTCGGCCGGGGCCGCCGGCGTTATGAGACGAGCGTCGAAGCTTACGATCTATATCTTCGCGACCGTAGTTTACTCGCGCCCACAGGCCAATTACCGCCAGGAGTTCGGCGACACCTCCCGGTTCCATTCCAGGATGTGATCGCCAAGGACCCCGGCTTTGCGCCGGCGTACGCAGGTCTCGCGGAGGCGTATTCACAGTTAGCGAGCATCGCCGGCGCTCAATCGGACGACTTGGTGAAAATGCGCGCGATGGCCGAGCGGGCCATTCAGCTAGACCCGTTGTTGGAGGAGGCTCATGAAGCACTCGGCGTAGTCAACGCGCGCGATGGACAATGGAGACAATCCGAAGCCAGTTTCCGTCGCGCAATCGAGCTTAACTCCAACTCGTCAGAAACGCGTGTCAATTTCGTAACCAATCTTCTCTGGCCACTCGGCCGGCTCGACGAGTCGGTTCAGCAGTTGCGGGAGGCGGAGAAGGCGGATCCTCTGTCGCGGACACTGCAGTTCGAGTTTGGCAGCTTGCTGCTTTCGGTTGGCCGCTTTAATGACGCTGGCGGACACTGCCAGAAGTCGTCGGACATTCCAGAGTGCCAAGGTCGCGTGTTGTTGGCCGAAGGGAGAATCGACGATGCGATTCAGATTCTCGCATCGGCCCCGAATACGCGGTACCTGGGTTACGCGTATGGACGCGCCGGACGTCGCCGGCAAGTCGAGGATCTGGCGGCCGTTTCTCCGGGCGCGCTCCAGCAGGTTTTGATCTATGCCGGCCTGGGGGATAGGGACGGCACCATCAATGCTTTGCAGCGCATTGTCGCATTAGGGCCGGTGCGCGTGGGTTTAACGCTGTCCCTTCCTGAGTTGAGCTTCATCCGCGAAGATCGTCGGTTGAAAGCTCTTCGGGGAAAAGCTGGTTTGCCGGAATAGGTCCTCATGAGTGAGGCAAGCGAGAGCGACCGGGCATAGCGACTGAGCCGCGTAGCGAGATCTCCATCTGCTGCGTATACGGAGGTCCCCGGTCCTCAGCCTCATCCGCACTGAAGAATTCGCTGTGGTCGGGTCGGTTAGAGCGAAACATCTCCTCAAGAGAGCACTCGGTCGCCGCGAGCTTCGGGCATTTATTTTCTATAACTTACATGAGGTTGAAAACCCCGTTTCAACCCTTTCAACCTTGCCTGCCGATCGGATTTACCGCATATTTCTCGTAATTATGAACTCAACTAAGAACTTCTCCTGTTTGGCCGCATTCCTCGCGTCCGCGGTGCTCGCGTATCCTCAATCGCCCATACCGGTCACCTTGCTGATCGACGTCCAGGACCACGTAGAGTATCAGGACGACATTTCCGACGTAACCAAGTTCGCCACGGTCCCGGCGGTCACTCCCGCCGTGAACTTCCGAACGTTTTCCGTGGCGACTGTGGTAGCCGATATCGTCGCAGTGAACGGCCAGCCGGCAAAGGGCGTCTATACCGCCCAGGCTCGGGGATTGGACGCCAGCCCCACCGCGACCGCAGGCAATGCCATCGCGGACGTTCAACGCGCCGCGCTTCGGGAAGAGGTAATCGAGATTCTGGATTCCGACGGCAACTCGATCGGTACGATTGCAAGCCTGGGATTATCCGGGGGTGCGCCGCCGCCGGGAGCCCCTTCGTCGCAGAGTGCCGCCAACTTCGCGATCGTCGGCGGCACGGGAGCCTTCGTTGGAGCGCGGGGAGTTTCGGGATCGGGGCCCAGCCCCCAGGGCGTGCCTGCGCGAGCGGCCTCCACCCAGGAGGACCCATCAGAGCGGCGCGTGAACGGCGGGGGCGTGACTCGAAGAGTGTTGACGATTTATCCGATGGAATCGCCGCAGATCCTGGCGATTGCGCATTCTAGCGATTTCAGTCTCGTCTCGGCGGCCAAGCCCGCGGTTCCGGGCGAACACCTATCGATCTTCGCTTCCGGCCTTGGCCCAACCAAGCAGGGGCCAGATCCTGGAAAACCGTTTCCATCGAGTCCGCTCGCTCAGGTCAATTCGCCAGTTGCGGTGACGCTCAATGGCACGGCTGTGCCCATGGTCCAAGCAGTCGGCTATCCCGGGTCGGTCGATGGGTATCAAGTGAACTTCCAAGTGCCGGACAATTCTCAGTCCGGCAACGTGGTGGTGCAACTCAGCGCCGCATGGATCCCGAGCGCGACGGTAACAATTCCCATGCAGTGAGGCAATGCGCTCCTTTGGTCGACCGTCTCGATTCTCAGGCCGCTTCAAGAGGACGAAGCGACGTTGCATAAAGGCTCGTGGTCACTTGACCATGTATCTTCATCGCCCGCATGCCCCACTCGAAGCCTCACCCGCCGGATCTCCCGAATATGAATGGTTGGAATGAGAAGTGCAACGGTTCTGTCAGGCGTGTGAACATACGCTCAAGTTCGGCAAAAACGAGATGAGGAACTAATGGAGGAGTTCAGACGGCTCGGGAAGCCAAGGCCCGAACCGTTGGGGGTCACTGCTTGACCAGTTCGACGCGGCGATTGAGGGCGCGGCCGTCTTCAGTGTTGTTGGAGGCGACCGGCGCGGTGGGGCCGTCGCCGAAAGACTCCATCCGGCTGGCAGCGATGTTGTAAGGCGTAGCGGAAAGCGCCTGCACAACGGCAGCGGCGCGGCGCTTGGACAGGTCCATGTTCGCGGCAACGGCGCCCACATTGTCGGTATGACCAACAACGTAGACCTTAAGCTTGGATGCCTTAGTTGGTGGGTTGCCTACGGCAGCGGTTGGTTCTGAAGAAGCGGCGATCCGGCCGCCGAACCAGCCCCTACGTATTACCGCCGTCAACGAGGGTAATGTTGCCGCTCGGCGGCGGTCACGGAGTTAATTGGAACGGGAGTAGGCAGTGTCCAAAAGAACGTCGCGCCCCGACCGACGGCGCTCTCGGCGCAGACCCGGCCACCGTGCCTTGTCACGATTCTCGGTAAACCGTGGCAAGTCCGATGCCACTGCCGGGAAATTCCTCATCCGAGTGCAGGCGCTGGAACGGCACGAAAGGCTTAGCCCGGGTACCTGGGCCAGGTTCACGGGTACGCTGGGAGACTTCTCGAACTTCGGCAGCTCCGAGGTGAACATTCAAGGGTCCCTCCGCGTGGAGTTCTGATAATCTTTTGTACGGAGAAAGGAATCGGCTTATGAACGCTTCTGAAGATTCGAAAAACAGAGAGAACGACGCCGCAACTGCCAGCAGAAGAGACTTCGCCAAGGTAGCCCTGGGAGGAGCGGCGCTGCTGGCTTCCGCGGGCAGGGGCTCGGCTTCGCTGCGACCGATCCCGCCGGGCATCAAGATCGGTATTAGCGCTCCTCCGCCAACTCCGGAGAACATGACCTACCTCAAGCAGCTTGGGGTGGCATGGGTGAGCCTCAACCCGTCGGTGGAACAGGCCACTGCTGAGGGCTTCATCAAGTTGCGGCAGCAATGGGAGGACGGCGGATTCCACGTCTATAACATCGGCAGCGGGGTTGGACCGAGCGGCAGTCTGCATAACATGCCGGAGGTCACGCTGAATCTTCCGGGACGCGACCAGAAGATTGAAGAATACCTGAACTACATTCGATACCTTGGCAAGGCCGGTATTCCCTACTCCACTTACGCCCATATGGGTAATGGCATCTGGCGGAGCGGCCGGGCGTTAACGGCCCGCGGCTATACCGGCGCCGACTGCGATATGTCGAGTCCGAATTTCCAGGGAAGTTGGGCCGGCAAGATCTACAAGGAGCCTCTCTCCCACGGGCGCGTATTCACGAATGAGGAAATCTGGGAAAACTACACCTACTTCATCAAGAAGGTAGTTCCGGTGGCGGAAGAGGCGGGCGTGCGCATTGGCATTCACCCGGACGATCCGCCGCAACCGATGCTGGCAGGCGTACCACGCTGCATCTTCTCCAACTTCGAGGGTTACAAGAGAGCCTTGGAGATTGCCGATAGTCCCAACATAGGCGTGTGTCTCTGTTGCGGGTCATGGCTGGAGGGCGGCAAGATGACCGGCAAGGATCCGGTCGAGATGATTAAGTACTTCAGCGGCATTAAGAAACTCTTTAAGATCCACTTTCGCAACGTGAGCGCACCCTTGCCGCATTTTACCGAGACCTTGATCGACGACGGCTACTTCGACATGAGCAAGGTGATGCAGGCGCTGGTGGACGTCAACTTCGACGGCATCGTGATCCCCGATCATATTCCCGCGCTAGGAATCATTCCCGGCACGGAACCGGGCAGGGGCGGCGGCGGGGACGCAGGCAGAGGAACTCCGGGCCAATTCCGGCCGAACACCGGTACGGCATACCTGATCGCCTGCATGAACTCGATGCTGAAAGCGGCGCAGAACCACAAAAGTAACGGATAAGTGACGCTTCCGCCGCCACGGTCGGGTGTCAGTGGCGCGCCGAGCGAAGGGGCCATTATGGCAGCGCCGGAAGGGGCCACGGCGCTATGGGTCGGTGGCAGTGAGTGGGGTGCCGAAGGAGGCCCCTGGAGAGCTTCCCGGTGGAGAGGGTCTAGTGGCGCGGCCTGTCGGTAAGCCGCTTTACCATCATCACGAACAGCACGCGGCATTTATCCCAGCCGCCTACCCAGCACACGCGCCAGCCAGCCATCTCATCGCCACGCTCAAAAGACCGAACTCGCCGCCGCAAAGGAACGCGACCCAACGCGGCCATGGCGGCGATAGATGACGTGGATTACTCGACGGCCGTCGGCTTGGCTTCCCAGAGAACCTTGTATAACCTGCTGCCCTCCGGCTGCCACATATGCTGTGGCGGAATATCGGTCTCAAACAAACTGAGATCATGTTCTACGATGTAGCGCTTTCCGTCCGCTGGAGCGCCATCCTTGGCGGCGCTTAAGACCACCGCTGAAGTCAGGATGTTGGGGTCCGATAAGGCGAGGCCTGAATCTTTCTCGGTGATGCTGCCTTTGGAGATGCTGCGGGGTTCCGAAGGCCGGCCCTCGTCCGCGGCATAAACGCGAAACTCGTCTTTTACGCCGAGAATCATGTTCTTGCCCAGCGTGATTTGCACCGTGCGCAGAGAAGCGGGCTCGTACGAGACGGAAAGACGGTCCCGCGTCCGTTGAAGGCTGAGGCGAGCGGGCACTGAGATGGCTACCTGATGACGAATTAGGGGTTGGGCATTCGAAACCGGCGGGAGCGCGGGCGATCCTGGCCTGGATTGTGCCAGCGCGAGGAGGGCAAGACCACCAACGCTGATCGCAAGGATGCAGGCGCTGCGCAGCCCGGTGTCCATAGTTAGATCATACGCTCTCCGAGCAACTCCTGCACCGGCATCGAGCAGCGACACGCCAGGACGCCAGCGCGGGCGCAGCGGGCGCCCACGTCGCGCCGCCGGCCGCCAGATCCGACCAGGAGTCCGGCTGCCGGATAGCTAACGATAATGAATATAACGGGCCGCTTCAGCCACCGGCAGCCAGAAGTCAGCAACGGGCGTTTTACGGCCAAGTGGAGGCCCAGTTTCCAATAAACCCCACTTTCGAATCTGCTACCACGAACAGCGCCAATCCACGATTAGGGAGCGACTCAGCCCAAA
>JBEKNN010000247.1:0-13743 GCA_049522755.1 Bryobacteraceae bacterium | reverse complement strand
ACGCCCGAATAACGTCGCCCTCAATCTCGAACGTCGTAGTCTGCACCGGTCCCTCGGGTCCATCCAGAATGACACCGGGCAGGCCATTGATGGTCGCAAAGCGCAGCGTGAAGTCCTCGCGCCATCCTTTGCGCGTGGCGCCAACCAGGAACCGCGCCGCGCGATCGGCGCTGCCGAGCACGTTCAGCGCCGCTGCCACTTTGCCGCCGCCGTCCGTCACGACGCGCACGTCGCTCGCGAGCAGGTGCGTCAGCGCGTTGAGATCGCCCGAGCGCGTTGCCGCCACAAATGCGGACATGAGCTGCGCATGCTTCGCATCGATCTCGCCCGAACGCGCCGGCCGCGCGATGGCGCCGCGCGGCCGCACTGCGCGAACGTGCGCGCGTGCGCGGGCGGCAAGCTGCCGGCACGCAGCCTCACTCCGCTCGAGTGTTGTGGCAACTTCGCTAAACGAGAAATCGAACACGTCGTGCAGCAGGAAGGCAGCCCGTTCAAGCGGCGACAGCCGGTCCAGCGTCAAGAGCAGTGCTACGGACAAATCTTCGGCCAGCTCCGTTCGGGTGTCGGGCGCGAGCGCTGCCGTGTCGACAACTGGCTCTGGCAGCCAGGGACCGACGTACTCCTCGCGCCGCGCGCGCGCCGAGGTCAGCATGTCGAGACAAATCCGCGCCGTTGTGGTCATTAGAAACGCTCTCGGGTCCGACACTTTGTCGCGGTCCGCGGCATGCCAGCGCAGGTATGTCTCCTGCACCGCGTCCTCGGCGTCAGCGATCGACCCCGACATGCGGTATGCGAGACCGAGCAGGCGCCGGCGGTACGGCTCGAAGCTCGCGGCCGGATTCGACATCGCGCCCGCGGAGCTCACGGCGTGCGCACCGCCGCGTCCGCCGGCTCCGCTACCCGGCCGTGATCGAATAGCAACGGCGTGCCGCCAACGACGACCCGCATGCAGGCCTTGCCGTAGCCAAGGGCGTACTTGACCGTTGGATAGATTCGTGCCGCGGTGATGGCAAAAGCCAAACTGACAAGGGCCCGCCGTCCCCAGCGCTTCACGATCGCGTCGCGATACTCATCGGCGGCAGTATCGTGCGCGAGCGTGGCGCGCGTGAATTTCCACACCAATGCGACGTCCGCCGGCATGCCGTCGGGATTGTCGGTGAGCACTGCGCGCAGAACCTCGGGACTGACGCCGGCACGCTCCGCCATCGTGACGCCCAACTGCGTACATGGGCCGCAGTCTTCGTGGCGCACGGCGGTAATGCCGGCGGCGAACCATGGCTCGATGGGGACGTCACGCCGGAACTGTGCGAGGGCGGCAGCGCGGGAAAACAGCCATGCGGCGCGCGGACTCGCGTCGATTATTTCGCGCATATAACTGCCGTCGTATTTCCAGTCCCGTTCGAACTTGTCAATCGCTTTCTGAAGCGCCCATTTGATCATGTTGTTCCTCCTGTCTCCAACGGTGAGACGGGATAGAGCTTCGGAATGTGACACGACTGTCACCGCCGGCTGCCTTATTGCGCTGGATCCCCGGCATGCCGGCTTGGGTATCGACACTGCCTGGTCGATGGTAATGGTTCCGCTCTCAAACCGTGGAGGTGCGAGTGTGGTCTCATCGCGACAGAAATTATACACAATAGTCTACCGGACGCAGCTCCAACGCCAAGCTCAAAGCAGCGTCTTCAATTCTGCGCTAGATAGATAGTCATGGACGAGTAACGCTCTTTTATTGCGCAGGGCCGTCTGGCTTGGCGGCACCCTGTCTACGAGTAGCCGACTATACGACCTGCATCGACGCTCACCGGCATCGCATCGACCCTTGGTCGATCCACCACGACGCGGGGCTCGCGCCTATTAGGCCGCAATTCTAGCGGCTAAGGCGAAGCCAGCCCGATGGTGCGCAGCCACGTCTCGAACAACTCGGGCCAGTTTGTTATCGGATACTGCATTGGCCGCAATCCGAAGGCGTGCTTGCCGTCCGCGTATAGGTGCATCTCGACGGGAACGCCAGCGTCCCTCAGGGCAGTGTAGTAAACCACCGAATTGTAGATGCTGTCGACGTCGTCGTTCCCGGCCTGTACGAGGAACGTCGGAGGCGTCTGACTGGTGACTGGAATGTCCGGATTCAAATCGGACGATTTCCGGGGATTTCGGAGATGCCCTGGGTACAGAGCCACAGCAAAATCCGGGCGGCAGCTTTCTTTGTCCGCCGCATCCACGGCAGGGTATACACGTTGGGCGAAATGCGTGCTCATGTCGGCAACCAAGTGCCCGCCTGCCGAGAATCCCATCACGCCGATTTTGCGCGGATCGATATGATGCGCGGCGGCATGGTAGCGGATGAGCCCCATCGTCCTCTGCGCATCCTGGAGGGCCATCGGGGCTTTCGGCTTCACCTGACACTTGCACTTTTCATCGCGCTGCGGTCCCGAATGCGGAACGCGGTACTTCAACAGCACACATGTCATCCCGTGTAACGTAAGCCAATCACAAACCTCCGTGCCCTCGAGATCGATGGCTAAGTCTTCATAGCCGCCACCGGGGAACACGATCACCGCAATTCCGGTGTTCTTTCCGCCAGGCGAATAGACCGTCATCGTCGGCCGGGAGACATTCTCGACATCGAGCCAAGGCCTGCCCGCAACCGAGCCCTCCGTCTGGGTTGTTTCGGTGTTGGGCGGCGGGCCAAACGCGGCGTCAGGCGGCTCCCCGGCCATATCGGCACTTGCGTGTGGGCCGCCGGCGGCTGCCATATTTGGGGGAATAGGTACGCACACGCAAATAGAAAACAGGCGAAAAATGGTACGGGCTTGATCACAATTCCACAGCATAGACCCGCACGGCCCGGCAACCGTATAGTTGCCCTAACGCCAAAGTGCCTGCTTCGGCCGGCTCACGCGGCACTCATACAAAGTTGGGCCGCGCTAACGATATCGCGCCGCTCTTTAACGACAGTCGAAGGCGGCAGTGACATGGATCGCGCACCCTAGACCACCCGCACGCATACTCCTCGGAATCCTCCGCCAATTGATGCTGGGCCACGCCAGCGCGAGGGAAATGCGGCTTTCGGGTCGGGATTCGGTTTGGAGCGCTTTAATCAATTGCGGCGGAAGGCGACGTTGAGATCACCCATTCATCGTCAGGGGGCGCTTTTTTGCTCGCGCGATTGCACCGCGTCAACTGAGATGAAAGCTCCTCATCGATTCTCCGCTTTGGCATGGGCCTTCGCCAGCGAACTCTGTCGCCTCGACGCGGCACTCCGCATTTCGTCGGGCTTGCCGGAGTAGCGAGGCGGCAGTTGACCGGAATCGCGCAGCTTTTCCCATAGTTCGTCTGCCTGCCGATAATAGACCAGAGCTTGCGGTTTGCCGGCGAACGCATCTCCCAACAGGCCATAATCCAGCGCCAAGGCTACTTCGTCGGTTACCTTCGTGGAGCTGCTGAGCAATTCGACGTTCGCCCTGTAAAGAGACACCGCTAAAGAGACACCGCGGCGCGTTGCTCGCCTGCTTGTAAGCGATCCCCTGCCAGCCAGTCGCGCGACTCCACGATCGGCGCGTTATTTAGACAAGAAGACAAGAGAAGACAAGACTGCCGCTTCCGCACGGGCGCAAGATCATGTATAATCCGCCCAAACGGCTCTTATGCCAAAGTTTCTCATCGAGCTTCCTCTCAGTCTGAAAGCGTCCATGGACTTGCGAAGGACAAGCCCTTAGGACGCCGGGCTGCAAGTCAAGAATGCTCTGGCGGCCTTGGACCGCGAGCTCGAAGGCGCCTGCTACGCGCCGTTGCCATTGAGGCCCCGGCGAGCGGCCTGATTGGGACCAACGCTATTCATGCGGGTTCTTAGCAGACTCGACCAGATTGTCGTTCGCCGGGGAAGATCCAAATTGTAAGCGACTCGAGGTTTTCAAGCGGTCGTTTTCAGGGGTCTGGGTGGACCCCAATCAACGGAGATGATATGAATCCATGTCGTTCAGGAAGCGCCGTTCGCGGACTCGTCTGGCTCGCGCTTCTCTCTCTTAGCGCATTCGCACAATCGGAACGCGGCGCCATTACCGGTGCGGTGCGCGACGCCTCGGGCGCCGTCGTGCCAGATGCCAAAGTCACCATCACCAACAACGCAACCAACGTCGCCATCGTCGCTGCCAGTAACGGTCAGGGCGAGTTCACCGTGCCCAACCTGCAGCCCGGAACCTACACCGTGCGCGTCGAAAAGCAAGGCTTCCGTTCCCATCAGGAAACGGGTCTTTCCGTCGACGCCGGCAGCAATGTCCGGGCCGATGCCTCGCTGGAGCTCGGAGCATCCAACCAGTCGGTCGAGGTTCAGGCTACCGCCGTCCAGTTACAGACCGAAGACGCCAAGAACAGCGTCACCATTCAGAACAAGCTGGTCGACGATCTTCCGCTGGTTGTAAATGGAACGGTAAGAACGCCGTTCGATCTGGCGTCTCTCACGCCCGACGCCAAGAATCTCGGCGGCGACAACGGTTTCAGCGTAGGCGGCGGTCAGGTAGCGGCGTATGGCACGTCGCTCGACGGCGTCTCCACGAACACCAGCCGCGCGCTCTCGAAGAGTTGGGTGGCATCGAATTCGCCCTCGGTCGAGGCCATCGAACAGTTCACCGTCGATACCAACGGGTATAAGGCCGAGTATGGCCACGCGGGCGGCGGCAACCTGACGTACGCCTCGAAATCCGGCACGAATCAGCTCCACGGTTCGGCGTACGAATTCCTCCGCAATAACGATTTCGATGCGAATAACTGGTTCAACAACCGGTCCGGAATCGCCAACTCGATTTACAAACAGAACGATTTCGGGGCGACCGCCGGCGGACCTATCTGGATTCCGAAGATCATTCACGGAAAAGACAGGAGCTTCTTCTTCTTCTCCTATGAGGGTTTCCGCAACCGCACGGGCGCTAACGGCACCACATTCACGGTTCCCACTCCCGAAATGTACAACGGCGATTTTTCCAAATGGGTAACCTCAACCGGCGCGCTGATCCCCATTTACGATCCACTGAGCCAGGTGACCAACCCGGACGGAACTGTCACTCGCCAGGTCTTCCCGGGAAACGTAGTGCCCAAGAACCTTTGGAGCCCCGCGGCGGTCAAGGCATTAGCCCTTTTCCAAAGCAGCGCATCCATCGCTCCGAATAACGGCGCCACTCCCGGTACGGCGGCGTACGTCGCCAATAACTATCTTGTGACTTCGGGCACTCAGGTATACCCTGTCAACAAATATAGTCTCAAGGGTGACCATATCTTCAACGCGAAGCACCGGCTTTCCGGCTATTGGGGACACGATCGCGAGCATATGACTCCGGGTCCCGATGGTCCGGCGACCCTGCCCGGTCTTTTCACGAACTACAACGATCTGACGCAAGGGACCGATGTTTTCCGCATGGGTTGGGATTGGACGCTCAGCCCGAACAAGCTGAACCACTTCTACGCGGGCGGTAACAACTGGGTTCAGGATCACAAGCCGCCGCAGGAATACATCGGCAACTGGCAAAACAAGTTCTGCCTTGGCAACGTTCCCAACTGTAATGAGAATCTGGTCAACTTGTTCTCGGGCGGGACGGGCGACACCTACAGTACCTGGGGCGGGCAGGCGGACAACGGCTCCGAGAATACGACTTACGCATTCAACGACGATTTCACCTGGATTAAAGGAAATCACACGTTCAAGTTCGGCGGCATGTATCAGCTCAACCACTACAACGGCTTTGGCCGCCAGTGCGAAGCCGGATGCGTCGGGTTCAGTTATGAAGAAACCGGCGTTCCGGGCGGGACCAATCCCAACGCGGGCGGCAACGCCTTCGCGTCGTTCCTGCTCGGCTATGCCGACAGCGGCCAGATCGATACCCCGCGTTTCATCGGCCAGCAGTTCTATTATTTTGGCGGATTCGCCCAGGACGACTGGCGCGTGTCGAGTAAGCTGGTCGTGAACATCGGCATACGCTGGGATGGCAATCTCCCTCCGACCGGTCTCGATAACCGGTGGTCCGATTTCAGCCCCACCACTCCGAATCCGGGCGCTGGAGGCATTCCCGGCGCGGTTTTGTTCGCCGGTAACTGCTCGGGTTGCGTGGGCAGCCGGACACTCGCCGATATGTGGCCCTGGGGTTTCGGCCCGCATCTCGGATTGGCCTACTCGAAAGACGCGAAGACCGTTTTCCGCGCGGCCTATGCCCGGTCTTACGGCGCGCTGGTTTCGGTCAGCGGTTCCACGCATAACTCGGGGTTTACGCTCACCCAGACGTTTTCGAACGTAAACAACGGCATAACTCCGACTTATACCCTCGATTCGGGAATGCCGCCATGGATCGCGCCGCCATTTATTAACCCCTCCGTTTCCAATGGCACGAACGTCGCCTGGTTCCAGGGCGACGAAACCACTAAGCTGCCGGCCTATGACAACTTCAATTTTTCCGTTCAGCGGCAGTTAGGCGGTTCGATGTTTGTGGAGGCTCAATATAGCGGCGTCATGGGCGAGCACCTGCAGACTGAGTTGCTGGACTACAACCAGATCAGCCCGAGCTATCTGACGAAGTTCGGCTCGGTGGCGCAGAGCACCACAGTGTTGAACAGCCAGATTACGTCGGCCACCGGGATAGCCTCGGGAGTTCCCCTCCCCTATCCGGGCTTCACAGGCACGGTGGCACAGGCGCTCCGGCCATTTCCTCAGTACAACGTGATCGATACCTATGCCGGTCAGGGCGATCACAGCGGACACTCCACTTACAATGCCGCGATCGTGAAGCTACAGAGGCGTCTTTCCTCCGGCCTCACCTTCCAGGCTTCGTACGTATTCTCGAAGCTGCTGACCGATTCCGATTCGGCGTGGGGTACGGCTTACGCGGCCGATTTCTTCAATCGCGGGCTTGAGAAGTCGATCGGGCAGTATGACGTCACTCACGACTTCAAGTTCTCGGCGGTTTATGACTTGCCCTTCGGCCGCGGTCAGAAGTATCTCAACAAGGGCGCGGCTTCCTGGCTGGTCGGCAACTGGCGCCTTTCGACGATCAATCTGTACGCCAGCGGCACACCGGTAGGTGTGAGCACCTCACTGACTCTACCAATCTATGCGCCGGGCGATTCGGGTTCGACTCGCGTGCCGGCTTACGTCACGTCTTATAACGGGTGGCAGCCGAGTTATAGCGGAGGGTTCAATCCTTCAACCGATAACTTCTTCGTGCCGTACTGCAGCAGCCCCACGGCGGCCTGCAGCGGTCCGTTCCCCTATCAGGGCTCGGGGACCGCGCTGGATTCGATTGGCAACGAGACCCGGTACAACCCTAAGCTCCGCCTGTTCCCGAACCTTACGGAGAATATGTCCGCGACGCGCAGCTTCCCCATACGCGAGAAAACCCGGGTCGAATTCCGGGCGGAAGCGTTCAACGTCTTCAACCGCACACGCTTCGGAACGGGAAGCACCCAATTGCAAAGCCAGACGTTCGGCGTGCTGAGCGGTTCGGGCAGCCAGATCAACACCCCCCGCAATTTGCAGTTGGCTTTGAAGGTCTACTTCTGATCGGGAAGCGGAGCGTGCTCTGCCCGTGCTCCGCATGGCGTGGAGCACGCTCCCTTGGTGTGCGAGAAACCTGGTGCGCGAAAAACCGGCTCCGCCCGGCGGGCGGCCTTTAGTTCGCGGTCGCCGTCGCGCGGCATTCAATCAGGAAGCTATGATGTGCCCATGTACTCAGGCAACCTGGCCGCACCGCTTTGATGCACAGCCTGATCTGGCGGGCCGTTTACGATTTGCCCGTGATTCGGAAAGTTATCGGGCGAGGCCCTGCTGGGCCTGATATAACGAGATAAGCCTCTGGCCTCTTGACGACTCTTGCCTCGCGAGGGATCGGGAGGCAGACTTTGTGTGAGATGTTTTCGAGCGGGAGGAACGCATGGCTAATTGGACGCGAAGAGGATTTCTGGGATCGCTCTCGGGGGCGGCCGCAACGTCGCTTGTGGCTCAGCAGAGCGGCCGTCTGTCGCTCCCCGAAAAGCGGACGGGGCAAGGATCGATCAAAATCACAGACCTCAGGTGCGCCATCATCGGCCAAAACCCGGTAGTTCGAATCGTCACGGATCAGGGCGTGTCCGGGTACGGCGAAGCCGAATCCGCCAAGCCGTATCTCAAGCCAATGGTGCTTTTTTATAAGGACTATATTCTCGGCGAAGACCCCACCGACGTCGAGCGGGTAATGCTGAAGATCCGTCGGCTTGGCGCCTTCAAGCCCTGGGGTTCGGCGGTGAGCGCGATCGAGATCGCTCTCTGGGACATCGCGGGGCAGGTAGCCGGAGTGCCGGTATACAAATTGCTTGGCGGGAAGATCCGGAACCGCGTACGCGCCTACAACGGAGCCGTCCGTTTCCCCATGACCGGCCAGACGCCGCGAGACTACGCCGAGAACATGGCCAAAATGAAAGAAGCCAAAGAGGGCTTCACCCTGATCAAACAGGCTGTCGGCTTTCACAATCCCACGATGATGCGCGCCATGACCAACGGGTGGTACGACGAACCGCGGACGGGAGCTTCGCACGCCGATCGTGGTCTGATGACGGAGCGCGGCCTCCAAACAATCATTGCTTGCGTCGAAGCTATGAAGAAAGTCCTGGGCGATGAAATCGGGCTTGCTCTCGACTGCGGACCAGGCTGGACAGTAAAGGATGCGATCACGTTTGCACGAGCGCTCGAACCGCTCCACATCACATGGCTTGAAGACCTGATCACAGGCGACTATATGCCATACCCCGACGCCGAGGTTTTTCGGGAGGTAAAGCAGAGTACGTCGATCCCGATTCACACCGGAGAAGAGATCTACCTCCGGCAGAACTTCAAGGATCTGATCGAAAAACAGGCTGTTGATGTAATCGGCCCCGACCCGGAAGATGTCGGCGGATTGGCGGAAACGAAGTGGATTGCGGAATACGCCGATCTCCACGGCATCCTCATCGCTCCCCACGGAGTTTTCGACGGGCTGATCGGGCTCGCCGCGCATGTTCAGCTGGCGGCCGCGCTGCCGCAAAACTACATCGCCTTCGAGTATCCCGTGGGCCAGCCTGAGTGGTGGTATCAGATTGTCGACGGGTTGCCGGACCCGATCATGAAACAAGGCTTCATCGACGTTTGGGACCGGCCGGGTCTCGGTGTCATGTTCAATATTCCAGCGGCTAAATCGCGCCTGCAGGAAGAGGATCGTAGCTTCTTCGACTGAGACGAGACCGCCGAGCGAGGAACTTTGAACCTGGGGCACGCCTGCGCGAGGGAAATGCGGGCGCGGGCGGGCAACCGTCATCTCTCAGAAGCGGACTTCCGGGGTGCGTCGGCCGGCGTACATCCGCGAGTCGAGCGCGTCTAAGTCTTTAAACTTCGGGATGCGCCTTAACTCAGGACCTATGTGCCTTCTAAGCGGGTAAGCTAAGCTGAATCGCTCGTATGCCGATAGTCTGAAGGCGACAACTCGGGTCATGCGAAATTAAATTATGAGACTGCACAAGACCGCTGTCATCGTCGCTGCGTTCGTGGCCCTCACCGGATGGCTGACTTCTACGGGACCCGCCCAAACGAACGCCCAGCCCGCTCGCGCGGTCGAACAGGCAAAGGCATTTTCAGCCGCAGGCAAGGCCGCGATATCGCGCCAGCTTAGCAGCGCTGTCAGCCGCGGCGACACGCCGGGCGTGGTTGCCCTCGTGGTCGGCCGCGATGGCCCGCTCTACGAAAGCGCAGCCGGTAAGCTCGATGTTGCGAACAACATAGCCATGCCCGTAAATGCCATATTTTCGATCGCGTCGATGACCAAGCCGGTGACCTCGGTGGCCATCATGATGCTGTTCGAAGAGGGCAAGCTCAAGCTCGACGATCCGGTGTCGAAATACCTGACGGGCTTCGACAACCTGCGGGTCATTACGAAGTTCAACGAGCAGGACGCAGCCTACGAAACACGGCCGGCGAAGCGGCCTATGACGATCCGGCATTTGCTGACGCACACCTCCGGCATCGGCTACGGATTTACGAACCCGATCGAGTACCGGCTCACGCAGGCGACGAAAAAAGGCGAGTGGGAGCTGCCGCTCCTGAGCGATCCCGGCGACAAATGGAACTACAGCGCCAGCACGCGCGTGCTCGGCATGATCGTCGAGAGAATTACCGGCGCGTCGATGGAAGCCTACTACCAGCAGCGCATCTTCAAACCGCTGGGGATGGTGGATACGTCGTACGCCGTGGCAGCCGACAAACAGTCGCGCGTGCCGACGCAGCACCGCCGTGTAAACGGGCTCTTGCAGGAACAACCGCGGACGCCCATTCCGTCGACGCCGACGGCCCCGTTCCACGGTGATGGCGGTCTCTACTCGACCGTGCAGGATTACGCCAAGTTCATCCAGATGCTGCTCAACGGCGGCCACCTGGGCCCCGCTAGAATCCTGACTGAGAGATCGGTGAAAATGATGGGACAGAATAACATCGGGTCGATCTTCGTGGAGTTGCAGCCCGCCGCCGACAAACTGCTCACCAAACCGTTTCCGCTCGGCGCCGGCCACGATAAGTTCGGCCTGGGGTTTCAGATCGCGTCAGACGACCCGCAGTACTCAAGCTTCCGCAGCGCGGGCAGCATGAGTTGGGCCGGCATCTACAACACCGAGTTCTGGATCGATCCAGTGAAGCACATCGGCGGCGTCCAGATGATGCAGGTGCTGCCGTTCTACGACGACGGCGCCATCCGGACGCTACGCGGCTTCGAGGAACTGGTGTACCAGAACCTTCAGTAGCCAAGGGCTGCGCCACGCGCCCCGGAGAGGCCTCGCGCCACGCCTTAAGCGCGTCTATCGTCACTACGACGCGCGTTCTAGCCGGAACCGGCGGCCGGTGAGGCAGGCGAAGTAATGGCGTCGAGATAGAGTCGCGACGAAGAAGAGCAAGGTGCGGAGGAGCCGTGCGCCTCCAATGAGATCCTCGACAAAGGCGTCAGTTCTTGGGTACGGACACAGTGATATTGCGGAACTGCAGGCCGCCGGTGTGATCGCCCTGGATGTAAAAAGGTCCGGGCTCGCCTTCATTGGCGTCCAAGGCGCCACCGGTGATGCCTTCGATCTCCTTGCGGTCGATGGTGGTCACGCCGTTGTGGACTACGGTAACGATGCGGCCGACGAGAGTTACGTCGAACGTCTCCCACTGACCGGGCGTGCGCGGGACGGTGGGATCGGGAGCGATGCGCCCATAGACTGAGCCGATGCGCCGCTCGGGGGGATTCTTGGTGAGCGGCTCGTATTCAAGCTGCACTTCGTAGCGTCCGCGGAGATAGAAGCCGCTGTTGGCGTCGTCGGGGCAGTTCACTTCGTAGTGGACCTTGAAATCGGTGAAGGTGCGCGTAGTGCGCAGATTGGCGCCGTGGTCGGAGTTATAGAGCAGGCCGTCCCTCACGGTCCAGTGATTGTTGGCGACGTTGCCGATGGGCTCCCAGCCGGTGAGATCCCTGCCGTTGAAAAGCGGCTCGGGGGCGCTCCATGCCTTGGGCGGGTTCCGCTTCAACTCGGGAGCGCGCACGCCATGCAGGGGGACCGAATTCGCGCCGCGTTTTTGTGTGCCGTTGAGTGCATTTCCCGCGGCGTCCAGTTCCCAGGTTGTGGCCCCGTTCTTGCCGCCTGCCGAAAGCATCAGCGTCAAGTGCGAGCCGTCGGCTTTGACATCTTTCAGTTGATATACGTTGCCGCCGGTGGGCTGATACCAGACATCCAGCGCGCCGTTCTTTTCAGTGATCCCCAACCAGGCGGCGCCGCGCGATGGCGCATCGGGCACGCTGAGGTTGAAGTCCCAGCGGCCTACGAAGGGACTGGGTTTTTGCCCATAGGAAAAAATTGGAGACAACGCGGCAAGAGCTAGGACGAGGCTCGGGGAGAATCGGGGCATGTGGGCAGTTTACTACGCCGGATCCCTTGCCCGCCATTTCCAGTGACCGGCTTCATCGAGCGGCGTAGTTCACCGGGCGGTCTCATCGCTTGCGCGACGCTTCGCAGGCGAGAAAAGCGCCATTCAATTCGAAGCCTTCGAAACGGGTGGCCAGCCCGTTTGCCCAGTTTGCTTCGTGAAGTACGTGAAATGGACCCGCGACTGAAGAGAGATTCTTGTTTTTTCCTTCACGTGTGGAAATGGGCGTCCGCAAACCAGTGCAGCGTCCGCGCACCTAGTCCGCGGCCGACTCCCCGGTCGGCCTTTCAGGGATCGCGCCAGGCTGATTTCGCCGGTCGAAGAGCGGGTCCAGGGGGACCCGCGCGGACCAGGGGGTCCGCCCTACTGTCTTGTGCGCAATTCCCAGTCGGATGGCTAACCAGCCGGCTCGCTCTTCACGGGCATATACCGCTTGATGAAGTTCGTATCGAAGCGTCCCGCTTGAAAATCGGGGTCGGCGAGAATCCGCTGTTGCAGGGGAATGGAGGTGTAGATTCCTTCCACGATAAACATGCTGAGCGCGCGCTGCATGCGCCGGATGGCCTCGCCGCGGTCGTTGCCGTAAACCACCAGCTTCGCCACCAGCGAATCGTAAAACGGTGGAATTACGCAATCGGTGTACGCCCAGGTATCGACGCGAACTCCGATGCCGCCGGGCGTGTGAAAGCCGGTGATGCGCCCCGGCGAGGGTACGAAGGTCTCCGGGTTTTCGGCGTTGATGCGGCATTCAATCGAGTGGCCGCGCATCTCAATGGGGCCGGGCAGCACCTCGCTCAGCGGCTCGCCCTGCGCGATGCGGATCTGGCTCTTCACCATATCGATGCCGGTCACGAACTCCGTCACCGGGTGCTCCACCTGAATGCGCGCGTTCACCTCGATGAAGTAGAGCTTGCCGCTTTCGTCCATGAGGAATTCCACCGTCCCCGCGTTGGTATAGCCAGCCGCGGAGATGGCTTTGCACAGCACGGCGCGAATCTCAGCCCGTTGCCGGTCGGTGACCGCGGGCGAAGGCGCTTCCTCCAGCAGCTTTTGATGCCGCCGCTGGATGCTGCATTCGCGCTCGCCTAGAATTTCGACATTGCCGTGCTCGTCGGCCAACACTTGAAATTCGATGTGCCGCGGCGCGCCGATGAATTTTTCCAGATAGACGTCCGCCGAGCTGAACGCCGCGCCCGCTTCCGACTGCGCCTGGGCGTAGAGCGACGGCAATTCGTCGGGGCCGGTCACCACGCGCATGCCGCGTCCGCCGCCGCCCGCCGACGCCTTCAAAATCACGGGATAGCCGATCTGCGCCGCCATGGCCAGCGCTTCTTCGGGCGAGGCGATCACGCCCGGCGATCCGGGAAGCACCGGCACGCCCATTTCGCGCATGTAAGCGCGGGCGCGCTCTTTGATGCCCATGAGGCGGATGACGTCCGGTTTGGGCCCGATGAACTTGATGTGGGACGCTTCGCACACTTCGGCGAAATTGGCATTCTCGCTGAGGAAGCCGTAGCCGGGGTGGATGGCATCGACATTGGTGATCTCCGCGGCGCTGATGATGGAAGGAATATCCAGATAGCTGCGCGCGCTTTTGGCGGGGCCGATGCAGATGGCCTGGTCCGCGAAACGCACGTGGGAACTGTAGCGGTCCGCCTCGGAATAAACGGCGACGGTCTGAATTTCCAATTCCTTGCAAGCGCTGATGACGCGGACTGCGATTTCCCCGCGGTTGGCAATGAGGATTTTCTTAAACCGCACGGATGGCAAAAAGAGCCTCCCCGTACTCTACCGGCTGTCCGTTCAGGACG
>JBEKNN010000246.1:0-13755 GCA_049522755.1 Bryobacteraceae bacterium | reverse complement strand
ATTCGGCCGCGAAGTTCGTCAAGGCGCTGCTCTCGGAGGGCAATCCCAGGGATGCGCTCTCGCTGTGGAGCTTCGATTATGACGTCCACCAGGAGACCAACTTCACCCACCGCATGGACTTCCTCGAATCGAAGCTGAAGACCATTCGCGGCGACGCCGGAACGTCGCTCTACGACGCCGTCTGGTTCGCAGCGCGCGAACTGGAGCCGCGCGAGGGACGCAAGGCGCTGGTGATTGTCACCGATGGCGGCAACACCACCAGCTATCGCGATTCGCACCAGGCGCTCGAAGCGGCGCAGCTTGCCGACGCGGTGATCTATCCGGTGGTGGTGATTCCCATCGTGAACGACGCCGGCCGCAATACCGGCGGCGAGAATTGGCTCACTTTCGCGGCGGAGGGCACCGGCGGACGCACCTTCCTGCCGGCGCTGGGCGCGCAGCTCGACAAAGCGTTCCGCGACATTATTTCCGATCTGCGCACGGAATATCTGCTGGGCTATTATCCGCACAATGTTCCGCTCACGAAGAACCGGTTCCACACGCTGCAGGTGCGCGTGAAGTCGCCCGAATTGCAGGTGTTCGCGCGCAACGGGTATTATGGTGAAGCGGAGGCGAGTTTAGGGACCACGCCGGACGCACGCATTTTGATCGAGCCCGCCAGGCGGGGAGAACGGTAGGAGATAAAGTTACGTCACAACAGGGTGGGAAGGCGGCGCGCGCGCCGGAGCAGACGTTTGAAGAAGCGCGCTATCTGAAGCGCCTGATCGAAGGCGCCATGCAGATACGCGTGAAGCTGACGGACGGCGAAGAAGTGACTGGCGCCATCGAGTATTACGACCAGTCGTTCATCCGCCTGACGCGCGTGGGCGCGCCGAATCTTTTCATCTTCAAACACGACATCAAATACATTCAGGAAGCGAGCTAGGCCGCGAGTTCATGCAGTATCTCGAAAAGGCGGTCGAGATTGCGCGCGAAGCCGGCGCGCTGCTGGCCGGGTATTATGAGCGGCGCGTGCCCTTTGAGAGCAAGGGCGAGTTCGACCTGGTTACCGAAGCCGACCGCGCTTCGGAAAAGCTGATCGTCGAACGGCTCAGCTCGCACTTCCCCTCGCACGGCATTCTCGCCGAAGAGGGCGGCGGGCACGAATCGGCGTCGGAATACCGGTGGTATGTGGACCCGCTGGACGGCACCACCAACTTCGCGCACAGCTTCCCCATGTTCAACGTGACGCTGGCGCTGGCGCGCGGCGACGATTTGATCGCCGGCGTGGTCTACGTTCCACTCACCAACGAGATTTTCACCGCGGAGCGCGGCGCGGGCGCGTATTTGAACAACCGGCGCATTCACGTTTCGAGCGCCAAACGGCTGGCGGAAAGTTTGTCCTCGACGGGCTTCCCGAGCCGCAAGCGTCAGCACAACGCGAATATTTACTTCTACTATCAGCTGGCGATGGCGTCGCACGGCGTGCGGCGTACCGGGTCGGCGGCGATCGATGTTGCGTATGTGGCGTGCGGACGCCTGGATTTCTTCTGGGAATTCGGGTTGAAGCCGTGGGACGTGGCGGCGGGATGCCTGCTCGTACAGGAAGCCGGCGGACGCGTCTCGGAGATGGAGGGCGCGGCGTACCGCATCAGGAATTCGGAAAGCTTTCTGTCGGACAATGGCGCGCTGCATGCGGAGGTACTGGAGATCTTCGGCGAAGTGTTCCGCGGAGAGATGCGGTATCCCATGCCCGAGCTGGCGGCGAGCCGGTGACTGAGAAGCCTGCTCAAGCCTGTTGGACCGCTACGCGGCTATCCAAGGCCCGTAGATCGCGCCGCTCCCCGCGCTTGGTGAGCGAACTGTGCTCGGCCTGTTCGCGATCGGCCGTTGGCGGCAGCCCGGCAGATGCGTCACGCGGATCGCGGAACTGCATCGCGTAGAGGCGCGCGTACAAGCCGTCGAGTCTCATCAACTCCTCGTGCGTGCCCAGCTCGACAATGCGTCCGCCATCCATTACCGCGATGCGATGCGCGACCTTGATGGTGCTCAGGCGATGCGCGATGATCACCGTCGTGCGGCCCTCCATCAGCCGGTTGAGGGCCTCCTGTACCAGGCCTTCCGAGTCGTTGTCGAGAGAGCTGGTGGCTTCATCCAGCAGCAGGATGCGCGGATCTTTCAGAATCGCCCGCGCCACTGCGATCCGCTGGCGCTGTCCCCCGCTCAGCCTGGCGCCGCGCTCGCCCACAACCGTCTCGTACTGCAAGGGAAAATCCTTAATGAAGCCGTGTGCGTTGGCGGCCTGGGCGGCGGCGATCATGTCGGCCTCGGTGGCGCCTAACCGTCCGTAGAGAATGTTTTCGCGAATGGTTCCCCCGAACAGGATGGTCTCCTGCGGCACCATCGCCATTTGGGCGCGCAGGCTCTCTTGCGTGACCGTGCGAAGGTCGTGGCCGTCCATACGGACGCAGCCGCTGGCGGGGTCGTAGAAGCGCGGGATGAGATTGAAAAGCGTGCTTTTGCCGGCGCCGCTGGGGCCCACCAGCGCCAGGATTTCGCCAGCCTGGATATCGAGAGTGATCCCCCGAATCACCGGCACGTTCTTCTCGTAGTGGAACCAGACGTCCTCGAACCGGATGCGGCCCTGCAACCCGGAGATAACCGCCGGCAACGCGGTGGCATCGGGCGCATCCTGCACGCTCGGCCGCAGGTCCAGGATCTCAAACACCCGCTGCACGCCCCCGATGGCTGCGCGGAGCTGCCCATAAAAACCCGCGAGCCCCGCCATGCTGCCTGCGATCATGATGCCGTACAGAAGAAAGCCGCTGATCATCGCCAGCGTCAGCCGTCCGGCGATCACCTCGCGCCCGCCGTACCACATGATCGCGGTGATCGATCCGAAACCGAGGAACATCATGACCGTGGCGAATAACGACTGGGAAACCGCCATGCGCACGGCGGCCTGGAACGTCTTCCGGATGGCGTTGCCGTAGCGGTCCATCTCATACTGTTCCCGGCCAAAACTCTTCACCACGCGGATGCCTTGCAGGGCTTCTTCAGCCACAGTAGTGGCTTCGGCCAGTTGATCCTGCACGCCTGTGCCGGCCTTCTGGAGCGTCCGTCCAAATAGCGCCGCCACTCCGATCACCGCCGGAACCAGCGCCAGGATAAACAGAGTCAGGTGGGCGTTGATGGTCACTACAATCGCCAGCGCCCCCACCAGCGACACGCTCTGGCTCAGTAGAGTACTCACGTTGCTGGTCAGTACGGCGCGCATCTGAGTCACATCGCTCGAGAGGCGCGAAACCATCTCTCCCACTCGCCGCCCGGCGTAGAAATCGAGAGACAGACGGTGTAGCTGGTTGTACAGCGTTGTGCGCAGATCGCACACGATGTGTTCGCCGATCACCACCAGCAGATTCGACTGGAGAAACGAAAACGCCGCCTGCACCAGGAAAATCCCCACCAGCAGCAACGCCAGCCTGTTGAGCGCCCCCATGCTTCTGGCGTGGGTTACGGTCTCGAGCAGGCGCACGATAACCATCGGGAAGGCCAGGCTAAGTCCGGTGGAGATCAGCAGCGCGGCCAATGCCAGGGCCACTCGGCCGCGGTACGGCTTCAGATATGCGAAAAGGCGTAGCCAGTTAATCGCCTTGATCGAAACCGGCGGGTTGTTGTCCGGCGGCAGAGTGAGTCGTACCCGGCGATTTCCATTGGAGCGGTTCAACATAAGTATGTGTCCGTAGATGAGAATAACCGCTCTGCATAAACTCAATTTAAACCAGCTGTTTCGATGGCGCCGGTGGCAGGCGGATCCAATCGTGGCGCACGCACTCATGCGTGCGGCGTTCACACTCGTGTGAACGCGCTTCGAATCGGAGGCGTCAGGTGAACAGTGTTGTCGCCTGGCATAGTCTCTAATTCCCGTGCCCCGGCGACTCAGTGGTGAATATGCTTCTGGTGGGGAACGGAATCACGATTCCCTCCTCGCGGAACCGGCGCAGGATGCGCTTGCGCAACTCATTCCGCACACTCGTCTGATTGGAGAATTCGGCTACCTGAAAACCCAGTTGGAAGTTCAGCGACCAATCCCCGAAACCCGGGTCTAAGGTCACCGAGGGCGCCGGGTCCGCCAGCATGCCGGGCACTTCGGAGGCGGCCTGCTTGCCGATCTCCAGAAGCACGCGCTCCACAAGATCGATGTCGGACGAGTAGCTGACGCCCACCTGCAGCGAAGCGCTCATAGCTTTTTGCGGCAGGTAGTAGTTCGTCACAATCGCCTGCGCCAGCTTCGCGTTAGGGACGATGATCATGTTGCCGCCGAGTGTCCGGAGAATCGTCGAGCGCCAACCGATGTCCGTCACATAACCCTCCTCGCCCGTGTTGAGCTTGATGTAGTCGCCCAGCCGCACCTGTCCGGCCATCGACACGTAGATTCCGCCGAACAGATTCGAAAGCGTGTCCTGCAGCGCCAGCGCTACCGCCAGACCGCCCACGCCCAGAGCCGTCAGCAGGGGCGTGATCTCAATGCCTATCACCCGCAGAGCCACCATGGCGCCGAGTATCACCACTACAACCTGCGCCAGATTTTGCGTCAGCGTGGTGGCGGGCGTCGAGCCGGGAATCTCTTCGCCTAACTGGCGCACCAGATCGCCCGCGATGCGCATGAACATCAACGTCAGCGAGACGATGAAGAGTACCTGCAACACTTCCGTCACCCTGTCGGTAAAGGGAAAGGGCAGCGCCGACGATTGAATCGCGAAATGCAACGCCAGAATCAGGTTCCAGATGTGGCTCGGCCCGCGGAGCGCAGCTTGCAGGGCCAGCCCGGCCCGGCTGTTGGTGCGGCGAATCCACGAATGCAGCGCGCCGAAAAAGATCCGGCGGACGGCATACGCGATGGCCAGCGTCGCCAGAAACACGGCGGCCGGTTCGATCCACAAGCGGGGATGGATGGCAAGTGGATGGAGCAGGGTGGGCATGGCTTCCTCTTAAGATCGCATAACGCGGTTGCCCGTGCGGGCCGGGCTGCCGCGGCCCACGCACTTTTGCGACCAGCGTTCACTCGTGGGGACGCGACATATCTTACAGCCCTCTGAGCGACAATCTTCGCGACAGAACTGCGCAGCCCCAAAATTGTTAAGCACCCCTAAATCGATTGCACGCCTGCGGTTAGCGCTGCGTCATTCAGGTGTGCGGATTCGTGGGCCTATTCTCTCGCTATTCCTGGTTGCCGTGCTTCTGGCGGACGATCCATCGGCCGCGGAACTATACAACCGCGGGCGGGAAGCCGAGAAAAAGGGCCATATGGCGCAGGCCTACCTGATGTATTCCGAAGCGGCCGCCAAGGATCCCAACAAGCGGATCTATTGGCAGCGGAGCCAGGCTGTCCGCTCGCGCGCCGCGTTGGAATCGAAGGTCACTCCCGAGGTGTTGGCGTCGGCCGGCGTGGAAACCGTGGACCCGGATCGCGACGCGGACCTGGCCGAGCCCGATTTGCCGCCCGAGGACGCCACCCTGCAGGATCTGGCCGACGCCCGCAAAAAGATGCCGCCCGCCGCGCTGGCTCCCGACGATGGCACGGGCGATATCGATCTGCGCGGCGATTCCAAGCAGCTTTGGACCGGCGTGGCGAAGATATTCGGTCTCGACTGCGTCTTCGATGCCGATTACCAGCCTATTGGTCCGTTGCCCTTCCAGTTGAAGGAAGTGGATTATCGCGTGGCGCTGCGAAGCCTCGAAGCCGCCACCGGGAGTTTCATCGTCCCGCTGTCGGACAAGCTGTTTCTGGTCGCCAAAGACACGCCGCAGAAGCGGAGCGAATTGGAGCCGCGCGCGTCCATCTCCATCCCTCTGCCCGAAGCCGTGAATCAACAAGCATTTAATGCTATCGTCACTGCCATTCAGCAGGCCGTGGGCCTCGAGAAAGTAGCGTTCGACACGGCGTCGAATACCGTGATTCTGCGCGACACTGTGGCTAAGGTCACAGTGGCGCGGGCAATGTTCAACGAGCTGATGCGGCCGCCGGCACAGGTAATGATCGACCTGAAATTCGTGGAAGTGTCGCTCAACGATATGCTGACCTATGGGCTCGATCTGCCCGACACCTTCTCGCTCACGCCGCTCACCAGCTGGTTCAACAATATCAACCAGATCTCGCTGGCGCAAAACATCGTGGGGCTGCTCCAGTTCGGCGGCGGTAAGACTATGTTTGGGATCGGCATCATGATGCCTACCATTGTGGCGGAGATTTCCAAGGCCACCGGAAGCAACCTGCTCGACGCCCAGCTACGTTCCAACGATGGCCAGGCCGCCACCATGCACATTGGCGAGCAGTATCCGGTGCTGACTTCGGGCTACTTCGGCCCCGCTAGCTTCACCAGCAGCGGAACGGCTTACACCCCGCCGCCGTCCTTCCAGTTCGTGGATTTGGGACTGACCTTGAAGGTGACTCCGGCGGTACACTCGCTCGAAGAGGTAACGCTCGATGTGGATGCCGAGTTCAAGGTGCTCACCACCCAATCGGTAAACGGCATCCCGGTTATTGCGAACCGCGTGATGAAAGAGATGGTCACTCTTCAGATGGGTCAGTGGGCGGTATTGGGCGGCTTGATGGATGTCGAGGGGACGCACTCCATCGCTGGCATCCCCGTGCTCTCACGGATTCCCTACCTGGGTCCGCTGACCAATATGTACACCAAGACCAAAAGCGACGACGAAATTCTCGTGATGATGCGTCCGCACCTGCTGACTCCTCCGCCCGGCGCCGGCATGCCGACGCGAACCTACCGGTTGGGCTCGGAAACCCGGCCGATTACGCCGCTTTAGTGGGGCAGCCAATCCTGGCTGCAGCCGGCTTTCAGCCGGCTCCTGGAGTCTCTACATTCTCATGCGATTTTCCACCCGTGCCGCACTATATGTGGGGCAGGCGCTTTCGCCTGCCAACTCGATATGTTCTGCCCGCAGAAAGCTTCCCCACAGCCTGGCTCTTCGTTTCGCTGCGCCGTTTTGCGCCTGGCTCGTGCCAGCCTCTACTTCGCCTTCCGCATCGAATATTTCGTCAGCAGATCGATGAGCTTCATGGACGCTGGTGGCGGCGTCGCGCCGCTGCCGAGAATCTGATTACTGGTCCACCGCTTGCCGTACATCACCTCGTTCTCGTCGATATCGCTCCGCAGCGTGGCTCCATTGAGCGAGACGCCCACAAACACTCCGTGCGACCGCGACCACGAGAGAATCTCGGCGGTCATCATGGCGTCAGTTTGCGCGCTCGCGCTGCGGCCCACGGGACCGGCCGCCGCCGTGGCGTCGGCTCCGATGGTGAACTTGTCGGTCGTGAGACGCTTCATGCCGCGTTCGTTCATCACCAGCAAAATCAGGTCCGTGGAAGAGACGCCAATCTGCGCTCCGAAACTGCCTCCTTCGATGCGTATCGCGGCCGGCGGTCCCCAGCCCTGCTCACTCGCGCCGCGGCACAACGCAAAGCCGCGGCCCCATTGCGCGCCCACCACGAATGCGCCCTTCTTCAGGCCGGGCACAAGCACCACGCAAGCGGCCTTGTTGAGTAGATCCTGCGGGATGGATTTATCGGGCGCGGACATCACTTCGGAAAACAACGCAGCGGAATCGTCCAGGCGCCCGGTAGTCTTATCGCCGGCGGCGGATAGCACCGGCGCGCATAACAGCGCGGCGGTCAAACAGTAAGAGAGCGATTGCATCAACCTATCGTAGCAATTAGTGGCGCGGTCCCATGGCCTGCGACGGCCGAGCCGCTCTTAGCGCTCGGCTGTCTTAATTGCGTTGCAACTCGCCGCTACTCCAACGCAAATGCCGCTATCCAGCCGCCCGACGGCGCTTCGTTCTTCCCGCCGCCGCACACAATCGCTATATACTCCCGGCCATTGACTTCATAGATAGCCGGCGTAGCATTTCCCGCCGCGGGCAGCACTGTCTCCCAAAGCAACTTACCCGTCGACTTATCATAGGCGTGGAACTTCTTGTCAAAGCTGGTAGCTCCGATAAAAAGCAACCCGCTCGCAGTAACTACCGGTCCGCCGTAGTTATCGCTGCCCGTGTCTTTCATCCCTTTCGCCGCTAACTCGGGATACTCTCCGAACGGAATCCGCCAGCGTATGTCACCCTTGTTCAGATCGATAGCGTTTAGCGTTCCCCAAGGCGGCGTCATGGGCGGATAGCCGTCCGGATCGCGGAACAGCAGGTATCCCTGGTTGCGATACTTCTGCCAGCTTGGGTCCTTCGCCGCCGCCGGATCCACCACACCGTTGTCCTTGCCCGTAATCAGAAAATCGACAATCTCGTTCACGTTGGCGCCCAACGACGCGCGGAATCCCGGCATCCGCCCCGTCCCCTCGCTGATAATGCTGCGCAGCTCCTCCCGCGAGCGCCGCTTGCCGATATCCACCAGTGAAGGAAACGTCGGCGGCGCGCCCTGCAAATCGTCCCCATGACACTCGCCGCAATTGTTCTTATACAGTGACTTGGTCTCGTGGGTCACCATACGGATGATCCACGGCTGCTCGTTCGAATTGACGAACAGCAGTCCCGACTCTTCGTCGTATGCCGCGCCGCCCCACTCGCCGCCGCCGTCCGTGCCGGGGAACAGGATCGTCCCGCGCAGGCTCGGCGGCCCAAACAGCACGCTAGGGTCGAGCTGGCGTATCGTTTTCAGCACCGCCGCGTGCGCCTCCGGGGTTCGGTTGGTCACAATGTCCTCAGTGAACCCGTGCCGCGTATAAGGCGGCGGCTTCACCGGATATGGCTGCGTCTCCGCCAGCTTTTCCCCGTCGAGCGGCGACGCCGGCGCCTTGCGGTACGCGATGGGAAACAGCGGCTCTCCCGTGCGCCTGTCGAACACATACACATACCCAGACTTGGTGATCTGCGCCACCGCTTCCACCTTGCGGCCGTTGCGCGTCACGGTCACCAGATTCGGCGCCGCCGGAAAATCCAGGTCCCACACGTCGTGCTTGACGCCTTGAAAATGCCAGATGCGCCTGCCGGTGCGCGCGTCCAGGGCCAGCACGCAATCCGCGAACAGGTTGTCGCCAATGCGATTGGAGCCGTAGAAATCGAACGAGGCCGAGCCCGTAGCCGCGAACACCATCCCCAGTTTCGGATCGACGCTCAAGCCCGCCCACGCATTCGCTCCGCCCGAAATCTGGTACGCATCCTTCGGCCATGTGTCGTACCCGTATTCGCCGGGGAACGGAATGGTATGAAAGATCCACCGCTGCTTTCCGGTGTTCACGTCGAACGCTCGAATGTGCCCCGGAGAGCCCGGCAGCGTCTCCGGCACGGTGCTTCCCAGAATGATCATGTCTTCAAAGATCACGCCCGGACTGCTGGCGCTGATGCTGATTCCCTCAGGCGGCCGCCCGAGTCCTTGGCGAAGATCGATGCGCCCGTTGTCGCCGAAACTCTGCAGCGGCTTACCGGTCCGCCGGTCCAGCGCCCACAGGAAATTGCGGTAGGTGAAGAAGACGCGGTCCCGATACACGGTGACGCCGCGATGGCGATAGCGCCGCTGGCCGCCCGCGCCGCCGCTCGGGTCGAAACTCCAGATCTCGCGGCCCGCGGCAGCATCGAGGGCCACCACTCGCATTTTGGGCGTGGTAGCGTAGAGCACGCCATCCACCACGATCGGGTTGCTTTGCATTTCCGATCCCTGAAACGCATCGTGCGAATCGTAAACCCACGCCATTTTTAGCTTCGTCGCGTTGTTGCGATTCACTTGCGTGAGCGGCGAATAACGGATGTTGTACGGGCCGCCATTCACGGGCCATTCCCCATCGCCGGCCCAGGCGGCGCTCAGCGCAAACAGGCAGAAAATCAGTCTCGGCGCTTCATCGGTCACCCCATCAGTATAGATGCACTTAATCCGTATAGCCGCACTCAATCCGTCCAGTCTGGCCGCACTCAATCCATCTGGCAGCGCGCTTGTTCGCACCCCGCGATATACTAGATCGCTTACCACACATGAAACGCGCTTCTGTTTTCGCCCTATCCCCGGCTGTCTTTTCGATTGGACTGCTCATCGCACTGCAACTTATTGCACAACCAGGCGCTGCGCCGCGGCTCACGGCCGACCTGGTGAGCGGACTCCAGGTGCGAAACATCTCCGGCGTCTTCTCGTCGGGCCGCATCGCCGATGTAGCCGTAGATCCGCACAATCGCAGCGTGTGGTACGCAGCCACGGCGTCGGGCGGATTGTGGAAGACCAGCAACCGCGGGCTCAACTGGACGCCGGTCTTCGACGACGGTGGGTCGTATTCGTTGGGCGTGGTAGTCGTGGATCCGAAGAACTCCGACGTTGTCTGGCTGGGGACCGGAGAGAACGAGGCGCAGCGCGCGATCGGCTATGGCGACGGCATCTATAAGAGCACCGACGCGGGCAAGACGTGGAAAAAGATGGGCCTGCCGAATTCGGAGCACATCGCCAAAATCATCATCGATCCGCGCAATTCGAATGTGGTGTTCGTGGCCGCGCAAGGGCCGCTGTTTTCGCCGGGCGGCGACCGCGGCGTTTACAAGACCGCCGACGGCGGACAGACGTGGAAGCAGGTTTTGGCGATCGGCGAGAACACCGGCGCCACCGATCTCGATTACGACCCGCGCAATCCGGACGTGATGTATGCGGCCTCATATCAGCGCCGCCGCAATACCAGCATCATCGTTGCGGGCGGGCCCGAATCGCACATCTATAAGACCACCGATGCGGGCGCGCATTGGACCAAGTTGACCGAGGGTCTGCCCACTGTCGACACGGGCCGCATCGCCCTGTGCGTTTCGCCGCAGAAGCCGGACGTGGTGTATGCGCTGATCAGTCTCGCTCACAACATGAGCTACTTCTACCGGTCCGAGGATGGCGGCGCGCACTGGACCAAAACGTTCGACCTGACGCAGCGCGCCGCGCTGCAAGATCCCGAATATTACGGCGAGATTTTCCCGGACCCGTTCCATTACGACCACGTGTACATCATGGATACCGTCGTCCGCATGACGGACGATGGCGGCAAGACCATCAAGCCGGCGGGCTTTCAGGTCCACGCCGACAATCACGCGCTGGTGTTCGACCCGACGGATGAAAACCATCTGCTGGAAGGCAACGATGGCGGCCTGTACGAATCATACGACCACGGCCATACGTGGAGGCACTTCAACAACATTCCGGTGACGCAGTTCTACCGCGTGTCGGTGGACAACGGGCTGCCGTTCTACAACATTTACGGCGGCGCTCAGGATAACGGATCGCAAGGCGTTCCCTCGCGCACTATCGACCGCGCGGGGATTCGCGTCAGCGATTGGATGAACACGGGCGGCGGCGACGGGTTCCAATCGCGCGCCGATTATGCGGACCCGGATACGGTCTACACCTGCTCGCAACAGATCAACTGCGTGCGCCTCGACCTGAAGACCGGAGTGAGCGTTTCGATTCGTCCGCGCTTCACCGGCGACGAAGGCAAGGGGCTGCGCGACCGCTGGGATATTCCGTTCATCATCAGCCCGTTCTCGCATACGCGGCTCTACATCTTCGGCAACCACTTGATGCGCAGCGACGACCGCGGTACGACCTGGAAAATGGTGAGCGGCGACCTGACGCGCAACATCGACCGCGACACCCTTCCGGTGATGGGCAAAGTGTGGGACAAAGACGCCGTGGGCAAGAATATGTTCACGGATTCGTACGGCACCGGCACTACCATCGCCGAATCGCCGCTGCGCGAAGGGCTGCTGTTTCTGGGCACGGACGATGGGCTGGTGCAGATCACCGAGAATGGCGGCCTCGACTGGCGAAAAGTCGACCGGCTTCCGGGCGTGCCGGAATTCAGCTACATCACCGACGTGTTCCCGTCGCCGAGCGATGTGAATACGGTTTTCGTGACTGTCAACGACTTCCATCGCGGCAATTTCAAGCCTTACGTTTTGAAGAGCACGGACCTGGGGCGGTCCTGGAAATCGATCGCGGGCGATCTGCCGGAGCGCGACCCGGTGTGGACCATTGTGCAGGACCACATGAACCCGAACCTGCTGTTTGTGGGTTCGGAATTCGGCATGTCGTTCAGCGTGGATGGCGGCGTGCATTGGGTGAAGCTCAAGGGCGGCATGCCGACCATCGCGATTCGCGACCTGACCATTCAGCGGCGCGAGAGCGACCTGGTGGGGGCGTCGTTCGGGCGTGGATTTTTCGTGCTGGACGATTTCTCGGCGCTGCGCAGGCTGACCCCGGACACGCTCGCGCAGGAAGGCACGCTCTTGCCGGTGGGCCGTCCGGCGCGCGCTTACGACGAGATTGGATACTACCGGGCGCAGGGCGACAATGTGGCCGATCCAAATCCGCCATTTGGCGCGCTGCTGACTTACTACGTCCGCGACAGCGTGCAGGGCGACGCCAAGATGGTGCTGACGGTGACGGATGGGGCTGGCAAGCAGGTGCGTCAGCTCGATGCATCGGGCCAGGCGGGATTGCACCGGACGCCGTGGGATCTGCGCGAGACGGCTCCTCCCGCCCCGCCTGGCGCGCAGGGCGGCGGACGGCGCGGCGGCGCGGATGCAGCAGCGGGTGATGCGGCGGGTGACGCACCTCCCGACGCCGACCAACCGGCGGGACGCGGCGGCGGAGGTGGGCGCGGTGGACGCGGCGGCAGCGGCGGTTTCGGCGGACGTGGCGGGCGCAGCGGCCCGATGGTGAGGCCCGGCACTTACACCGTGCAGCTTGGAAAACTGGCAGGTGGCACGGTGACTCCGCTGGGCGAGGCGCAAAAAGTCGAAGTGATACCGCTGGAGGGGTCGAACCGGTAGGCGCAACCGATGTGTTAGCAAAGCCAGGGAATTTTTCGGTCGGCTCATCACCACGCAGATCGACACCCGATCCAGAATTGGCGTCTGAATCGCGCCTGCTCGCCAGAGGCCGTTTTCGGGGACGCGGCGGCGGGTCGAGGGTGAGGCCGGGCGCCGTAGGATTCGGCTTGGCAGATTGACGGGTAGCAGGCGACGCCGCTGGGCGAGCACAAAAAAAGACATGTCCTACAAAGAAAAAAGCCCTCGGGAGCTTTGAGGGCTCCCGAGGGCTATGTAAATTGCCGAGCTCTATCGGCTACCCGGCTCTACTGAAAAGCGCTGGCCTTTCCGGCGGTGAAGGTCACCTTCAGATCCTTGAAGACGTAGATTTTCTTCGTCCCCATATCGACGATGTTCACCGGTTGTCCGAGAATCGCAATCACCTCCTCCGGGGTCTGACCCACCGTGAGAGGCGTCTTGGCAGCGGGAGCGGCAGCCGGAGCCACCGGCTCGGGATTCGGTCCGGCGCTCGGGCCTCCAGGAGTCGCTTGCAGCGCTTCCTGCTCCGCCTGGTCGGCTTCCTTGGTCTGCGCGCTTAACTCGGTGGCGACGTTGGGGTCGGGCGGCGGCGCGATGGCGGCGAACGCGGTCTGCACCGGCGGCGCGGCCGCGGCCGCGGGAGCCGGCGGAATTCCACTCTGGCCCTGCTTCTTCTGCAGGTCGGCCAAACCCAGATCCAGCGTTTCGCGCATGTGGTTCTGCATATCCTGCAGGTCGGCGACGCCCACCGTAACCGTAGCGCCCTTCTGGCAATCCTGACCCTTGGTGGCCAGCACCATCAGATTAGCCGTCGGCGCACTGGCGGGCGTTCCGGGAAATAGCCGAAGCACATCTCCCTCGGTGACGGCGCAGTCCCCGGCGTTCGATTGCACGTTCAAGGGAGCCGAGACTACAAATACGTGAGCCGTGTTGTCCGAT
>JBEKNN010000245.1:0-13815 GCA_049522755.1 Bryobacteraceae bacterium | reverse complement strand
GTCGCACTGAACCTTACTCTTGCTAACTCTCCGCCATCGCCGCTCTTCACCCAGCTCAGCGACGCCGCCGCCGGCTTGAGCGATCACATCCAAAAAGCCACGCAGGTTTTCGGCGCGGAGAACTTCTCCGCCTTCCCGATCGATTGGGATTTTGAAATGACCGGCGGCAGCCCCACCGTTTCGCTCGCTCCCGATCGCATCGCGATCAACGCGCGGACGTTGCTGCACCGCATCGACATCGGCCAGGAACTCATCGATGGCTCCGTGGATCTTCACGCCGGCGCGCGTCTCGCCGAGGACCATCTGCTGATCGATTGGAACGCGCCCGCCGACATCGGCGCTCTCGGCCGCCGCTGGCAGCTCGACACGCCCCTGCTCGTCGCGCTGCGCAAGGATCTGCTGCCCGGAACCGACGGAGAGCTTTTCGATAGCGCCTTCTACGCCCGCGTTGGAAGTGGGACAGACGCTTTCGTCTGTCAACCCGGCGGTCTCAGCGATTGTTCCCCAGATCGGTTAAGCACTACTTCCGGCGCAGACCCGTTCCGGCTCGCAGTCGGTTACGGCGACGCGCTCCAGGTGCACACCGCGTTCCAGCAGCCCTTCACCTCGGGAACCATCGGCGGGCTGGCGCAGGCCGCCATCCGCTGGCAGCCCGGCTCCGCCAGCGTCGATAGCTTCGGCGCATTCACTTTCCGGGGCCTCGAAGCCGGAGCTATCGCGCTTCCCAATCCTTATCTCGAAGATCGCCTCGATGGCGACGTTCGCTTCAGCGTCAAGGGCTTTCTCGCCGACCGCCTGCTGGCGCCGCAGTTACTCGCCGACGCTTCCCGTGTCCGTCAATTGGACCGCATCGATCTTTCCGTGCAAGTCCGCAGCGCCGCCGATGGCGCCCACCTGCCGGGCATTCTCCAGGCGGCCACCGGCATCAAATTGGAGCCGGCCAATCGCCTGGTGCAGCTTCTGACTAGCCGCCTCAACCTCACGCAGCCGCCGCGGGCCTTGCAGTACCAACACCTGGCGCTCGATTTCCGCGTCCAACAGGGCCAGGTGCAAACCGAGCCGGTGCTGCTCACTCTCAGTGGCGTCCAGGTGTTCGGCGTCCCGGGTCTCACTCTCGATTCCAACGTGCGCATTCTGTGGGGCGGCCATGGCCGCGAGCCCGCTCCTCTGTTGCGCGATCTGATCTACACCGTTCAACGAGTTACGGAGCGTTAGTCCCATGCCGAGAATGCCAAGACACTTACTGCCACTCATGATGCTATTGGCCGTGATACAACCGGCCTGCAAGAAGGATCCCCAACTGGGGACCGTGGCCCTTGACGTATACCTCCACCCCGAGTCCTCGAGCTCCGACGACGTCATCCTTCAGACTGCGATCCGCAACAAGCTGGAGGCCGACGCCATGACCGCCGGGCACGTTCAACTGCGCGTCGCCGGCCTGCTGGTAGTGCTGACCGGCGACGTGTCAAAGAAGGTGGCATCCGACCGGGCCGAACAGATCGCGCGCAACACCAAGGTGACCATCGACAACGACAAGCCCCTGGTCGCCGAAAGCGTAAAGAACCTGATCGTAGTGGGGCGGGCCCAAGGCCTGCCAAGTGAAGCCAACAAGCTTCAATAACAGATGGACACCCACACTCAGATACCTGTAACTCACCGTCTGGCGCCAAACCTGCCCACTTAAACGACGATGCACTCAAAGGCCGACATTCGGCCGTTCCAACGAAGTTGTAACGCAGTCTTGGCGGCCACACAGTGCCAACCCGGATACAGTTCCCGCCCACTGAGAAGACAAGATATCATGTTCAATCCTTCGATGCGGATTTCGCTGGCGAGTCTGTACGCGGTGCTGTGCGTCGCCGGACCCTCCCTGCGCGCCAGTGAGGATCCGAAAGAAATCGTCCGGCGCGCCATGCGGATTGACGCGCGCAACCGCGAGCTAGCGCGCAGGTACACCTATATGCAGCGCGACGAGGAGCGCACGCTCGATAGCTCCGGCGCGGTGAAGCGCCGTGAATCCAAAACGTGGGATGTCATACCGCTGCAAGGATCTCAGTTCCGCCGCCTGATCCAACGCGACGATAAGCCACTTTCGCCGAAGGAGGAGCAGCAGCAGGAAGCCATCCGGCAAAAGCGCGAAGCGGCGCGACGAAAGACAGCGGAACTGCGCGCCAGGGAGACGCCTGAGCAGCGCCAGAAGCGCCTCGATGCCAGGGCGCGCTCTCGCGAGCGGGAGCAGCGGGAAATGGACGAGGCTATCGACGGCTTCGATCTGCGTTTGGCCGGAGAAGAGCAAATCGATGGAGTCCCCGTGTGGGTGATCGATGGCGCGCCGCGGCCTGGCTATAAGTTCCAGTCCAACGAGTCAGCCGGCGTGCTAAGCAAGATGAAGGGCCGCATCTGGGTAGCCAAGAGCGACTATCAGCCCGTCAGGATCGACGCCGAAACTACCGGCACGATTTCGTTTGGCGCGGTGCTCGCACGCATCTACAAAGGGTACCCGCGTTCATGTGGAGTACACGTACGTCAACAACGAGGTTTGGCTGCTTAAGCGCGAAAGCTTCAGCGTATCGGGCCGCATCCTGTTGGTGAAAGGACTCCGTGAAGAAGGCGATTCCACTTATAGTAACTACAAGAGGTTCTCCACCGATTCCCGCATCATAGAAAATGATCAGTAAGACATGCTCACTCGACCACTAATGGAGGGGCTCGCTTGCTACACTGGAAAGAGTTATGAGTTCCGTTTCTGTCGTTTCTTATAGCGAGTCACAGGGCGAGCGCTTCCGCGACGGATGCCAGCGCCGCATCGTTCATACCAGCCAGTTGATGACCGTCCTGCTCGATATGGAAGACGGGCCGTGGGCCGCGCCCGATCCCTACCACTCGCATCCTCACGAGCAGACTACCTTCGTCGCCGGGGGAGAAGTGCTGTTCCTGGTGGAGGGCGATGCGCCGCGGCATTTGCGCACGGGCGATCTGGTGGCGATTCCCTCCGGCCGGCCTCACGCCATACAGCTTCTTTCGGCGAGCGCGCGGCTGGTAGATAGCTTCAATCCTGTCCGTGAGGACTTTTTGAAGTAAGTGGTCGTTTTTCAGACAGGCCATGGGCCGCGCCGACAGCTATCGGTAAGTCTTGTCGTCTACGCGGCTCAGGTCCACGCTGCTGTCGAACACTCCTACGGTCACTATGGCGAAAGTAAAGACACTCGTGCCGGGCTCCAGGTGGCCGCCAAAGGCCTTCTCCGGATTCGCCAGAGTCATGTGCGCGTGGACTGTGCCGTCGATAATGTAGCCGTTCATGCCGATCAGGTCGGCAGGCGCGGTGGGGTCCTTCTCGTACATGTTCTTCGAGGGGAAGGTGCGGTTGCTGACCTGATGAACCTGATAGCCGCGCACCGAACCGGCTGCGGCGAGGATCACGGCATTGCGGATATTCTCCTGCTTCACCATCTTTTCGATGCCGGCCAGCAGGTCCGTATCGAACTTGAAACGCAGCACTAAGACGCGGTCGAACTTCCCGCCGATGGCGTAGACATCCGGGACTTTGTCACTGTTGGGTTTGGCGTCGTCGGCCGGCGAGCGCGAGGCGTTGACGATTTCGCGCCGGGTCTGTTGTACTGCGGCGAGCCCCGAAACCATCGCGGCTAATATGGCAATTAAGATCGGTTTCTTCATGACTCTCCATTTACTCCCAGATCCACGCCTTTGGTGGACACATAGTATTTGGCTAACATATTGGGCCGCTCCCATGCGGGCATGGATTCCGGAGACCTAACGTAGTCGAAGAAGCGAGTGGCCACCTGGCCGAAATGGGCTTCGTGACCCACGCGGAATTGTTCGGGAATCGTCAGGCGAAGAGCGCCGCCGGCCTCGACGGCGTCCAGGCCCGGCCACCGCGATTGCAGAGCGGCGATGCGGCGCCGGGTAGCGGCAAAGACCTGGTCGCGCAGGCCGGACCTGGGCACTATGTATAACTCGGGTAAGTGCCTTTCTGTTTCTCCCTGGCGGATTTCGACGCTCGCGCGGCTTCCACGGAAGGCGGCTTCATAGACGTCGCCCGCACCGCGCTCCGCCTGCCACTGCCACACGATCTCGAGCTTCACATGCACGCCGCGCAAAGTGTAATACACCGAGTTGTTGCAGTAGTAATCGAGCGGCGCGTCGCGCCTTTCACCGGTTACTTGCGCGAACTGTTCCGGGCTGAGAGTGAGCGGCCACCTGCGGCCCTCGATGACGTCGATCTCCGTTCGGTAGTCAATAGCTTGGTCGGCGTATGCGGTCCACTGCACCAGGTCCACCACGTGTGTGCCGACGTCGGCGAGACCTTCGCCGTATACGGGAGTGTCGAAGAACCACGACGGCCGCCGCAGAGGAACGCCCGCGACCACTTTGATCAGGTTGTGTACGCTGCGGGCTTGAACCGCGGGCTCGGAAGCGCTGCCCTTTTCGAGGGCGCCGAAAACGGCTGAGTCGTTGACGAATTCGCGCTGCAGTTGGGAGGTGACCTCGTAGCGCTCAGTCATGATGTCGTAGGCGGCAATGTTCTTCTGTTCCGCGAGCGAGAGCGCGCGTTCCAGCTTCGGCATGTCACTCGAAGTTATGATCCACGGCTTGTCTGCCAGCACGTGCAGGCCGGCTTCGAGGGCACTGACGATACGGTCGATCTTGCCGCGGTTCTTGCCGGTAAAGACGACGATCTCGCCGGCGCGGTCGCGCAGGAGCTCGGCCATCGGGTGGGCGCTCAAGTGAACGTCGAGATCCCAGTGGGTGGGGTTTTCGGGGCGAGAGTTGAAGAGGGCGATGCGAGCCAGGTAATCGAGGACATCGCGCCCGAGAGGGGCGTACACGGCGACGCGGCTGTCGAGTGAGGCGTACATGTCTTTCTGCAGGAGGGTAGCGTGGAAATGCCCGGGGTCAGCGACGATGAGGCGCATAGGAATCACTAGTGTACAAGTTGTGGGGCAGGCAGTCTTGCCTGCAGCCGCCTTTCAGGCGGCTCTCTCGGGGCAGGTGCGAGTCTTCGCGCCCGAGAAGAGCCGGCTAAAAGCCGGCTGCAGCCAGGATTGGCTGCCCCACAAGAGTTACTGTTTGGGTAACTTACGGCGCTTCTTAGGGCGCTCCGGTTCCAGTAACGAAAACTGCAGCTTCCGGTCATTGGCGTCGATGCGATCCAGAATCACCCGCACCTTATCGCCGATGGAGAATTCGCGGCGGGTGCGCTTGCCGACGATCTTACGGACGCTTTCGTGATAAGCATATTCGTCGCCAGGCAGCGTGTCGATAGGTACCAGGCCTTCGATGAATAACTCAGCCAATTCCACGAACAGTCCGTATTTGGCGGTGCTGATGACAAGCGCATCGAAATCCTGACCTACTCTCTCGGTCATGAACTTGACTTTCTTCCACTCGACTAACTCGCGCTCGGCGTCCGCGGCGCGGCGCTCGGATTGCGAACACTCCTCGGCCAGCGCGCTGAGCTCAGGCTCCTCGGCGATCCATCCGCGGAGCAGGCGGTGCACAATCAGGTCGGGATAGCGTCGGATGGGCGACGTGAAGTGCGTGTAAGATTCCGCGGCGAGCGCGAAGTGGCCTACGTTTTCGGCGCTGTAGCGCGCCTGTTTGAGCGAGCGGAGCATCAGGTAACTGAGAATGCGCTCCTCGGGCTTGCCCTCGATTTTCGCGACCAGCTTCTGATACATGCGCGAGGCGATCTTCACCTGAGCGTCGGGCAGCACGATCTCGTGGCGCTGCTTCGTGCCGCCGCGAGATCGCTGCGCGCCGCCGCGATGGCGATCCGTGATGGCGAACTTCTTCACCGGGATCGGGCCGACGCCCAGCGAATAGCCGAAGTGTGCGGCCACTTCCTCGAACTCCATGACGCGCTTGGGGTCGGGCTTTTCGTGGATGCGGTAGATGGAGGGGTTGCCGGAATCTTCCAGATGCGCGGCCACAGCCTCGTTGGCGGCCAGCATGAACTCTTCGATCAGACGGTGAGCGATGTTGCGAGGCGCGCGGGTGACGCCGGTCATGGCGCCCCATTCGTCGAATTCGATGAGCGGCTCGGGCAGATCGAAATCGATGGAGCCGCGGCGGACGCGCTTGCGGTTGAGGATGAGCGCGAGCTCTTGCATCAGCTCGAAGCGGGGAACCAGCGGCTTGTAGCGGTCGCGCAAAGCCGCGTCGCCTTCGAGCAGCTGGTGTACGTTGGTATAGGTCATACGCTCGGCGCTGCGGATTACGCCGGGGGTGAATTCCTGCGAGACCAATTCGCCTTGGTGGTCGATTTCAAGCAGCGCGGAGAGCACCAGGCGATCGGCGTTCGGAACCAGCGAGCAGATGCTGGTGGAAAGCTCGAAGGGCAGCATGGGCACGGCGCGGTCGGGAAAATAGACGCTGGTGCCGCGCAGCTGCGCTTCGGCGTCGATGGGCGTCCCGGGGCGCACGTAATGACTCACATCGGCGATGTGGACGTGCAGGGCGTAGTTGCCGTTGGCGAGGCGGTCCACCCATACGGCGTCGTCGAAATCGCGTGCGGTTTCGCCGTCGATGGTGACGATGTCCATGTCGCGGAAATCCTGGCGGCCTTCTAAATCGGCCTCGGAGATCGCGTCGGGGATCGACTGAGCCTGCTCGACTACTTCGGGCGGGAACTGGTGCGGCAGGTGGTGCTTGCGGATGATGATTTCGACGTCAATGCCGAAATCGCCGGGATGGCCGAGGATTTCGACGACGCGTCCGACAGGGCCCGCGCCTTTCTCGGGATATTCGAGCAGCTCGACGTTGACCACCATGCCGTCGAGCTCTTCAACTGACGCGGCCTTCGGAGGAGTGACGCCGATGCGATCCACGGAGGGGCGGCCGGCGGGCGGAAATTCGAGGCCTTCGGGGATCTCGATCCACTGCTGAATGCGGTCGTCCTGCGGGATGACGAACTGGCCGCGGCGGTGGAGGCGGAACTCGCCGACCACGGTCGGATGGGCGCGCTTGAGCACTTTGACGATCTCGCCATCGGCGCGGCCGCCGGCCTCGATGCGGGCGATGCGGACCAGTATGCGGTCTCCATGCATGGCTTTGCCGGCGGATTCCGGCGGAAGGAAGACATCGCCCTGGATGCCTTCGAGCGGCTTTTCGGAGATGAGGAAGCCGTAGCCATCGCGGTGCATGTTGAGGCGGCCGATGGCGAATTCGCGCGAGCGGGCAGTGACGACGTAGTGTCCGGAGCGGAGCTCGATGAGGTCGCCGCGCGCGGTGAGACGGGCGAGCGCGGCTTCCAGACCTTCGCGGCCGGGTCCCTTGGCGCCCACCTCGCGGACGAGCTGCTTGAAGTTGGCGCGGGCGTGCGGTAGAGATGAGATGTGGTCGATAAGCGCCCGGTCGGTCATAGATCGATTTTACGTTCAACTTTACGTTCCACGGTTGGGGGCGGGTGGGCGTCAGCTTGGTGGGTGGAGTTATGTGTCTATGATTGGTCATTTGGGGACTGCGAAGACGCGTTCACACGAGTGTGAACGCTGCACGCATGAGTGCGCGCGCCACGGGCACTTGGCAACATGGGCGCCATTATTGTCGTTGTTGTTGCTTCTTCCCGTCGCCCTTCTGGCCGGGCCGGGGCGGTATGCGCGGCTGGGCGATTTTGACGGGCAGGTGGAGGTGCAGCTCTCGGCGGCGGATGCGTGGATGCCGGCGGAGCGCAATCTGCCGCTGCCGGAATCGGCGTGGATTCGCACGGGGCCGGGCTCGCGGGTGGAGATTGAGCTGGATACGGGCGGCGTGTGGCGGCTGGGGCCGGAGTCGCAAGGCGGGTTGGCGGATTACGCGCGGTTTTCGACGGGGCAGCGGGTGACGCTGCTGGTACTCGACCGCGGCTTGGCGTATTTCACCGGCGAGTCGAAGGGCAGAGACTCGCTGACCCTGATTGTGCCCGGCGCGCAGTTGGGCATTTCGAAGCCGGCGCGGGTGCGGATAGAGGCGCAGGACCAATCGAGCCAGGTAGCGGTGTTGCAGGGTGTGGCGCGATTTTCGTCGGCCGCGGCGGAGATCGACCTGGCGCAGGGACAGACCACGCGCGTGGAGCCTGGCAACGCGTCGCGGTTCTTTCTGTATCGCGAGGTGGCGCCACTCGACGCGGACCGCTGGAATGCGGCGCGGGACAAGGCGCTCACGACGCCGGTTGCGGCGCTGCATGTGGCGGAGCGGTACGGGCTGGCGGACCTGGACGCGAGCGGCCAGTGGATTCAGACCGAAGATCTGGGCGTGGTGTGGAAGCCGAAAGATTCCGAGGGATGGGCGCCCTATCGGGATGGCCGCTGGCGGTGGTACAGCGCGCTGGGCTACACATGGGTGAGCGGCGAAGCGTGGGGCTGGCTGCCGTACCACTACGGGCGTTGGACGCGGCACGGCGAGCTGGGATGGGTGTGGGCGCCGGCTTCGAATGGTGTGTTCAAACCGGGCGAGGTTTTCTGGATGCGCGGCGCGCGCGTGGTTGGCTGGGGTCCGCTGGCGCCTGGTGAGGAATGGGCGCCCGCCAATATGCCGGCGCAATATGCCGGCGCCAATCTGACATTCGCGGCGTTTCAGCCGGACGCGCCGGTGATCGATCCGGCGGGATTCGACGGGCGTCCGAAAGAGCCGCTGAAGGTAACGGCGTTCACCGAGGCGCTGCCCTCACCTGCATTCTACGCGTCGCGCCTGGATGCGGTGCGGCCGTGGGTGGCCCCGTTAGCGACAAGCAGCGGAGTCCGCGTGGCGACGGATCTTCCAGCGGTGACGCAGAATACGGCGCCCGCTCCTGCAGCGCCGGAGCAACGGCCTGCACCGCCGCCACGGCCGATAGTAGTCGCGGCGGCGCCGCCGCCGCCGGATGAGGTGATTGTTCCGGTGGCGGAATACGTGGGAACGGTGATTGTGGCGCCGCCCGCGCAGGCGCCGTCGAAATCCGCGCAGGCTGCGCCGGCGATTGTGGCAGCTGCAAAGACGCCGGCTCCGGCGCCCGTGCCAACGCCGCCGGCGAATCCTCCGAGGCGTCAGCCGAAGCGGCCGAAAGACGGCGGCGAAGAGCGCGCGATGAATCAGTTCCACCGCGACCTCGCTCAAGCGAACTTGGCGAAATCGATGGACGATCTGGACGAGTGGTCGCGCCGGTATCCGCAATCGGATTTCGCCGACGATCGGCTGTACGACTACATGCAGGTCCACAGCGCAGCCGCGCACCCCGATAAGGTCCTCGAATACGGCGCGGCGCTTATGGCGAAGAATCTGGCGGGAGTTTTCGACGACCAGCAGACGCTTGGCGTACTCTATCTGGTCACGGTGAACGCGGCGGCGATTCCGCGTCCGAACAATCCGCAGCGCGCGCTGGGCAAGGCAGCCGCGCAGGCCATGATGGAGACGTTGCCGGTTTACTTCGAAGCGAGCCGGCGCCCGCCGGCGACGAGCGAGGCGGATTGGCAAAAGTCGCGACGCCGGTTGGAAGCCGCGGCGCGGAATACGGTCAGAACGCTCGACGCGCAGGGCGGGATGTAGCGCGAGTCTCGACGCTGAAGGTTTCCAGGGGTCCGGCGAATAGCTTAATATGAAGATCCATGACCGACCCCAAACTGCGTGTCCTGATTCCGGCCGAAGAGATTCAGGCGCGCATCCGCGAGCTCGGCGCGCAGATCTCGCGCGACTACCCAACCGGCAATCTGCACATGATCTGCATCCTCAAAGGCGCCACGTTTTTCATGGCCGACCTGGCGCGCGCCATGACGCGCGATGTCTTCATCGATTTCATGGGCATTTCCAGTTACGGCAAAGGCAAGAGCAGCTCCGGCGAAGTGCGGGTCACCAAGGATCTCGACATCTCCGTCGAAGGCGCCAACGTGCTGATTGTCGAGGACATCGTGGATAGCGGCGTTACGCTGAACTATCTGATGCACCTGCTGGACCAGCGCAAGCCTCACTCCATCCGCATCGCCGCGCTGCTCGACAAACCCGAGCGCCGGCTGCGCCCGGTGCACTGCGCCTATGTCGGTTTCAAAATCCCCGACGAATTCGTGGTGGGATATGGTCTCGATTACGCGGAGCAGTACCGGAATCTGGACGCCATCTGCGTGCTGGATGAGAGCGGCGGCGCTAGCACCCCGGCCGGCTAACGAGCCAAGTCAATGCCGGCTGCCGGCGCCGCGTGGCGGGACCCTCTCCGTACCGCGCGCACAGTCAAGGCCGATAAGCGCGTGCGGCAATGCCGGAGTTATAAGACAGAGTAACTCATTCGCGTGTGGCCGAGATTGCCAGCGCCCTCAATACATAGCTAGCTATGTCTCCCGAATGAGGCGGATGTCGGTCGCGATTTATGGGAGTTTCTCGGCGGCCTGCACCAAGCCGTTGCTTGCGGCCGGTCCTTGCGCCGGTGCGGGAACCACGTCTTGCAGCGTCGCGAAGAGCTCTTTGGGCATAATCGGCTTGGTGATATAAGCATCCATGCCCGCGGCGAGACATATCTCGCGGTCGCCGTGCATTGCGTGGGCCGTCATGGCGACAATCGGAAGGTGCGCGCCGCTGCCTCTCTCCATCTCCCGAATCGCCGTGGTGGCTTGGAGACCGTCCATCTCCGGCATCTGAATATCCATCAACACCACGTCGAACGTGCCCGTTTCCAAAGCCCGTAGCGCCTCCAGACCGTTTTCCGCGGTGTCGATCTGGTGGCCTCGCTTTCGCAATAGCCCGACGGCCACCTTCCGGTTGACCGGGTTGTCCTCGACGACCAGAATCCGCAGGATCCTTGGGGCTGCAGCATGGGCGGCGGCTTGCTCCGGCGCGCCTGTCGCGGCAGAGCCGGCGCCCGCCGCTTCGGATGGCGCGGCCGCCGCGCCGAAGTTGGCGACAAAATGGAACGTGCTTCCAACGCCCAGCTCGCTCTCTACCGAGAGCCGGCCGCCCATCATCTGCACCAGGCGCGACGCTATGGCGAGCCCTAATCCAGTGCCGCCATACTTGCGCGTGGACGAACCGTCGGCTTGGCAAAAAGGGGCAAAAATCGTCTCCTGTTTCTCGCGGGATATGCCGATGCCCGTATCCTTCACCTGGAAGCGAAGTCGAACCTGGCCCGCGGGACCGGCTTCTTCCGCAACGCGCAGCGCCACCTCGCCGGCTCCGGTGAATTTGATGGCGTTGCCCACCAGTTGCATCAGAACCTGGCGCAAGCGGTGGGGATCTCCGGTGAGCCGCTCAGGCAGGCCGGAAGACACATGACTAACCAGGTCGAGGCCCTTTTCGCGGGCGCGAACGTCCAATTGCCGCATGGCTTCCTGAATGCACTGGCGCGGATGGAATTCCACGATCTCCAGTTCCAGCTTGTGCGATTCGATCTTCGAGAAGTCGAGAATATCGTTGACGATCTCAAGCAGCGAATCCGCCGAGCCGCTGACGGTCCGCAGATATGATGCCTGTTCCGCGTTCAACTCCGTCTGAAGCGCGAGCAGCGTCATTCCCATGATGCCGTTGATGGGCGTGCGAATCTCGTGGCTCATGTTGGCGAGGAACTCATTCCTGGTGCGCACTGCCGTTTGCGCCGCTTCGAGCAGCGTCGCGAGCGACTGCTCGGCTACCTTGATCTCGGTGACGTCAAACCCTACGCCGTGAATGAACCAGGGCCGGCCGTCTTTGCGCCGGACCATTTTCGCTTCGCACTGGAACCAAACTACGCGGCCATCGCTTGCCATCACGCGATAGACGGAGCGTAGAGGCTCGCCGGTCAGGAAGAATTGGGCCGCTTCGACGCTCCAGCGCTCTTTATCTTCGGGGTGAATCTGACGGTACCAGCGGATTGGCTCCTCCAGCCATTCGGCCCGCGTGAAGCCGAGCATGGCTTCGATCTGCGGGCTCACGTAAGCCTCGCCGATGCCTTTGTCGAGAGCGACCATGAAAACCACCGCCGTCATCTGGTCGAGCAACATCCGGTAGCGGGCCTCGGCGAGAGGCATGTCCGGCTCGTCGTCCGCGCCGGCCGGCGAAACGCCTTCGGACGGGAAGAAAACGCTGGCTAACTGCACAAGCGCGGACTCGGCTTCCGACAACTCGAGCTGATCCAACCGATCGATCTCACGCATGGTTATCCGCGGCCTGGAATCTGCGCTCACCCTTTAGGGCGCGCTCGCCAGCTCGGCTCCTTGTTGAGAGACGCCTGGGTAAAACGTCTGAGTGCGTGAATCGCGCGGCCATAGGTCATGACGGCGGCGGAAGAGAGCAGCGATCCCGGTGGCTGGGCCATGAAGGGCATAAATTTATCCGGAAAGCCGGGCATAGTGCAGCCGATACAGATGCCGCCTACGTTGGGGCAGCCCCCGATTCCCGCCGTCCATCCGCGTTTTCCTACGTTGCATTGAACCACCGGACCCCAGCATCCCAGCTTCACGATGCATTGGATGTCACCATACTTATCGGCAAATTGTCCCTGTTCATAGTAGCCGCCGCGGTCGCAGCCTTCGTGAACCGTCGCGCCGAAGAGCCAGACCGGCCGCAGCGCGTCATCGAGCGGTATCGCCGGAGCCAGTCCGGCCAACTGATAAAGCAGGTAGAGCAGGGTCTCGGTAAAGTTATCGGGCTGAACCGGGCAGCCGGGCACGCACACAATCGGAATGCCGGCGCGGGATTTCCACCGCCAGCCGAGATAATCCGGAAGGCCCATGCAGCCGGTAGGGTTTCCCTCCATCGCATGAATGCCCCCATAGGTGGCGCACGTACCGGCCGCGATTACCGCCCATGCCTTGGGAGCCAGGCGGTCGATCCATTCACAGGTCAAGATGGGTTGGCCGGTCTTCGCATCCGTGCCGAAGCCGGCCCAATAGCCTTCCGGCTTGTTGGTCTCGTCCGGGATGGAGCCCTCGATCACCAGGATGAACCGCTCCAGTTCGCCCTCCGCTGCGCGATGGAATTCCGCGAGGAAGTCGTCTCCGTTTTTGTAGTCGAGGAAGGGGTTGTGGAGCCGCACCTTCGGCACGCCCGGCAGGGCGCCCTGGATCAGTTCTTCGATACTCGGCTGTGTCGCAGCCGTCATCGAAATCGTGTCCCCATCGCAGCCAAGGCCCGCGGTGATCCAGAGGACGTCGATCTCGTCGACAGGCGCAGTCAACCAGTTTTTGGCTTCCGGTTCCGTGGCGGCAGCTTCCGCCAATGGATCGCGGCTTTCTTCCGCGGAAGACACAGAACTGGCGTCGCCTCCTGTTGGAACTCTACCACAATGATATCGGGGCGCTATAGGACCGTCATGCCGTTCGGGCGTTGGTGGATTCCGCTCCGCCCACGCATTTTCAGCCGGCTGTGGGCCGCCCGCGGATGGCGGCCAGGCGCGTGCTTTTTTGGAGGCTTGGCTCAGAAAGCGGTTTAACAATGTCGCATTCACAGTGTTATGTCGTCGAGGCCGGCCAAATTGGTTCGGGTGTGGTGAGCGGGGTCCATTTATATTCAATTGTCAAAGAACTGGTGGGAGCGGCTGGGCGAAATGCACCGAGAGCCGGGCCGCGGAACAGTTTTCGAGTGGCGGCAGAGCGCGGTAGGGGGTCGCGCTACTTCGCAGGCGAAAGCGCCTGCGCCACCAAGACCGGTTGTGAGTTATGCGGCTGCGGGCATTTGGCGACCTGAACTCGGGTTTACGCGGGTTTTTGCGTAGTCGCGGGCTTCGTTGAGGCGCTGATTCCGGGCGATCAGAAGGGTGATTGCGGCAGGTGAAAAAACAGAATCCGTTCCCAGGAGTTCGGGCGGGAAATCGGCTACCGCATCGTACTTTTCGCCTTTGCTCTGTGCGAGTTGGGCTAGCAGCACGGCCTCTTCGAGGGC
>JBEKNN010000244.1:0-13851 GCA_049522755.1 Bryobacteraceae bacterium | reverse complement strand
GAAGTCATGAAGTCCGGATCTCGGAAGCGTGCGCCGGGAGGCCGTTCGTGTGCAGTCTTCTACAGCCGTCGGGTCTGACGATTCCGAGAGCGCCGTGCCCTGCTACTCTATGTAGAGCCGGATGAACCGCAGGCAAGTCGTCCAGATCCTGGGAAGTACCGCTGTCACCCTTGGCGGCGCGCCCTTGCTCGGTCTCACGCGTGACCATGTCATCGTGGCCGGCGCGGGAATTATCGGTGCATCGATTGCGTATCATCTGGCCAAGCGCGGCGCCCGCGTCACGCTGCTCGAAAAGGAGCACCCCGCCGCTGGAACCACTAAGAATTCCTTCGCCTGGTTAAACGCCTCCGAAAAATCGCCGCGTTCCTATTACGACCTCAACCTCGCCGGCATCGCGGGCTGGCGTCGTCTCGAACTCGATCTCGGCGCATCGCTCCCGATCCAATGGGGCGGGGGCGTGCAATGGTGCAAGCCCGAAGCCCAGCTCCCCGAACGCATGCGGCAGCACGTGAAGGAGCGTCAGTCCTGGGGCTATTCCATCCGTTTGATCGATCGCGACGACCTGCTCCGCCTCATCCCCAGCGCCACCCCCGGCGAGATCGGCGCCGCCAATTTTGCCGATCAGGAGGGCACGGTTGATCCCATAGTTGCGGCCAACGCCCTCGTATCCGCGGCCAAATCGCTCGGAGCAACCGTAATTTACCCATGCGAAGTCAAAGATTTCCATCTGGCTGAGGGACGAGTGCGAGCCGTCATCACAACACAAGGCTCGATGGAAGCCGATTACGTTGTCCTCGCCACCGGCAACGGCGCCACGGAACTTGCCGCCAAAGCCGGCATGCATGTCCCTCTGAAGGAATCGAAGGGGATTCTGGCCCACACCGCTCCGCAGCCGGAAGTCCTCAGACGGGTGATGATGCCTCCCGGCGCGGATGTGAAACAGAACTTCGATGGCCGCATCGTCACCGGCGCCAACTTCGGCGATACCGGCGACGCTCAACCCACAATGGAACTCGGACGCCAATATCTGGCCGCGGCCGCCCGGTATTTTCCGCAATTGAGGAATGCCACGGTGGAATACATGACTCTGGGCTATCGCGTGATGCCGCAAGACGGGCATCCCATCATCGGCCGTTCCCCTAAATTTCCCAACTTCTACGTAGCGGCGCTGCACAGCGGCATGACTTGCGCGCCCATCGTGGGACAGCTCGCCGCCACCGAGATCCTGGACCAGGTGGATGTGGACCTGCTCCAACCGTATCGTGCGGCGCGCTTCTCAGCGTGACGGCGATGCCTGTGTAGAGTAAGCCTTTGACGGGTCACCTGGTTGTATGAGGCCAGAATCGCCCCGCTAAGCGCCGTATCTGACCAGCCATGCGGAATTTGGCCAGTGTGAATGGCGGATCTCCCCTTGGCGTTCGTCATTGCGGTTACTCATAACGCGCCATTTTCAGGAGACTGCATGAGACTTGCGATTTTTATGGCGTTGGTTTCTTCACTTGCCGCCGCTCAGACGTTTCAGGGCGTGGTGCGCGGCCGAATCCTCGACCCTAACGGCGGCACGGTGTCGGCCGTAATAATCACCCTTGTCGATGAGGGTACCTCGGTGAGCCGGCGAACGACGAGCAATGACCAAGGTCGGACCTGCGCATCTCGCGATGAGCGCGGCTGATGGCGTTGAGTTCGCTCGCGCCTTTCCGGACGCGTCGATTATCCCGGTTCGGCTTCAACAACCTCTCGGTAGGGTTCGCAGGCGCTCGCCGAAGGGCTTCGGCTTGGTTGCCGAGGCGGCTTTTCGGCCGCAGAGTAGGTGGACACCTCTATGGCCCGTTTTGCCGCATTCCGTGCCCATCCACCTGGCGGACGCACCGCGATTCCATCGGCCCGGAGATAGGCTCCGGCCATCTCGCGGCGAATATGTGCCGCTCTCTCAATGGGCCGCAGCGACCATCCCAGCCGCCCCAGCGCGATGACTTGCTGTTTCTTTTCTTCGCTCAAGACATTGCTCACCTGACGGAGCCTAACGTCGTTGCGCCGGAAGATTCGTTCGACGCAGAGACGCTGAGACGCAGAGGTTCTACCTTTGTATTGTGTGGGTTGCATTGGCTGGAGCCCATGGAGTCTGAGCTGCCTGACCAGCTAGAGGTCCAGCCTTGCCAGATGCGGTTCGATCCGGTAAGGCGCGCGGCGTTCGGCTACTCGGCGAATCCGCGCCCTAAGCATTCGGCAGAGGGTATAGCAATAGGTTCTTCATCGGAAAATCCTTGACGTTGTCGGTGAGCAGCGTGAGTTCGTTGTAGATGGCGACAGCGGCAATGATCACGTCGCCCAGATTCAGAGTCTTACCCTTGCGCGTGTAGTCGCGTTTGAGTTCACCAGCCAGGCGGGCCGCCGGCGGCATTATGGGTATGTGCTGCAGGCTAGCGAGTAGCTCTTCGGTGGCAGCCTCTTCTTTGGGACGGAGGCCGGCGTAGACCTCGGTGATGTTGATCGCACAACAGGCCAGCACGTGACCGGACTTAACCAAATCCAAAAGCAGGGCGGGACGATTTCGTTTATTATTCAGCGCATCGATGATGACGCTGGTATCGAGTAAAAAAGTGGCCATGTCAGCGGGCGGATATCTTTTCGAAGCGCTGGTCGTATTCGCGGCGGAGGCCTTTCACCCAGTTGGCTGCGCCCAGTTTGAGCTCAGGGTGGTCCTTGTCCTTCCAGGAACCGGCCGCGGATTCCAGGGCCTTGATCTGACGCAGACGCATGAGTTCCCTCTCAGCCGCCTGGGTGAGAAACGCGCTCCGGCCCCGCTTGCCAACCACCATGTCAATCTGAGCGACCAACTGGCGGGGGATAACGATATGCGTACGCTGGGTGTTCATAAGAATGTAGCAACGGGGTTGCGAATATAGGCCCACTGACAGGTTAACACAGTGTGTGATTTTGTCGAATTAGCGCTGCGGTTAATAACGAGGCCAACGGCGCGGTTCAAAGCCACTTCGCTTCGCTCCACCGTTTGAATCCCGCCTCAGTCAGTCCCGCCAGGCCGGCGATCGGCTCCGGTTCCGGCTCGGTCTTGAAATTGAAGCACGTCTTACCTTGCATTCGCTTCTTCAACGCGGGCGGGATGCTCTTTATAAGCGCCGGGCACATGTAAATCGGCATCAGATGAAAGCTCACGTATGCCTTGCCCATACGTACCGAGCCGAAGTGCAAGGGCTGCCCTTTGTGCTGCTCGAAAGGCGACGCGGATTTCGTGACAAGGGTGTACTCAACGGACGTGTCCGACTTTACGACCAGTCGATTCGCATACTTCGCGAGTACCGGTTTCAACGCGACGAATACAGCGGCATAATCGGCGGCCATAGGGCACAGTTTACCCGATGCGCCGCTGTTTGGCAGGAGGCCGGCGTAACGAGACAGAAGCTTCGCACGATTTGCCTACCCGGTCTGCGCACTTGTGGTCTGCGAGGGTCCCCGGACCCGCTCTTCACTGAGCTAAGCCGGCCGGATGCCGCACAGTTGTGCAAGGGGCCTGATGCGCGATTTGATAAAGCATGCCGCACCGGCCAGCGCCGCCAGCCAGAGCGAGCCGGGTTCCGGATTCTTCTCGATGCTGAACGCCGTATTTCCCGAGTCGTAGGTAAACTGATAATCCTTATCGTCGCTCTCCTGTTCGTAACCCGGCAGAGCGGTTCCATTGCTCTTGACAGCCAGCGTCACCGCTCCGTCGCCCGCCAGAACGTTTTCGTAGCCAGCCAATAAACGCCGGCGGGAAGATTCACGGACAGCCTGTTATGGTGAATGTGCATGTGGTCACGCTGAGATCGTCGGTGGTCAGGGTGGCGACCAGATTCCCAGTAGCAACGGGTCCCAGGACGCTGAAGGGGCGAGCGGGTCGACCGACCAAAGCGACCAGTTTGTGCTCAGATAGTCCGACGCGGATCCAACCGAGAAATCCGAGACATAGCTGAATCCGATTACGGTATCATTATGGAACAGGTCGAAATTGTCGAAGATTGTCCAGCCGGTGTCGCCGCCCGGGCATGCGTTGCCGGTAAAATCGCAGTTTGACCCCAGTCCCGTGACGGCTCCGTTGTTCCACGCCACGTCCGCCTCCGCAGTCCCAGGGATAACCAACGGCGCCAGACACGCGATCACCAACGGGAGTGCTAACCTCATAGATGTAAACAAACCTTCTCTTCGCTGAGAAATTAGCACGCTGCGGCCCCTGGTCGAAATAAAAGCCGCCGAATTTGCTTCGGTAAGCAACCATTGGTGCTGCCGTACCATCCAATCGTATGAAGCTACTATGACTTATAGGCAAACGGTGAGATTCACACCGATTTTTGCGGCCTTCGCGTCGCTCGCACTGGCTTCCGGGCCGGATCTGGAAACGGCTCGTAAACTATACAATTTAACGGACTTCGATCGATCGCTCCAGACCCTGCAAGCGATTCCGCAGAAGGACGCCGCGGTCTACGAGTTGATGGGCCGCGATTACTACATGCTGGCCGAGTACAAAAAGGCCACCGAAGTGCTAGAGAAAGCCGCCGCCGCCAACCCGAACAGTTCCGAGTGCGCGCTGTGGCTGGGGCGCGCTTACGGCCGCCGCGCCGAGACTTCCAATCCGATCTCCGCGGCCGGTCAAGCCTCCAAAGCCCGCCAGTTCTTCGAAAAGGCGGTGCAACTGGACCCCCGGAATCTGGACGCCTTGGCCGACCTGTTCGACTACTACCTGGAGGCTCCCGGTTTCCTGGGCGGAGGTTTCGACAAAGCCCAGGCCACAGCGGCGCAAATCGCCGGAATCAGCCAGGCGGAAGGCTACGCCGCACAAGCTAAGCTCTCCGAACACCACAAGCAGCTCAGCAGCGCGGAAGAGCAGTTGCACCGGGCCATTGAGGCCGCGCCGCAACAGATCGGCAAGCTCATCGAGCTGGCCAAGCTGCTGGCCAAACAGGGCCGCTTCCAGGAATCCGACCAGACCGTCGCCCGCGCTGAAAAGATTGCGCCCAACAGCCCGCGGCTGCTATACGCCACGGCCGATCTTTATATCAAATCGGGACGCCATCTGGACGTGGCGCGCACCATGCTCGAGCGCTATCTGGCCTGCCAGCTGACGCCCGACGATCCGCCTCGCTCGGATGCCGAAAAACTCCTGCGCAAGGCGCGCGGAGCCTAGGCCCAAGCCCGCATGTTCCTCGGCGAGGCCGTCAGTTTCAGCGTTCAATCACTGCGCGCGAACCCGGTGCGCTCGCTGCTCACCGGGCTGGGCATGGTGATCGGCACGGCTTCGGTGATTCTGGTCGTAACCATCTCGCTTACCAGCCGCGATTTCATCCTGCAGCAGATCGAGGGCGTGGGGTCGAACATCATCTTCGCCTACTACGTCTCCGCCGGTCCCACCAGTCCGGCCGCCGACGCGGATTACATCAAGATGGCGGACATCGCGGCGATTCGCAACGAACTGCGAGGAGACATTGTCGCCGCTACCGGGGTGATGACGAATTTCGACCAGATGCTGATCGCCGGCAAAGCGCAGGACGTCAAAGTGATCGGGACCGACGAAGACTACGCAGCCGTTCGCAACATTATTACCAGCAACGGCCGGTTCTTCGACCAAAGCGACGTGGCGCAGCGCCAGAAGGTGGCGCTGCTGACCGATCAACTGGCGAACCGCATGTACGGCAGCGGCGGCGGCGCCGTCAACCAGGTAATTCGCCTTTACGGCCTGCAATTCACGGTGATCGGCACGTTCCACGAGAAGGTGGAGACTTTCGGCCAATCTGAGGTGGAGCGCGACACCATCCTCATGCCCATCACCGTGCTGCGCTATTTCACGCCGGTGGAGCGGATCGACCCGATGTACGTGCAGGTGCGCTCGCCGGAGGAAGTGGACCATGTGGCCGCGCGCGTCCAGCAGATCGTGGAGGCCCGGCATCGCCCCGGCGCGCGCTATCGGGTGGATACGCTGACCGCCATTCTGAATGCGGCCAAGAATATTTCGCTGATCCTCTCGCTGGTGCTGGTGCTGGTTTCCGCGATTACGCTGGTGATTTCCGGCATCGGCATCATGAACATCATGCTGGTGACGGTGACCGAGCGGACCCGTGAAATCGGCGTGCGGCTGGCCGTGGGAGCGTCGGCTCGCGACATACAGATCCAATTCCTGACGGAAGCCATGATGGTGAGCCTTTCCGGCGGCCTGATCGGAATTGCGGTGGGGGTGGCGATTCCGCTGAGCGCCGGCCTTTTCGCCGACATCAAGGTTCCCATCTCACCGGTGGCGGTGGTGGTCGCGTTCGGAGTTTCGTGCCTGGTGGGCCTGGTTTTTGGAATTCTTCCGGCGAATCGCGCCGCGCACTTGAATCCTACCGAAGCCTTGCGCTACGAATAACCACTATCGGAGGCGCCTGGGGGCAGCTACGCCTTCCAGCTCTTCACCTGTCGTACCAGATCCCACATCATCCGGTCCATCGCGCCGCCGGTGTCTCCCGAAGCTTCCCGACTGTTGGCCAGGGCCGCCCAACAGAATCCGCTGGCAGTGCGCACCATAATGCTGGTTGTACCGGGCAAGCTTCCGGTATGCCACCAGTTGGGGACGCGGTTCACCGCCCAGCCCTTGGCATAGCTGGCGTTCGCCGAACTCGCCGTAGTCATCTCCCGGATCGATCCGGGCTCCAGGATGCTGCGGCTTGCGGAATGTCCGTCGACGTGGCTGGCGAACCTCGCAAGGTCCCGCGCCGTGGCCAGCCAGCCGCCGTGCGAATCCATGCGGCGCACGTTCATATCGTACGGATCCCCTCCGCCGGCGCCGTAATAGATCGCTTCGTCCGTCGCGCGATCGGCCCGCGTGTTCCCGGCGATGCGCATGTCCGTCACGCCGCAGGGCTTCAAAATGGCCTCTTGGACGTGCTGCTCATACGCCGCCCCGGTCAACTTCTCGATCACACGTCCCAGAATGCAGAACCCGAAGTTGGAGTAAGCGTAGTGTTCCCCCGGCGGATATGCCAGCGCCAGATTCTGAATAGTCCACGTGATGAGCTGCTTGTGATCCATCCCGGTGTTGTGAAACATAGGGTCGGCGCCATCGTTCTGCCATCCGCCGCCGGTGTGCGTCAGCAGGTGCTTGATGCGGATTTCCTCCACCCACTGCCGGTACGGCGCCTTGCCGAAATCGTCACCCAAAATGCCGCGTTGGCCGAAGACGGCGTCGTCCAGCGTGAGGCGCTTATCTTCCATCAGGCGGAACAGCGTTACTGAGGTGATGGGTTTCGATACGCTGGCGATGCGGAACAAATGGGCCGGAGTCACTCTTTCGTTCTTCTCGCGGTCGGCGAATCCGAAGCCGCGTTCGTAGAGCGGCTGGCCGTCGCGCGCCACCGCAACGGAAAGTCCGGGCACGGAATGCGCGCTCATGAAGGCCGCGGCCACGCCTTCCATGCCGGCGAGTTCCTGCGGTGACGGGGCGTCGCGCGCAGCCGCCGCCGGGTCCGCCGCCGAGTGTCCCGCGATGGCTCCCGCCGCAAGACGCAGAAAGGCTCTGCGCGATTCAGCCATAATCTTGCATCTTCGCACAGCGGGCGCCGAACCAACCGTCTTCATCTCTTACGAATTGATAGAATGGCGGCGTGCCGGAAATATCGGGAGACGTCTTATGCGTCGAGTGATGTGGACGATCCTGACCTTGCTCGCCGCTCCGCCGCTTGCCAGCGCGCAAGACGGCTGGATCTCGCTATTCAACGGGAAAGACCTGACTGGATGGAAGGTCGGCGGGAACGCGGCCACGTTCTCGGTGCAAGACGGGGCCATCGTGAGCAATGGGCCGGTGGCGCATTGCTTCTATGACGGCGCCATCCAGAATCATAGCTTCACGAACTTCGAGCTTCGGGTGGACATATTGACTGAGCCCGGAGCCAACGGCGGCGTCTACTTTCACACCGAGTACCAGGACCGCGGCTTCCCCGCAAAGGGATTCGAAGTGCAAGTCAATAATACCCATTCGGACCCGATCAAGAGCGGCAGCCTGTACCACGTAGTAGATCTAAGCGCGCAGGATATCGAAGGTCTCGTCAAAGACGGCGAGTGGTTCACGGAGGATATCCTGGTTCAGGGAAACACGGTCACTATCAAGTTGAATGACAAACAGGTCGTACGGTGGACACAGCCTGAAGGCTGGGCCGGAACCAGGGATTTCGCGCAGCGGCGGATCGGCGCGGGCGGCGCCATTGCGCTGCAAGGCCACGACCCCCGCAGCATCGTGCACTATAAGAATATCCGGATCAAGCCGCTCAGCTCAGCCTTTTAAACCAGGCCGGATGCAATTGGCTCAGCGGCCCGCGGCCCGGCTGAATGGCGCAGCCTCGGGCGGGCTCGCTTCCCTGTAAATCCAGGCTCCGGCCAGTGCGGCGACTACCGCCTCGACCAGGCCGATCAGCGTCGTGACGGCGGCAAGACCGAGTGGAAACATGTGCGTCACCACCGGAAACGCGCCGCCGAGCCCGTAGTTCATGAACCACATGGCGGCCCCGGCCAGAACCGCCGTCTTCGGACCCTCGCCGTAACGCGGCCGGATCGCCGCATAGAGCCAGACGATCCCAATGCCCGTCAGCAAGCCCAACACGTTCAGCGCCGCCATCTGTCTCACGCTGAAGTTGGTGGACGAATTCAGGTGCTTCATCACATTCGCCCAATCGCTCGCGAAAACCACACCGTTCGTCACGCCTTCAAAGGCATCGATAATCACCCCGGCTAGCAACCCGCCCAGAATGATTCGTTGCCAGTTTACTTTGCCCATACTCAGACCTCCTCAAAACTTTAGGGCCGATTCTATGGCAAAGCCGTTCCGGAAACAAGCGGCGGTTTTGCCAAAAGCGCAGATCCGAAAGCCTGGATGCCAAACCCCCCGATTTGAGTCCGTCCATTTTGCTACGGTTTAACAATTTGAACATCTTTGCGGCGGCCAAAAGCCGTGTTATAGTCAAAATCGCGTTTGATAGCTTCTGCCGATCGGCCGTTTCCATTCCCCTGATTAGCCTGCTTTCAAATTGGCTGGAGGATCGAGATAAGTGAAGAATATTTTCGTAGGCAACTTGAGCTTCAATTCAACCGAAGAATCGATTCGAAGCATGTTCGAGCGCTACGGCGTAGTGAATAGCGCGCGTATTATGACCGACCGGGATACCGGCCGTTCGCGCGGCTTCGCGTTTGTGGAAATGGAAAACGAGACGGAGGCCGATCAGGCGATTACGGCTTTGAACGGTTCTACGCTGGATGGACGCGCGATCAACGTCAACGAGGCGCGGCCGAAACCGGAACGCGGATTTGGCGGCGGCGCCGGTGGCGGCGGTGGCAACCGGTTCGGCGGCGGCGGTGGCGGCGGCCGCAGGCCCGGTGGTGGCGGCGGCGGAGGTGGCGGTGGCGGCGGCCGTCGCGAGCCGCGCTGGTAATTGCTAAACCCCGCGGGTTCCGTTCTCCAGAAAAGTTCTCAACCGATGGCTGCGGCTGGGGTGCCGCAGCTTTCGTAGCGCTTTGGCCTCAATCTGCCGGATGCGCTCGCGCGTCACGGCGAAATTCTGCCCCACTTCCTCCAGCGTGTGCTCGCTTCCGTCTTCCAGCCCAAACCGCATTTTGATGATCTTCTCTTCGCGGGGCGTCAGCGTCTTGAGCACCTGCGCCGTCTGCTCCCGCAGATTGAGATTGATGACGGCGTCGGACGGTGAAATTCCGTTCTGATCGACGATGAAATCGCCCAGGTGCGACTCATCCTCTTCGCCGATGGGCGTCTCGAGCGAAATCGGCTCCTGCGCCACGCGCAGCACCTTGCGTACCTTCGAAACCGGAAGCTGCATGCGCTTCGCCAGCTCTTCGTTGGTAGGCTCGCGGCCTAGCTCCTGCACCATCGTGCGCGAGGTGCGGATGAGCTTGTTGATGGTCTCGATCATGTGGACCGGAATGCGTATGGTCCGCGCCTGGTCGGCGATGGAGCGCGTGATCGCCTGCCGCACCCACCAGGTGGCGTAAGTGGAGAATTTGTACCCGCGGCGGTATTCGAACTTATCCACCGCCTTCATCAACCCGATATTGCCTTCCTGAATCAGGTCGAGGAACTGCAAGCCGCGGTTGGTGTAGCGCTTGGCGATGCTTACCACCAGGCGCAGATTGGCCTCGATCAATTCCTTCTTGGCGTTCTCGGCTTCGCAGTGCGCCTTGGTGATGATTTCGAGCGTGCGCCGCAGCTCCGCGGCCGAAGCGCCGAATTCCTCTTCGAGCTGCTGCAGTTTCTGCCCGCACGCGCGCTGCTCTTTGCGCAGGTCCTTGATGCCGTCGGCGCGATGACCGGACCATGTCTCCAGCTGCTTCTGCACGCGCGCGATCTCTTTTTCCACCGGCCGCAAATCTTCCACGGCCGCGCGCAGACGCCCGATCAGATGCCGGATCACGGGGCTCTGCAGACGGATGCCGCGCATCAGCCGCGACGTCCTGATGATCAACCGCCCCACTTCCCACAACTGCCGGCGGTATTGCTTCGGCTTCATGCCGCGCGGAATGGCCATCAGCTTTTGCCGCGCCTGCAGGATGCGCTTGTAATGCCTGGCGATGTCTTCCACCGAACGGACGAATTCCCGCCGCTTCTCTTCCACCAGCTCGTCGGTGAGTATGGGGTCGGAGATCTGCAGCACGTCGCGCGCGGAGAGCAGCTCCTTCGCCATTTCCTCGTTCATGGCGATGATTTCCTGGATCGCGAGCGGGGCCCGCGAGAGCGACTTCAACACCGTGGCTTGCCCGCGCTCGATGCGCCGCGCAATTTCCACCTCGCCGTCGCGCGTGAGCAGCGGCACCGTTCCCATCTCACGCAGGTACATGCGGACGGGATCGTTGACCTTATCGCCCAACCCCGCGGGCAGGTCCAGATCGAGAGTCTCTTCGCCTTCGTCGAGCTTCTTGTCGAAATCCTTCGGCTCTTCGAGAATCTCAATGCCGGCGACGTCCAGACCGGCCAATACCTCATCGAGCTCGCTACCGCCCGCAAGCTCGCCGGGCAGAACTTCGCTTACTTCGTCGAATAAGACGTAGCCTTTACCCTTGCCTAGCTGTACGAGCCTTTCGAGCCCGTCGAACTTTTCATCTATCGCCACTGAAGCCCCGTAAACTCCCCCAACCTTACGAATGCAGATTATTGTACATCACGGCGCGACGCCGAATTCCCCCGCCCGAGTCTGCCTAATTCTCCCATTAAACGCATTGCCTCTTCCAGTTTTCCCGCGCGCTCCAATTCGTTGATGCGCGCTTTCAATTGCATGTAGCGCTGCCGCTCTCCGCCGCCGAGCAAGCGCTCGATGCACTTGCGCCCCCACTCGATGCCGAACTCTTCCACCGCCGGATCTTCCGCAAACAGCATTTCGGCCAGAATCCGCCGGTCATTATCTTCCAGGCGGGCGGCCACGGCGTCGAAGGTCACTCGTGCGCCCGCGGCGTGCACCGCCATGATGGCTTGCAAAATGCGCCGCGTATCCAAACGATCGAGAGTCTCCACGCGCGTTAAATCTTCGATCAATCCATCGCAGCCTTCGGCGTTCGAGAGCAGAACGGCGATCAGCCCGCGCTCATCCGGCCGCACCGTAGTCTTGGGCAGCTCAATGTATTTCTCCTGCCGGTCCGCGGCCGATTTACGGAAGCTGTCGAGCACCATGCTCGGCGGCACGCCGATATAGCTGGCGAGGTCGCCCGCGATCGCCAAACGTTCCAAACGATCTGAAATACGCTGCACCTTCGGCAGCAGGAACTGAAGCACTGAGACTACCCCTTCGCTAGTGTGAATATCATACTTCTTTCGCGCGCCGTCCGCCAGCCAGTGGAAGTAACCCTTGGCTTGGTCGAGCTTCTCACGGTACGCGTCGGAGCCGCGCTGCTTGCAGTATTCGTCGGGATCGAGACCATCGTCCAGCTCCATGATGCGCACCTTCATGTCTTCTTCGAGCAACATGCCGATGGACTTCTCGGTGGCGTTGGCGCCCGCCGTATCCGGATCGAAGTTCACCACAACGTTCGGCGCGTGGCGCTTGATCGCCTGGATCTGCTGCGCCGTGAGAGCCGTTCCGCAGCTTGCCACCACCGCGCCGATGCCCGCCGCGCTGACGCCGATGGCGTCCATGTAGCCTTCCACCAGAATCGTTCGCTGCTCCTTTCGAATAGCGTCTTTCGCGCGATGCAGATTGTAGAGCGTATAGCTCTTCCTGTATATCGGTGTTTCCGGGGAATTCAGATACTTGGATTTTTCGTCCGCTGCCAGTGCGCGTCCGCCAAACGCGATGATCTTGCCGTCTTCTTTGTGGATGGGAAACATCAGGCGGTTGCGGAAACGGTCATAATAGCCGCCACCCTCGCGCTGGCCGATCAGCCCCGACGCTTCCATCTGCGCCGCGGGAAACTGGCGCTCTTCGAACACCCGCAACAGCGCGCGGCCCGAGGGCAGCGAATAGCCCAGGCCGAACTGTTCGATGGTTTCCGGCTGCACGCCGCGCCCGGCCAGATACGCCCGCGCGATTTCGCCCGAGGACCCGTGCAGGTTGGCGCGGAAGTGTTCCTGCGCCAGCTCGTGCATCTGCATCAGCGCGGCGCGGGTTTTGGAATCTTCATCGGAATACTCCGAACGCTTCGGCATCGGAATGCCGTGCCGCTCGGCCAGGCTCTTGAGGGCTTCGTAAAAACTGACGCCCTCGATTTCCATCACAAACTTCAACACGTCGCCGCTCACGTGGCAGCCGAAGCAGTGATAGAACTGCTTGCCTTCGCTTACGGAAAACGACGGCGTCTTTTCCTTGTGGAACGGACACAGGCCCGCATAGCGGTCGCGCGATGCCTTTTTCAACTGCATGTACTGGCCGATCACGCTGACGATGTTGACCTGGGATTTTAATTGATCGACGAAGTCCATGGCCCCTCCGTTATTATGGCGCAGGCTACACCGTCAACCCACCGGCGCTAACCGACGATATCTTGACCCGCTACGGCCTGCCCACGCTACACTTCCTTATGGGTTTGTGGAGCGTTGTCGATACCGTCAGTCCGCATGCCCGGGTGGCCACGGCGGTCTTGCCGTTCGCCGCGTCCATGATTCTGCGGTTCGTGCTGGGCTCGAACAAATTGATTCAATGGCTGATCTGGGCCAGTACCATGTGGTTCCTGATCAACGTGCTGCTGGCGCCGTATTCGCCGGGCATGCACGACGATTTGGTGACGCTGCGGCGACTGTTCCAGTAAGCGGAGAAGGGCGATTTCGACGCAGAGACGCTGGGACGCAGAGGCAACGCAGAGAAGAGATGGAATGTTTTCTCCCTCCGATCTCTGCGGCTCAGCGTCTCTGCGTCGGCTTTTTAGCTTTTTAGCATCCGGCGTAACGTTCGGACCGTATTTGGCGGTACAATGGAATCTAAGGAGGCCGTATGGAACCCACTGGCATTCAGTTTGCCGGCGTATTGGGCTTGGGCGGTCCCGAGGTAATCGTCATTCTTGTGCTCGCGTTGGTGTTGTTCGGAGGCAAGAAAGTCGGAGAGCTTGGGAAGGGCTTGGGCGAAGGGATCCGCAACTTCAAGACTGCCTTGAAGAGCGACGACGACGAGAAGATCGAAGAAAAGAAGCAGGCGTAGGCTTCGAGGCGCAGCCCGCAAGTTGGGCTTAGTCGTTCGGCTTCAAAGATCCAATAAAAACCAAACCCCGCGAACCCTTTAAGGGGCACGCGGGGTTTATCCGTTTTGGAACTTTCTTCGATTTAGATCTTCTTCGTGCCCGAGTTCCGTGGCTGGTTATTTCTTCTTCGGCGGAACAATCGCATCCTTTGCGGCCTTCGCCACGCGG
>JBEKNN010000243.1:0-13866 GCA_049522755.1 Bryobacteraceae bacterium | reverse complement strand
ACCTCCGCGGTGCGTTCCACCAGCGGCCGGCAGCGTTCGTAGAACGGCGCCACGGCAATCGAAACCTCACTCCACCCTTGGCGTACGCGCTCCAGGTCCACAACCAGTCGGCGCGTATTGGGATTCAGCGACTCCTTGCGCTCGCGGCACTCCTCCAGCAGGCGGAAAGATTCGGCAGCGGAGAACGATTCGCGTTCCCCGGCCCGGCTGGCCGTCTCCAGCGCCAGGCCGGCCAGGATTTCGTCGAAGTCGTCGCCGCCCAGATCGGAGATGCCGGCGCTGGCCACCACCGTATGCGTATCGTCTTCCATTTCGACCAGAGACGCATCGAAGGCGCCGCCGCCAAGGTCATACACCAGCAGCGACCGCCGCGGTTGGCCTTTGTGCTGCGCCCGTTCGCGATGCCCAAACTCCACGCTCGCCGCGGAGGGCTCGTTGAGCATGCCCACCACATGAAAGCCGGCCGCGCGAAAGGCCTCCGCCGTCAGGAATCGCTGGTTGCTGTTGGCATTTGTCGGCACGCCGATCATGACCTCCAGCGGTTCCGCGCGATCGAGCGACAGCGTGGAAGCCTGGCGCAACTGCTGTCGGAGCGTCGAAAGCAACTCGGTTGCCAGTTCCATGAGCGGCATAGTGCAGCCGCCCAGGTCCAGTTGTGTCGTGGGGCCGGCCCGTTTCAGACACCGCTTGAGCGAGCGCAGCAAGGTCCACCGGCGATCGCCCTGTACCTGCCACGCGTTCCAGCCGTAGCGGCGTTCGTTACCATTGATCGCCACCAGGGGCGGGAACCACTCCCGCGTTTGCCCGTCGGGCGATTCAAAACCGGCCAGTGGTAGTTTCCGCGATCTGCCGCCGCAACTACGATACGCGTAGTGCCGAAATCGATTCCGAGTCTCATTGGGCACGCGCCACCCTCTGCATCTTAGCGCCTTTCGGACGTTGGGCGGTTGCTGCTCAAACTGCCACGGTTCGTGTGCGTATTCAGTGAATCCCGGCTACTGCGGCCTCTTCTCTCGCCACGATCTCTCTTGGAAGAGTGAGATAGCCGAGCGCCGCGGCTTGCCTTTGGCCGGGTCCGAGCATCCACCTCAAAAACGCGGTGATTGCGCTCCGCTTGGCGTCGTCGGCAATGTGGGCCGGGACCACCAGCCACGTGAAAGAAGCAATCGGATAGGCGCCCTCGCCAGGTGCATCCACAATCGATCCTTTGAAGTCGTCGCGAATGCCGGGAGCGTGGTTTACAGCGGCCGCGATGCTCTCCAGACTGGCCTCAACAAATTCGCCATTCCGGTTACGAATCTTTCCGTAGCTGAGATGATTCCGCAATGCGTAAATGAACTCTACATAGCCAATCGAACCACCCAGTTCCTTAACCAGCTTGGCCACACCGTCATTTCCCGTGGCGCCTCGGCCGGTCGGCCATTTGGGAGTAAGGCTGAAACCAACTTGAGCGCTCCACTCGGGGCTGGTCCTCGACAAATAGTCGGTCCAGGCATAGCTGGTGCCGCTGCCGTCGGATCGATGCACCACCACAATGTCAAGATCTGGCAAGTGGAGGCCGCGATTGGCTCGGCTCAGAATCGGATCGTTCCACTTTGTGATCTTTCCCAGGAAGCTTCAATCCAAGAGGCTGAATATAGTGCTGCATATATTACGGATCTTTTTCGAGTGTACTCTCATTCTCCCGCCGGGCTTTGGCCCGATCAATTGGCCGATGCTATGCCTTTCCGAGATCATTTGAGATACGCCCGCAGAGCGCTGACCAGATCGTCGGCGGCGCGCGCCTGTTCATCCGTTGCGCTTCCGTTCTGGGCGAGAATGTGGAATCGGATGTGCCCTTCAATCACCTCGGCCATGAGCGCATCCATCGCGCCGCGGCACGCCGAGATGTTGTGAAGTATGTCGGAACATTCCGCTTCCTGATCCAGCGCTTTTTCAATGGCTGCGACTTGTCCCATGATCCGGCGGACGCGATTGAGCAACTTCTTCTTCTCTTCTAAGGTGTGGGCCATAACTGAATTGTCACAATATAAATTGCGGAAAGGACTTTACAAGCATACCCCGGCCGGTATATTCTGTCTATGGGCTGGCGTTCATCGCCGCCTCTAATTTTCAAAGAGAAGGGAAGCCATGTTGTCTGACGGCCGCAATAGTCGTTTGCGCGAACGGCTAATCGATACCGAGTCAGCGGAGCCTCCGTCTCTGACGGCTTCCAGCCTCTGATTCGATAGCGCCCGCTATCCGCGCCGAGAGCTTTCTACCAGTGTCTCGCTCGGGGCCTGCGCGGCGTGCTCTGCCAGGTGCGCCCGAATGCCGGAACTACTGTTGCGGCGTTGTGCGATTTCTCGCCGGTATGGAAATGGCGGCGTCCCGATACGAATGACCAGAGCTGTGCGAAATCTGCTTGTTCGCGCTGCGCGGCTCCGTTCATAGCTTGGTTTCGAAAAGACAAAGGGGAGCGGAACGATGACTTATTACAAACTGATAATCGCCAGCGGAATCCTCTTGGTGTTGTCGATACGGAGCGATGCCCAGGTTCCTGCTCCCGCTGTCCCTGACGCCTCGCCTTCGCCCCAGACGAATTCCGATCAAGATACCGAGTCGGAGCGTTGGAACCTGTATTATCAGGCCACCTCGATCGGAGATTATCACGGAACGTTTCGATCGCCATATGAGGGTCCGCTCAGTCTTAAGGACTACATGGAGCGTGACGTGTCGATCACCACGACCCTGTTTTTCACGGTCCGCCTGGAAGAGAACACGTTTCTGATTTTCGATCCGGAGATCGCGGGTGGAAAAGGTTTCAGCGGAGTGAACGGCATAGCGGATCAGCCGAATGGGGAGATCCCGCGCGTCGCCAGCGCCACGCCTAAGCCGTATATCGCGCGGCTTTATGTGCAGCACGATTTTGGATTCGGCAAGGATAAGGAGCGCCAGGAGAGCGATGAAAATCAGCTCGCCGGCGAGCGGCCCGTAAACCGTTATTCGATTTACGCCGGCCGCTTCACGATAACCGATTTTTTCGACGACAACAGCTACACGCACGATCCGCGGACTCAGTTCATGGCCTGGGGGGTTATGTACAACGGCGCCTGGGATTATCCGGCCGACACGCGCGGCTACACCTGGGGTGTCGTCCAGGAGGTTCACACACGGAAGTGGGCGTTCCGCTACGGAATCGTCGCTGAGCCTCAAATCGCCAACGGTTCGGAATTCGACCGGCGGCTGTTCCGCGATCATGGGCAGGTATGGGAAGCGGAACGGCGTTACTCGTGGCGAAAGCGGGACGGAGCGATTCGCATACTGGGCTACGATAACCGCGCGCAGGCGGGAAATTATGCGGAAGCTTTAAAGCTGGCGGCTCAGACGGGAACCACGCCCAACGTGTCTCTTACCGATCGCGTTGGCACGCTCAAATACGGCACAGGCATCAGCTTCGACCAGGCGATCAATTCCGACGTCGGCATCTTCACGCGTTTGGGGTGGAACGATGGAAAAACGCAGAGCTTCGCGTTTACCTCGATTGACCGGCTGGCGAGCGGCGGCGTTTCGATAAAGGCCACGCGTTGGCATCGGAAATACGACGTAGTGGGCACTTCGCTGACGGCCGGGGGCTTGTCTGCCGTTCATCGCGAGTATCTGGCTGCGGGCGGACTTGATTTTCTGATCGGCGACGGACGGCTGAACTACGCTCCTGAATACGTGTGGGAGAGCTTCTACTCAGCGCGCATCGTGCCCGGCTTCTACACCACTTTCGACGTGCAGCATGACACGAATCCGGCCTACAATCACGACCGGGGTCCGGTGATGATCTACAGCATCCGGCTGCACTTAGGGCTCGCGCTGAAACCTTGGCTGCAGCATTAAAGAAGAAACTGAAATGGATGGCGAGTCAGAATGCGCAAGCGGCAATTGGAGCGATCTCCGGTTTGAAAGACCCACTTCACGCTCTTGTTACCGCGGACGTGCGGTGCACGAACATGTTCTTCGTTGTCAGTGGCGCCGAGCGAGTGGGCCATCTCGTGAGTTGCTTCCGTCTCCATTTGGTTTGCCTCCTGAGACTTTATTGAAATTATTCCGACCTGCGGCGCGCCAGTTCCATCAGAGTCGCGTGGGTCCCGAATGCCTCGGGTCCATCACTCGAGCCGCCGCATTCCATGCGAGAGTACGTCCCGTCTTCGTGAAGCTGCCATGCCTGCCGGCGGTCCCTCAGAATGATTGTTAGGATCTCCCACAATTTCTCCTTCACGTCCCGGGCGAGCACGGGAGTGACGACCTCGACTCGCTTGGAAAGATTGCGATACATCCAGTCGGCTGAGCCGATGAAGAAATCCCCCTGCTTGGGATCTTCCAGCGCCGCGGCGAAGTGAAAAATGCGGGAATGCTCCAGATACCGCCCGACGATCGAACGGACCCGCAGGCCCTCCGTACGGCCGGGAACGCCGGGCCGGAGGCAGCAAAATCCTCGGACGATCAACTCAACGGGAACGCCCGCGGCTGCGGCGTCGCACAGGGCGCCGATAATTTCCGGATCCTCCAGTTGATTCATTTTCGCGATAATTCGCGCCGGAAGATTCGCCTTCTTGTTGGCGATTTCCTTCCTGATGAGCTCGATGAGACGCGGACGCATGCCTGCCGGCGCGACCAGCAGGTTCGAACAAACGGGCGATTGAGAATGACCGGTCAGGTGGTGGAACAGTTTGATCACATCCCGGGTGATGGCGGGATTGCACGTGAACAATCCCACGTCCGCATACAGCCTGGCCGTGCGCACGTGGTAATTCCCGGTGCCGATATGAACGTAGCTTCGCAGGCCGGACGCCTCTTTGCGGACGACCAGCGCCAGCTTCGCGTGGGTCTTGAGGCCTTGCACGCCGAAAGTGACGTGAGCTCCAGCGCGCTCCAGTTCGGCTGCCCAATGCAGATTCCGTTCTTCGTCAAAGCGGGCCTTTAGCTCGATGACGCAGGCCACCTGTTTACCGCTTTCGGCGGCCTTCACCAGCGACTTCACAAACGGCGTGTCGTCCCCGATGCGGTACGCGGTCATCTTCACCACGACTGTCTCCGCATCCTTGGCGGCCTCGGCGACGAACTGTTCCACGCTGGCCTCAAAGCTCTCGTAGGGATGATGGACCAGAATATCGCCGCATCGGATGGCCGCGAAAATGTCCTGGCTATTCTCGATCGCCGGCGCAGGCAGCGGGGTCCACGACGGATCGCGCAACGCCGGCAGCGGCAACCCCGCGATCTGAAACAGCGACGTGTAATCCAACTCGCCGGGCGAATCGTAGATATCCGCCGCCGATAGCTCAAACCGCTGCCGCAACATCTCCCGGATCGAGGAATCGGAGTCTTGGGCGAACTCGAGCCGCACCACGGGTTCGTAGCGGCGCAGCCTGATTTGTTCGGCGACCTGATCGCGCAACTCTTCGTCGGATTCTTCGTCCAGCTCGACTTCAGCGTCGCGCGTTAAGCGGAATAAGGTTCTTCCCGTAAGCTTCATCCCGGCGTATAGCTTGGCGGCATTGCCGCGAATCACTTCGTAAAGAGGGACAAAAAGCCTCTGCCCGGCGGGCACGTCCGCTTCGAGGGGAAGCCACGGTTTCAGCACCGGCGGTATCTTGACGCGCGCGTAAGAGGTGACGCCCTTCTGCGTATCCGTCAGTAGAAATGCCAGCGAAGTCGACAAGTTGGAAAGAAACGGGAAGGGATGAGCCGGATCGAAAACCAGGGGCGTGAGAGCCGGCGAGATCTCCGAATCGAAGTACGCGCTCGCTTCGGCCTGTTGCGCGCCGGTCAGGTCATCCCATTTCCTGAGATGGACGCCATGGCTGGCCAGTCCAGGGACGATCGCATCCCTGAAGCACGCGGCCTGCCGATCGAGACATTGAACAATTCTCTCCCGGACCTTCTGGAGCAAGTCAACCCGTTCCGGCGTGGACCCTTTTCGCAGAACCGCGACCCGCTTCATGAAGAATTCGTCGAGGTTGGAAGTGACGATCGCGAGAAACTTTGCCCTCTCGAGGAGCGGCGTTCTCTCATCCAGCGCCTCTGCGAGCACTCGTTCATTGAAATCCAACCAGCCTAAATCCCGATCGATCCACACTTCCGACAAATCGGGCGATAGCTCCCGGTTGAGTACCCCATCATCCCCAATCGACACCATGGAAGGCGCAGCGCTCATAGTATTTCTCACCTGGAAAATTACTACCGTAAACCGCCAGAGTCGCTAATCGATGAATATTGCGTTTCAATACGATTTATTTAACAGGATCTTGTCTCGTCGATTTCGACAAGTCTAGCTTTTTCCAAATCACAGCGACCCGAACGGACTGTATGAACGGCGCCCGATCTTCGACTGCGCCATCGATCCCGACATGGCGACGCCACGGGCCGTCGTTCTCAACGTCGCCAGTTCCGGACCGTTCTCAAGCGACCGGACGATTGTGCAATACGCCGCCGAGATCTGGAACGTCGTTCCTTGCGCGACCATGGAGAGCGCAAGAGTCGGTGAAGGCGGAGCCTGGGCCGGGCGACCACCCGAATTGCCCATCCCAGGCTGCGACGCAAATCCTCTCCGCCAGCCCTCAAGCGATTGCCCTGGAACTCGCCGGCTCGCCGGCCGCCTCGCCGATATGGTCGAGATTGACGCCCGTGGTCTCGATGCGGAACATCCACGTCACTACCGCGCCTAGCAGCGATGCGACGATCAGGCCGTAAAGCAGCCACCGTGTGCCGATCGTGACCAGCAGGATGGGGAATAGGAACGCGGTCGCGACGGCGCCAATCTTGGCGAAGGCGGCCGCAAACCCGGCGCCCTTTCCGCGGATTGCGGTCGGGAAGACCTCGCCGGCGAGAAGGTAGGTCTGTGCATTCGGGCCAAGATTGGTCATGAAATTGAACAGCATAAAGCCCGTGAAGATCAACGGCACCTTAAGTCCGCCGGTGATATCGACGGAGAGGGAAGCGAGAAGCAGCCCGACCGCACAGCCGATGAAGCCGACAATTTGCAGCCAAATCCTCCCCAGCTTATCGGCAAGCACAACGGCAAAGGCAATCCCAACAATCAGCAGCAGCGTGATCATAGCCGCTCCCCTGGCGGCCAGGATGTCGTTCGCAATCAGATCGCTCAAACTGCGGACGTGATCGGCCTCCTTGCCGATTGCGGCGGCCAGGATCGTCGGCGTGAAGATGCCGATGCCATATGTGCTGAGGTCCTGCAGGAACCAGGGCACAGAGGCGAGGATGGTTGCGCGGCGGTAGCGCCGGCTGAACAATGACACGAAAGAACCGCCCCCATGTGCATTTCCGCCGGCGCCCGATTGCTGGGGCGTCAGGACGATATTCCCCGGATATTGCGGCTTGCGCATTAGCAGCCGTCGGGCCGCGAGTGTGGCCTGATCGGTAGCGCCGCGCGTGTGCAGCCAGTTCGCGCTTTCGGTGATGAAGAAACGCCCGATGGTGACGAGAAGGGCGGGCACGACCGCGGTCGCAAACATCCAGCGCCAGGCATCGAGAGTCGGCAGGACGACCAGCACCGCATAGCCAACCGCGGTGCCGCACAATGCGCCTACTGCCTGGAACGCGAACGCCCCCAGCACCAGCTTTCCGCGGCTGGTGCTGGGGATATTCTCGGAAATAATCATGTGCGCCGTCGGATAGTCGCAACCAAGCGCGAGCCCGAGTCCAAACAGACAGATCACCAGGGACGTGAAACTGGCACAGAACACCGCCGCGCCAAGGAATGCGGTGAAGATGATCATTTCCACGATGAACATCGACTTGCGTCCGTACTGATCCGACAAACTGCCAAGCCCGACCGCGCCGATCAGGATGCCGCACAAGCTCGCCGCACTGATGAAGCCGTTCTGAGCGGGACTGATGCCGAATTGACGGGCGATCAGCGGCAGCGCCACACCCGTCATGAAAACCACGTAGCCCTCGAAGAACTTGCCGGCCGCGGCCAGCAACCAGATCAGCCGCTGCATCCCGGTCATTGGGGTGGATAGAAGGCGGGTGCCATCCGGCCACATCGGCAACTCATCGATATAGTGCTGGACGGTGCGCGGCTCGCCCGTCGTGGGATTGGCATTATCTTGCATAGCTGTGCCCCTTCAGAGATGGCCCGGCAGATCGGACAGTTGCGCCACAGCTTGCCGCCCTCCTACCGGATTTTGGCAATCTGTACCTCACTGAGCGCGCGGATCGATGCTGGCAGCGCAATGAAGTGAACAGGGTCAAGGAAGCTCGCCGCACTGCCGCCTTGCGGCGAGATGCACCAAACAAGAAAATTACCGATCGCCGCCGCAACCTGCGCGTTCGGCTGCTTCTCGGCGACAATAGCGTATTCGTAGTTGATCAGCGGATAAGAATTCGCTCCCGGCGCGAACACCAGCGTCAGGCGCTCATCGGGCGGCGTGCGTGGCGTGAGCGAAGCGGCCGCGGCGGTGATCGTGGCTGCGGTCGGAAGCACGAAATTCCCATCCTCGTTTTGCAACATCGCAGCTTTGAGGCCGGCCTTATGCGCATCGGCCTCGCCAACATATCCGACCGCATAAGGCGTGCTGGCAAGTTTCTGCGCCATGTCCCGATTGCTGGATGCCGTCAGGCTGCCCGCTACCGCAGGCCAATGCACCGTGGTGCCGTAGTAGACGGCGTTTTCCCAACTCCCGGGTGGGGAAACACCCTCCAATTCGGGAGTGGAGAAGGTCAGAAACTGGGTGAAGACGAAGGTATCCCCAGAACCATCGGCGCGATGGACCGGCACGATCGTCTGGTGCGGCAAGTGTACGCCGCCATTGAGCGCCGCGATGGGCCCCGCATCCCATTCCCGGATCTTTCCAGAATAAATGCCAGCTAGCACGGGACCGCTTAACTTCAGCGTGGAGCCCGCCAGCTCGGGCAGATTAGCTACGATCAGCTGCGCCGAGATCGCCAGCGGTATATTGAGGATGTTGGGATTGGCCTTGGCCTGCGTGTCGGACATATACGCGTCCGATGTGCCTATCTGAGCCTGCCCCGCGATGGCCTGGCTGATGCCGGCCTCTGAACCCGTGGCGCCCGTCGTCATGTGCACGGCAGGATCGACTTTCGCGTAGGCGCCAACCCAGCCTTGGAACAACGGATAGATTAACGTGGACCCCGTTTCGGCCACGTTTTGGGCCGCCGAACACACCCCTGCCACGGACAATATCGCCAGTCCGACGATCGACGCTGAGGCGCGTCCCGCCCCCAGAACTCCGCTGATGCGGCCACGTCCCATGCGGCCCTCCTCTTCTTCAGGGCCAAGCCCAGATTGCCTTCCCCCAAGTCCTTTCAAAATGCTCCTACACGCTACCATGGGCCCTGTTACGGAATGATGAGAATTTTCTTGCGAATGAACGGGCAATCCGGAGGGGATTGGCAATTGCTAAAGGATCATGTTTAGCGGCAAGGAGACCGCCAACATGAAACGCAAATCACCGATTTTCAGAAAGAGGAAACAGAGGAAATCCGCCTTGCGCCTACGCGAGTCAAAGCGCGTGTCAAAGTGGATCCGGGCCGCACATCGCCGCACTGTCACATCGCCGCACTGTAATGATCGACCTTGCGACGTCCTGGGAATTTCACTGCATGTTTACGCGGTTGCTTTCCAGACGTATCGATGAAGCAGTCTCGGCGGGCGCTGTCAATCCATCTTTCCGCGACTCCGTTCTGCCAAGGCGCCTGTACGCTCGTCCGTTTGGGCTTCAGTCCCGTCGCCTCCAGGAACGTGACCACCTCCTCACTTGAACGTCGAATCTCGATCGAAGATGGCATATCGATACGGAGCCGCTTCCGGTGCTTCGCGCAGTTGTTGGACGACCCATTCCGCCGTCAGGTGGTCAGTCACATTGAATTGAAAGGTTGCGGAATCTCTGAACGCCTCGAAAGCCAAGAAACAGCGCTGCCAGGTTCCGAGCCCCGTATATCGCCGCACCTTTCCCAAACAGCGCTCCCCGAGAGGTGAGCTAACATAGACGGAAATGGGGCATAGGCAGGCACACCAATGAGTTCTGCGTACCGCATTCCCTTCAACAAGCCGGGGCTGGCGGGTAAAGAGTGGCTATACGTCAACCAGGCAATCGCCGACGGCCACAGCTCCGGTGACGGCGCTTTTACGCGCAAGTGCCATGCATTTCTCGAGCAGTTGCTGGGCAGCCCCAAGGCTCTGTTGACCACTTCCTGCACGCACGCGCTCGAAATGGCGGCCTTGCTGCTGGATATTCGAGCGGGCGACGAGGTGATTGTTCCCTCGTTCACCTTCGTTTCCACCGTCAACGCGTTCGTGCTGCGGGGCGCGCTGCCTGTGTTCGTCGATATCCGGCCGGATACCCTAAACCTGAACGAGGAACTGATCGAATCCGCTATTTCGCCGCGCACCAGGGCGATTGTGCCGGTGCATTACGCGGGCGTTGGATGCGAGATGGACCGCATCTGCCAGATTGCCGCCGCGCGCGGCATCACTGTGGTGGAAGACAATGCCCACGGCCTGTTCGCCAAGTACAAGGGACGGAAGTTGGGCACGTTCGGCGACCTGGCTTCGCAGAGCTTTCACGAAACCAAGAACGCAATCTGCGGCGAGGGCGGAGCGCTGATTATCAACAACCAGCGCTACGTGGAGCGGGCGGAAGTCATCCGCGAGAAGGGCACCAACCGGGGCCGCTTCTTTCGCGGGGAGGTCGACAAGTACACGTGGACGGATATCGGGTCGAGCTATCTGCCATCCGATCTGCTGGCGGCGTTTCTGTTCGCGCAACTGGAAGCGCATCGCGAGATACAGGCGAAACGCAAGCGCGTCTGGGAATTCTACTGGGAGCGCCTGCAGCCGTGGGCGCGTGAGTTCGGCGTGGGATTGCCGCAGATTCCCGAAGGCTGCGAGCAACCGTACCACATGTTCTATATCCTTCTGCCTTCGCTTGGCGAACGCACGGCGCTCATCAACCATCTGAAATCGGAAGGGATCTTGAGCGTATTTCACTACCTGCCGCTGCACCTTTCCGACATGGGGCGCAAGTTCGGCGGGCGCGAGGGCGATTGCCCGGTGTGCGAAAACGTCAGCGACCGGTTGCTGCGGCTGCCGTTCTATAACGATTTGACGCTGGACGAACAGGCGTCCGTGGTAGGGGCTATCGAAACCTTCGGTTGGCCGAAGCGAGTTGCTTCGTAATCTAAACGCAACCGTTCAGCGGGCCGCACTGAGCACCGCGTGGAACACCGCACGCAACAGTGTGTCCATCTGGCGTTTCCATTTGCCACAGTTATGGACTACCGTCCGATCGCCGGCGGTGTCTGAACCATTGACAACAGCAAGCAAAACACAACCAAAACCCCTAATCCCCCAGCGACGAGCATGATCGGCTCCCTTCCTCTGCATATCGACATAGCAATCCAAAGGCCATAGCGGCATCGTAGGATTCGGGCAAGATTGGGTGATGGAGTCGCCTTAGGACCGGTCAGGTTTACACGTCTTTAACACTTCTCCTCGATTTCCGCATCTAGCTGACCCAGAGGCTGACCTCCGGTCCCGCGACTCCAGTCCAGACGGGGCGCCGTCTGGCTGTGGATCAAGGGACCGCCTCACAAGAGGCCCCACAATTGAGGATGCGCCAGGCGCGGCCGCGCTGTTAGAATAGGATCTGCCCGATTGAGTTCCGTCGCGGGGTTGGCCTAGTGGTTGGGCGTCAGCCTTCCAAGCTGATTTACACGGGTTCGAATCCCGTACCCCGCTCCATAGAATGGGCGCACGCCAGAACTTGGGGGATGGAGTCATGCGGTAGCCTGATCGGAACGACGCCCCCAGAAGTCCTCAAAACGTCCGCTGAGTTTGGGGCAGCGCAGGGCGATGATGGCGTTGCGCCATTGACGGTCCGGTGCATGCCAGATCGTTTGAGGCGAGTTCCAATCGCCACTTTGCATCCAGCCTCAAGGACGCCGGTAGATGTGCACAAACCCTGGGCGTGAAACTTTGGGTAGCGCATGCGTGCGCGATTGTGGAAGATGTACACGGCGCATTTGGCGGCCTCGACGGAAGCAGCGGCGTGGGGTCGGAGAGCATGGACGATGGCCTGTAGTTTGCCGGCATCCAGTTTCGCGCAGCGCGCCATTGCCCATTGCTTGCCGTCGTAGGTGGCGCCGGAGATCGATTGAGCAGCGCGGTGCAAAGCTTCTTTGGCGTGTACCGATCCGGGATCTGAATCGCCTGGGAATCTCACAAGGGGCATCTTAGTCCGTCGACTGTTCCGTGCCGGCAGATGGAAACCGGAAGGCGTCCTTACCTTGAAATCGACAAACAACTTAAGGGCATTTCCTATCCTCACCGCCTGCCGAAGCTTCATCTCCAGGAGAGGCGTCGCGTCGAGGCCGGACGCCGCGTCCTCGACGGCCGCCATCGGTGTGGAAGTGCGGCCCCGCGTGTGGAACGATGAACAAGGTGCGTCACCGTGCGTGTCGTCTCAAACATGAACTCCAGCATGGGTCCGGGATAGCCCAGCGCAAGCACGCCGCAACCATAGCAAGAAGGCGAAGTGGGATGAATGAACATCGCCGCCTTGTGGCTGTTTAACTCAGCGTAGAATGGATCGACCCTGGGGTCGCCATAGACGGCCTCTTCGATGGCCATCTCTACATTGGGCGGCGGCGTCACTGCGAACAAGCCGAAACGCCCGGGATGCGCTTCTCTCAGCCTGCTTCCTTCTTCATTCACTCTGCCGCGCGAGTTTGTTTGGCCTTTAAGATCATCGCCAAAGTGTACGCCCGGAGAAGAGATGGACAGCACAGCAGCTTTAATGTGCAATTTATCCATCAACTAAGGGAATGCGATTGGATAGGAATCCATCGAAGGGCAGTGTTTCCGAGAACCCTGGAACCTGATCCACATCCGGAAACCCGTCCACCACGTGATTCACGGTACAGCGCTTCATGGCGAGGGTCGCGCTATTGACCATGGAGGGCGAAATCAACTTGCTGAACTGGACCTGCGCAACAATGTCGAACGTAAGGTCGTTCCGTTTGTTGGTGGGAAACGGCGAGCCGCTATCCGGCTCGGAACTTTGCAGCGATTGCTGGCAGTTCTGAAAGGCAGCCCTGATCGTGATTCGCGATGACGTGATTAAACCCCTGCTCGCAGCCCAGCGTGAACTCAAACCTGGACGTCGGCCCACACGGACCGCACCCATCGACGCGCATTACGCCGCTCTTCAACACCAGATGAGAGGCTTGTTTCGGGAACCGGGAATCACGGCCTAACTAAGATCGACAACATCTCTTGAGTTTCTGCCGAACAGTAGTACAGGAGCCGCGGCGCCACTGCCCTTGTAATCGTTGTCGAAAAGCTATTCCTTCCTGGGGGAGCCGACGCGGATCGTAACCTCGGCCGTACGGGACTTTCCGCCGTCGTCTACCGCGCGGGCCGAGAGGGTATGGATCCCGGGGGCCAGATCGGTGAAGGTGTACTCGAACGGTTGCTGGCGCGCGACGAACAGGGCCTTGTCGCCGATGCAAAACTCGACCCGGTCGATCTTCCCGTCTGGATCGGACGCCTTCACCGTCGCCGCTATGGGCGCGGTGTACTCCTGATCGAGCGGCAGCGGCCTGACAAATCGCACGTTGGGAGGAATGTTGCCGTTATTCGATTGCGCGTAGAACCACTCCCTCAGCCCAGGAATCTGCTGCGTCTTTTCCTGCACTCCGCCATGGTCGGTGTTGGCAAAGATGTTCAAGCGCGGGTTCACGCCCGTTTCCGTCGTCGCTGCCCCGCGCGGATCTCCGTTGGCCGCCCGAATCCGCGCCACATCGGCCGTGAGCTGCTCCAACCTGTTGGTGCTATCGTTAATCCCGATGGTGGCC